>DATLFP010000124.1:0-13181 GCA_035540955.1 Acidimicrobiales bacterium
AACGCGACGCCGACTGCGACGCCGCCCGCCGTCAGGCAGCTGCGCAGCGGCCGATCGGCCAGGCGGCGCCAGGCGAGGATGCGTACGAGCCGGAGCGAGTCGTTCACCCGGTCACGCTTGCCGCGTCGTCGGCCGACGGGACCACGGCGCCGTCGCGGAGGCGTACGACGCGATCGGCGTACGCGGCGGCGGGGGCGTCGTGGGTGATGAGCAGCACGGCCTGACCGTCGTCGGCGGCGGCCCGCAGCAGGCGGAGCACGTCCTCACCGGCGAGGGAGTCGAGCGAGCCGGTCGGCTCGTCGGCGAGCACCACCGCCGGCTGGCTGACCAGGGCGCGGGCGACGGCCACTCGCTGCTGCTCGCCGCCGGACAGCTGGTTCGGTCGGTGCTGCGCCCGCTCGGACAGCCCGACTCGCTCCAGTGCTGCGTCGGCCAGCGCAAGTGCGTCGTCTCGGCTGTCGAGGAGGAGCGGGAAGGCGACGTTCTCGCGCGCGCTCAGGAGCGGGAACAGGTTGAAGAACTGCAGCACGAACCCGATGCGCCGGCGGCGGAGGTGCGCGAGCGCCTCGTCGTCCAGCTCCGCCAGCGCCTTGCCCTCGATCAGCACCTCACCGGTGTCGGGGCGGTCGAGGCCGCCGACGAGGTGCAGCAAGGTCGACTTGCCGGAGCCCGACGGACCCATCACCGCCAGGAACTCACCGGCCCCGATCGACAGGTCGACCTCACGGAGCGCGTGGACGGCATCGGGCCCGTCGCCATACACCCGGCTCAATCCGCGGGCCTCCACGGCAGGAGGCGTGCTCGTGCCCACGATTCGCTCGCTCGTCCCTCGCTCGCTCACGGCCGAAGCTCCTTCCCGAGGCGTGCCAAGCGCGCCAGCGTCAGATCGATCCAACGGACATCCGCGTCGAGGTGCAGCAGCGCGAAGTCCGCTCGCACCACGCCGGCGAGCTCGGCGTGCTCCTTCTCCCTCGTCAGCGTCCGCATCGCCGCGACGTGCTGCTCGCGCTGCGCATCGAGCACGGCCTGCGCCGAGCGTCCCGACGAGAGGGCGACGACCACCTTGGCGAACACCACGCTCTGCAAGTACGGCTCCGGCGGCTCCGGCGTCGTCAGCCACCGCTCCAGCTCAGCCACACCGGCCGTCGTGATCGCGTACAGGCGCCGCTCCGGACCCGGGCCCTGCTCCCCACCGACCTCGTCCACTCGACCGTCTCGCTCGAGCCGGCCCAACGTCGAGTACACCTGGCCCGAGCGGAGCGGCCGGCCCCCCGCGAGCCGCTCGTCGAACGACCGGCGCAGCTCGTAGCCGTGCTTCGGGCGACCCTCCAGCAATCCCAACAGTCCGTGCGCGACCAAGCTCACGAGCGCACACTAACCACTCAGTGGCTAGTAGGCGAAGTCGGCGAGGGTCGACGGCGGCGCCGATCCACGAACCCCCTATCGTCGGTTCGGCACTCATCGGTCGGCTTCACCGACCGAGCGCGCCGAGGAGGTCCGGGCGATGGGCATCTACGCCGAGAAGGTGCTGCCGCGGATCATCAACGTGGCGTGCGCGACGGGGCAGGCGAGGGAGCTCCGTGCGCGCGTCTGTGCCGACCTCCGTGGCGAGGTGGTGGAGATCGGCTTCGGGTCAGGGCTCAACGTGCCGCACTACCCCGCTGCCGTCACCGTCGTGCACGCGATCGAGCCGGCCGACCTCGGCTGGACGCTGGCCCGCAAGCGCCTCGCTGCCGCGACCGTCCCCGTCGAGCGGGCCGGCCTCGACGGACAGGCGCTGCCGCTCGCCGACGACAGCTGCGACTGCGCCCTGTCCACCTGGACGCTCTGCACGATCCCCGATGTCACCGCGGCGCTGGCGGAGCTGCGTCGCGTGCTCGAGCCCGGAGGCACCCTCCACTTCGTCGAGCACGGCCTCGCACCCGACGAACCGGTGCAGCGTCGCCAGCGCCGGTTCGAGCCGATCCAGAAGCGGATCGCCGGGGGCTGTCACCTCACACGGCCGATCGCCGACCTCCTCACCGGAGCCGGCTTCGAGATCGTCGAGCTCGAGACGTTCTACGAAGCCGGCGTCCCCAAGATCTTCGCCGCCGCATCGCTCGGCATCGCCGTATCGCCACCGTGAACAAGCCCTCGACCGCGTCGCTGCGGAGACGTCAGGTGCTCTCGCTCGCGATCTGGATGAGGTTGCCGCACGTGTCGTCGAAGACGGCCGTTGTGACGGGCCCCATGTCCGTCGGCGGCTGGGTGAACCGCACGCCCAGTCCGACGAGTCGGTCGTACTCGGAGCCGACGTCGCTGACGGCGAACGACGTGAACGGGATGCCGTCCTCGACGAGCGCCTGCTTGAACGGCCGCGCCGCCGGATGCTCGTCGGGCTCGAGCGAGAGCTCGGTGCCCTCGGGCGCCTCGGGCGAGACGACCGTGAGCCACGAGTGCTCGCCCAGAGGTATCTCACGCTTCTTCACGAACCCGAGCACTTCCGTGTAGAAGCGCAGCGCCTTGGCCTGGTCGTCGACCATGACGCTCATCACGTTGATCTTCACGGTCACTCCTCCTCTTCGGTGATCGGCCACCGCCGGGTCACCTCGCGCAGCGGTGTCGTGTCGAGGTGATGGAACTTGTACCGACCCTCGCGTCTCGTCGTGACGAGACCGGCGGCCTCGAGAACGGCGATGTGCTGCGAGATCGCTTGTCGGGTGGACGCCAGGCCGTGCCTGGTCGCGAGCCGGGCACAGATCTCGAACAGGGTCTGCGCGTCTCGTTCCGCGAGCTCGTCGAGGATCGTCCGCCGGGTGGGATCGGCGAGGGCCTTGAAGACATCTCCCACGGCGCCCCGAACGTTAGGCAAGCATCGACTTGCCTGTCAAGCCGCCCGTCAACGGGCCGGCTCCCGAGGCTCCTCCCCACCCCCCGGTCTTCAGCCGCGGTACTCGAAGTGCATGCCGTCGGCCCGGACCCAGGTGCCGCCCCAGGCGAAGCCCCATCGCCGGAAGATGGCGACGATGCGGGGATCCATCTCCACCCGCCCGCCGAATGCGTTCCGGGTGATGTTGAGGTCGACGGCGACGCCGTAGCTGTGGCGCGACAGGAACCCGCCGCTGTCGCCGCCCCGGATCAGCCGCGGGTGATAGCAGCCGCCGTAGCGGCCCAGCCCGCCGGCGAGGCCCGCTTGCACCACCTCGGTCAGCGCGCCTCGTAGCGCCGGGAGCATCGCCCGGTGGCAGGTCACCGAGCCGAGAGCCGGCACCCGCTCGGTGGCGATGTTGGCTCGCACCCAGGATGGATCGAGGGTCACGCCGTCACCGGCGCCGTGGCGGTACGCAACCTCGCCGGCCAGTCGCTTGAGCGGGACGTTGGCGAGGGTGCTGTCGGGGTCGGGTGGCTCCCACGCCCGCTCGATGCCGAGGCGCGTCGGAGGGGGCGGCGCCGAGGCCAGCGCCGCGTCGAGGGTAGGCCGGGGCGCACCCCACAGGTCGACGGCGAAGGGCCGGTTGACGCCCATCGACGCGGCATCGCCGGTGGCCAGCGCCACCTCGGCCCACGCGAGGCGGGCGTCGGGCACGACGGCGCCGACCCGGCGCGGGTGCAGCCGGCCGTCGGATCCGACGAAGGTGAGCACCGAACCGATCGACGCGTGCCGGAGCGCGGCCGATGCGGTGCCGAGCACCACCTCGCCCCGGCCGATGGCGGCCGCGCCGGAGGGGCCGAGAAGGGGACGTGCCGTCGAGGGCTCGTAGGTGACGAGGGACAGCGGGAGCCGCCAGCCGCTGCCGGCGTCGAGATCGAGGTTGGCCCGGTGGCGCAGCACGGCCCGCGCCCCGGCCGCCCGAGCGACGTCCTCGGCCCACAGCTGGCTCTCACCCCGCAGGCCGCCGGGCTGCCACACCGTCACCGTGTCCCGCACCGGCCCCACGGCGAAGCGATAGCCACCGCCGCTCGCCGTCGCCATGAGACCGACGGCGGCACCGTCGCGCACGCGGCCGCGGGCGTCACCGGCGTGGTGGGCGCCACCGAAGGCCCGCACCGTCCCGTCCGCCGCGAGCACCCAATACCCGCCGCCGGGCGACGCCGCGGCGTCGGTGACCGTCGCCCCGGTGCCGGCCGCGGAGCCGCCGAAGCGGGCGTCGCCGAAGGTGAACACGCCGCCGTCCGACGCCACCAACCAGTACCCCCGCCCCGACGGCGTCGCCGCCACCGCCACGATCGGCTCGTTCAACCGGATCGCGCCCGTCGACCCGAAGAACCGGGCATCGCCGAAGGAGAACACCCCGCCGTCGGTCGCCACCAACCAGTACCCCCGCCCCGACGGCGTCGCCGCCATGCCCACCACGGCGTGGTCAGGAGTCCGGCCCCGCAGATCGCCATGGTGCACCGCGTCCCCGGACGGGGTGACCATGCCCGCCCCGTCGACCGCCCACCAGCCCGCGCCGAGGACGGTGGCGGCGGCGTCGACGACGCCCTCGCCCGCCGAGCCGGGAACCGGCAGGACGTCACCGAAGGCGAGGACCTCGCCCTCGGCCGGACCGTCGGTGTCGCCGATGGCCGGCGCCGGAACCAGCGCGAAGACGGACGCCACGAAGGCCGCCACCACCATCGCCGCTGCCAGACGCCGCCCCGCCATGCGGGAGCGAGGCTAGGGGGTCGGCGACACCAGCTCGGCCCGTTCGAGGACCTCGTCGAAGCCGGCGGCGTCGAACACGGCCCGTGCGGCGCGCCGGCTGCTGACCGCGTCGTCGACCCGGCCGAGGTTCTCGTAGGCCCGGCTCAGGTGCAGGTCGCACCACGCCGCACCCACGGCGTTGCCGCCCGCCCGGCGCTCGGCCCGGTGCACCTCGAGCTCGGCGACGGCCTCGGCCGACCGGCTGGCGTCGATGAGCACCTCGGCTCGGCCGTCGTCGCACCGGTCGACCTCGCCGTCGGAACCGGCGGCCTCGAAGACGGCACGGGCCGCGGCCAACAGCTCGAGGGCCTCGTCGAACCGACCGGCCTGGCGAGCGAGCTCGGCCCGCACGCAGTCGACCCGGGCGACGAAGAGGTAGGCGCGCTCCTCGCGGAACAGCACGCGCGCCTCGCCGAGCACGGCGTCGGCGACGTCGCGCGCCCCCAGCTCGACCAGCACGCCGGCGGCGTCGAACCGGCACCAGCCGGCCCGCACGAGGTCGCCGGCCTCGGCGAAGGCCCCGGCCGCGTGATCGAACAGCGCCACCGCCCGGGGACCGTCACCGGCGGCGGCGGTGATCTCGGCCATGGCCTGGCGGCAGCCCGCAGCGTCGACGCTCAGCAGCAGCGCGTCGTAGACGGTGCAGGCGGCCTCGTAGCGGGCCATCGCCTCCTCGGGACGGTCGGCACCCAGCAGGAGCAGCCCGAGGTTGCGGTCGCAGCGAGCGACCTCGGCGGGGTCGTCGGCTTCGACGTAGAGCTCCCGGGCCGACTCGACCACGGCCACCGCCTCGGCTTCGCGCTCGGCCTCGAGCAGCACCCCGCCCAGCTCGTCGAGGATGGCGGCTCGCTCGACCCCGGCGGTCTCCGCCAGGCGCGTCCACAAGCGCGCGACGTCGTCGACGTCCGAGCTCACCGGGTCGTCGCCCATGCCGGGACCTCCCCTCTCCGCACCCGAAGGCTAGGAACGGCGGGCGACGTGAGCGCGGATGGTCAGACGCGCAGCAGGGCGAGGTCGGCCAGGGGGGCGTAGCGGGGTTCGGCCTCCGCCAACGCCGACAGCCGGACCCGGATCCGGCGCAGCGCCTGGCGCACGGCATCGGGCCGCAGATCGACCTGCGGGCCGACCGTGACCGCCGGCGAGGTGTCGCCGAGACTCCGCTGCAGGCCGACCTCGAGGAGGATCGTGCGGTCGCGGTCCGACGCCACCGCCTCGAGCGCCTCCCGCAGCAGCACGCACGTCGGATGGTCGAGCCGGTTCAGGATCTCCACGGCGGTGGGCTCGGCGGCGGCGCCGGCGGGCGCCGCCACCAGACGATCGAGCGGTTCCTCCCGGTCGTCGAGGGCGTCGGCGTGCTGGCCGACCCACCGCGACACGATCGTGAGCAGCCGGCGCTCGGCCCACACCCAGGGCTTCGCCCCGCCGTCGGGGTTCCAGGCCGCCGCGCACCCCTGCAGCTCGAGGCAGGCGTCGATCACGAGGCCGTCGAGGTCCTCCGGCGGCGCCGAGTCGACCCCGAGGCGACGCAGGAGGCGACGGATCGTCGCCCGGATCGGCCCCCCGAACTCGGCGTACAGGTCGAAGGTCGCCCCCCGGTCGCCCCCGGCCATGGCCGCCATCACGGCTCGCAAGCGACCCTCGAGATCTCCGCCCCCCGCCCGCACCTCCGTCTCCACATGCATGCCGTGATCATGCGGAGGGGGTGTGACAATTACACGCTTGTCATTTGTGGATACCCGGAACAGGCCGATTTCGGGACGGATCGGGAACCCGCGGACCGACGTGGGGGGTCGGGGCCCCCGACGGAGGAGACGTGGTGAAGATGGGGATGCCGGACCCGAAGGGGTCGGGGCCCCCGACGGCGGAGACATTGGCGGAGACCGCGGAGCCGTCGGGGGCCCCGACCCTCACGACGCCAGTCTCGGATAAGCGTCACACCCGCTCGGTACCGTCCGAGGGGTGCAGGAGCTCGACGGCCGGATCGTCCTCAGCCCCACCGACGTGGTGGGCCACCTCGCCTGCGCCCACCTGACCCAGCTCGAGCTGCGGGCGGCGCGCGGCGAGCTGGTCCGCCCCGACCGGGTCGATCCCGAGCTCGACGTGCTCACCCGGCGAGGGCTCGAGCACGAGGCCCTCCACCTCGCCCGGCTGGAGGACGAGGGCCGCAGCATCGCGGTGATCGAGGTCGGCAAGGGCGTGGAGGGCCTCGAGACGGCGACCCGGGAGACGCGGGCGGCGATGGCCGCCGGGGTCGACGTGGTGTACCAGGCGACGTTCTTCGACGGCACCTGGCGGGGCCATGCCGACTTCCTCGAGCGGGTGGAGGTGCCGAGCTCCCTCGGCCCGTGGTCCTACGAGCCGGTCGACACCAAGCTCGCCCGGCGGGTCAAGGCGGCGGCGGTGCTGCAGCTGTGCGAGTACGCCCGGGCGGTCGAGGCCGTGCAGGGCGTGGCGCCCGCGGCCGTCCACGTCGTCACCGGCGATCGGGAGCGCCACACCATCCGCCTCGTCGACGCCGCCGCCTACGAGCGCCGCGTCCGGGCCGACCTGCTGCTGGCGGTCACCGGGCCCCCGCGCGCCACCTATCCCGAGGTGTGCGGCCACTGCGGCATCTGCCGGTGGCAGGACGACTGCGCCGCCGTGCGCCGTGCCGACGACCACCTGTCGCTCGTCGCCGGCCTGCGCCGCGACCAGGCGGCCCGGCTCCGCACCGTCGGCATCACCACCCTCACCGAGCTGGCGTGGAGCGATCCGGCCCGGCTCGACGAGCTGGCCATGAGCGAGGCCACGAAGGCTCGCCTCCATGCCCAGGCCCGGCTGCAGCTGCAGCAGCGGTCCTCGGGCGTCCCCGCCTACGAGATCCTCCCGGTCGAGGCCGGCCGGGGGCTGAGCCTCCTGCCCGAACCGTCGCCGGGCGACGTGTTCTTCGACATCGAGGGCGACCCCTTCGCCGGCGACGACGGGCTCGAGTACCTGCTCGGCATCGTCACGCTCGACACCGGCGAGCCCGTGTACCGGCCGTTCTGGGGTCACTCGCCGGCGGAGGAGAAGCGTGCGTTCGAAGACCTCGTCGACCTGCTCATCGACCGCCTCGCCGCGTGGCCCGACATGCACGTGTACCACTACGCCGCATACGAGCCGAACGCGCTGAAGCGGCTCATGGGCCAGCACGGCACCCGCGAGGACGAGGTCGACACGCTGCTCCGGGCCGAGGTGTTCGTCGACCTGTTCCGCGTCGTGCGCCAGGGCGTGCGGGTCTCGGAGGACTCCTACTCGCTCAAGAAGATCGAGCGCTTCTTCCTGCCCCCCAGGGACGGCGCCATCACCGACGGCGGCTCGAGCATCGTCGCCTACGAGTCGTGGCTCGACACCGGCGAGGCCCGCATCCTCGAGGAGATCGCCGAGTACAACCGGCTCGACTGCGAGTCGACCCTCCATCTGCGGGCCTGGCTCGAGGAGCGCCGGACCGAGGCCGGCATCGTCGGCCGCCCGTCGCTCTCCTCGGGCGAGATCGGGGAGGCGCAGGCCGCCTTCGAGGAGGCCGTCGCCGAGCTCGCCGAGCGCCTCACCGACGGTGTGCCCCTCGATCGGGAGCGGCGCACCGACGAGCAGCACGCGTGCTGGCTCCTGGCCCAGCTGCTCAGCTGGCATCGGCGCGAGTCGAAGCCGGAGTGGTGGGCGCACTTCAACCGCCTGGCGATGACCGAAGAGGATCTCATCGACGACACCGAGTCGATCGGCGGGCTCACCCACGCCGGCGTGGTCGAGCAGGTGAAGCGGTCGCTGGTGCACGCGTACCGGTTCCCGCCCGAGCAGGAGCACAAGCTGCGGGAGGGGCAGACCCCGCACGATCCCCGCACCGGCCGACCGGCGGGCACGCTCGTCCACCTCGATGCCGCCGCCGGGGTGCTGCACCTGAGCCGGTCAGAGGCGAGCGAGGCCCCCCATCCCACGGCTCTCGTCCCGGCGCCGCCGATCAGCGACATCGTCCTCCGCCGGTCCCTGCAGCGCGCCGGCGAGTGGGTGGCCGAGCACGGGATCGACGCGCCCGGCCCCTGGCGAGCGGTGCGCGACCTGCTCCTGCGCCGGCCCCCGCACCCCGGACCCTCGGTGCTGCCCATCCAGGGGCCGCCCGGTTCGGGCAAGACCTACACGGGCGCCCGCATGATCCTCGACCTGGTGGCCGACGGGAAGCGGGTCGGCGTCACCGCCCTGAGCCACAAGGCGATCGGCAACCTCCTCACCGAGGTCGCCGACGCAGCACGGGAGCGGGGCGTGCCGGCGGCCGTGGTGCAGAAGGCGCGCGACGACGAGGTGTGCGGCCATCCCGACGTGCACGGCACGGGCAGCAACGAGGAGGTCGTGCGGCTGCTCACGGCCGGCGAGGTCGACGTGGTCGGGGGCACGCCATGGCTGTGGGCCCGGCCCGACCTGACCGACGCCGTCGACGTGCTCGTGGTGGACGAGGCCGGGCAGCTGAGCCTGGCCAATGTGGTGGCGATGGGCGGCGCGGCCACCGACGTGATCCTGCTCGGCGACCCCCAACAGCTGGCGCAACCCTCGAAGGGTGCCCATCCCGACGGCGCCGAGGTGTCGGCGCTCGAGCACCTGCTCGGCGAGCACGCCACGGTTCCCGAGGATCGTGGCCGCTTCCTCGGCACCACCTGGCGCATGCACCCCGACGTGTGCCGGTTCGTGTCGGCGTCGTTCTACGACGGACGGCTGGTGTCCGAGCCGTCGTGCGCGCGGCAGCGGGTGCACGACGGGCCGTGGGTCGGCGGCACCGGGCTGCGGTGGGCGCCGGTCGCGCACCGCGGCAACCGGGTGACGGCGTCCGAGGAGGTCGACGTCGTGCGCAGGGGCTTCGACGCCCTGCTCGGCCGCCCGTTCACCGGTCGCGATGGCGTGACCCGGGCGCTGACCACCGACGATCTCCTGGTGGTGGCCCCCTACAACGCCCACGTGGCCCGGCTGGCCGACGCGCTGCCCGATGGCGCCCGCGTCGGCACCGTCGACAAGTTCCAGGGTCAGGAGGCGCCGGTGGTGATCTTCACGATGGCCACCTCGTCGACCGACGACCTGCCGCGGGGCCTCGACTTCCTGCTGTCGCTCAACCGCCTCAACGTGGCGATCTCCCGGGCCCAGGCGCTGGCCGTGCTCGTGTTCAGCCCGGCCCTTCTCGACGTGGCGGCCCGCTCGCTGCGCCAGCTGGTGCTGGCCAACACGCTGTGCCGGTTCACCGAGGAGGCGGTGCTCGCCGAGCCGCTCGCGCTGGTCCCGTCACCCGCGCAGTAGCGGGTCAGTGGGAGAGGTACTCGTCGAGGCGCACGATCCGGTCGTCCTCGTCGACCCGCACCACCACGCACGCCTCGATGTCGACGTCCTTGCCGTCGGGCCGGGTGGCGCGGACGCGGTGCTGCTCGACGAAGCCGTCAGGCGCCACCATGCGTCGAACCTCTTCGTACCGGTGCTTGCCGATGGCGGCCTTCATCCCCGGTAGGGCTTCGATGAGCTCCTCGATGTCGGACTCGCGCTTGGTCGCGCTCGACCAGAAGCGAGCATGTGGTGCGCACAGCTCCCGGAGCGTCTTCGCGTCGTGCTTCTCGAAGGCGCGGAAGAGACGGTCGGCGATGTTGCCCAGCTCCGAGTCGTTCACCGGTACGACGCTACGCCTCCGCGCCGTCGGAGAACGCACCGAGTGCGCCGGGGGCGACGAGTCGGGGCTCGGGAGCGGCTCGCACCCGTGCGCCGGCGCGTTCGGCGACGGCGGTGACGCCCGACGCCAGCGCGGAGGTCAGCGCGCCCGGGAACGGCACGCCGTCGCGGAGCGCGGGCTCGATCGACCGACCGGGGAGGAAGAGCGGCGACGCCATCGGCGCCCCGCCGAGCGCCGGCCGAACGAGCTCGGCGACGGCCGAGGTGATCTCCGCGCGCGCCCTCGGAGCCCGTGGGGCGGCGACGAAGACGGGGAGCACGCGCGCTGCGGGCGTTCCGGCGCCGGCGACGTCGGCGATGACCCGGATCAGCGCGTGGACACCCTTCACCCCCGGGCGGCCGACCACGACGACGACGTCGGCCTCCGCGCTGGCGGTGCGAGCGGCGACGTTGCGCTCCTCCACGTCGGCCGACCCGGCGTCGTCCTCGCCCTCGAAGTCGGCGGTGATGTCACAGACGAGCGCGTCGAAGGCCCCTCGGAGCGAGGCGAAGGCCGCCGCGAAGGCGCGCGGCCGCAAGGTCGGCCAGTGGCGGGCGCGGCGGAGGCCGAGCAGCACGGCGTAGCCCCGCTCCACGATCTCGAAGGTCAGCGCCTTGACCTCGGCGTCGCTCGGCGTGCCGTTCCGGTGTGCTTCCACGAGCTCCTGGATGCCCGGCACGATGTCGTGCACGTCGTGGAGGACCGCCTGCTCGGCGTGCAGGGCGAGGTCGGCGAGCACGGTGGCGCGGCCCGATGCGGCCAGCCCCTGCGCGAGCGCCGCCGCGCAGGTCGAGGCCCCGGTGCCGCCGGGACCGCACACCGCCGCCACGAGCGCCGACGCGCCGTCATCGCCCGCGGTGCCGCCGAGGTCGGGCAGGTGGACCGGGTGCTCGACCGATCGGGCCACGGACGCCAGGACGTCGAGCAGCGTGCCGCGGTCGAAGACCGAAGGCAGGACCGCGGCGGCGCCGATGCTGCGCCAGCGCGTCGTCTCGCGGTCGTCGACGACGATCGGCGCGCAGCCCGCGTCGCGAGCAGCGGCGAGCAGATCGCGATCGACGGCCGGGAGCGACCCGTCGAGCAACGCCGCCGACCACGACCGACCTGACGCCAAGCGCGCCCGCACCTCTTCGGGCGAGACGCACTTCACGAACTCGGCCGGGACGATGGCCGCCGTCGCCCACCGGCTCACCTCGCTGAACCATGCCGATCGCGGTCGCCCGAGACCGAGCAGGACGTAGCGATCGTCGGCCATCGACTATTCGGCGACGCCGGTCATGCGGGCGATGGTCACATGGCCGGCTGCGCTCGCGCTCGCGATCGGCTCGAGCTCGGCCGGTAGCACGGCCAGCACGAGGACGACCGACCCCGACGCGCCGACCCGCTGGTCGCCGGCGAGCACGCGCACCACGAGGGCCCCGCGGCTCACCGTGGAGGTCACCGGCTGGCCGCCGGTCGTGTAGGTCACGATCACGTCGACGGTGTCCCCGGGACGCAGATCGCCGCCGACGGCGGCGCCAGGGTCGAGGCGCAGGGAGATCTGCGCCCGCTCGGGCGCGCCCACGGGCCGGGCCACGTCGCTGACCTGCACCAGCTGGCCGTCGCGCATCGGCGCCAGGGCCACGGCGCCGACGAGGGCGCCGGTGTCGGCGAAGGCCAGCCGGCGCTGGGCCGGGGGCAGATCGAGCGCGACCAGCGTGAGGTCGTCGGCCTCGAGCCGGTCGCCGGCGGCCACGTCGCCGACGACCACGGCATAGCTCGTCGCCGGACCCTCGGACGACGCGCTCCAGGCGGCGAAGACGCCGGTGGCGCTGGCGGCGACGAGGAACCCGCCGATGACCGCTCGGCCGCCCGGCAGCCCCCGACGCCGGGTCACGGCCCGGGTCCGGTGGCCGTTGCCCGTCGGCGCTGGCGCGGTGGCCAGATCCGTCATCGCCGGTTACTTCGCCCTCGCCGGCGGGTTCCCTGTCGGCGGCCGGCACGGCACCGTCGGTGGGCCAGATCGGCAGGAAACGGAACGAAAGTGCATCAACCGACCTCGGGGTCTACGCTGCCGGTCGTGGCAGACGCGCCGCCCGACCCGATCTGGCTGGGCACCCAGGACGCCGCCCGGCAGCTGGGGATCACCGCCCGAACGCTCTACCGGCTGATCAACGAGGGAGAGATCCCCGCGTACAAGCTCGGCCGGGTGCTCCGGCTCAAGCTCGTCGACGTCGAGGCGTTCCTCGAGTCGGCGCGGGTGCGACCTGGCGACCTCGAGCACCTCTACCCCGAGCGCAAGCGCACCGACGCCACCGACCGCAGCGGGCAGTAGACGACCCCGCCGGCGCCGGGCGCCACGCGGACCGACACGACGTCGCGGCCCACCGAGACGAGCGACCCGCCGACGACCTCGCCGCTGATCAGGCTGAGCGCCGCCTCGGGCTCCTCGGCGGCCATCCGCCCGAGCACCTCACCGAAGGTGAGGTCGAGCGCCGCCGGACGGTCACCGGACGCGATGGCGGCCGCAGCTGCGGGGTGAGGGCGCACGGAGACGGTGCCGGCGAGGTGCACGACCACGTGCTCGCCGCGGTCGATCAGGACCGCGACATCCGGGCCGAGACCGGCGATCTGCCCGTCGTGGCGGCGCCCGCCCTGCAGTGTGACGCGCACGCCCACACCCGACTCGGCGAGGTCGAGGAGCGCGCCGACGAAGGTGGCGCCCTCGGCGGCCTGCCGCTGCAGCCAGCGCTCGCGGGCGCGCGCCTGCGCCAGGCTCTCGTTCCGGGCGTCGTCGAGCAGGCGGGCGACGCCCTGGTCCCACCCCCGCCCCTCCGACCCGCC
>DATLFP010000125.1:0-18872 GCA_035540955.1 Acidimicrobiales bacterium
CGTGGGCGCTGGCAAGGAGCACGCCGGCAACCGCCAGTGACGCAAGCAGACGGACGGGACGGATCGTGAACGCGGTCATCGTGACCTCCAGGTTGGTGTCGGACCGTCATCTCTGACAACTCCGACGATCCACGTTCCGCCCGATCGGTTCCATCGCATCCGCATCGTCCGGTGTGTCGAACTTCCGACAGAGTCGCACACCTAGGCTCCGCGACCGTGGCCCACGATCCCGACGCGTCACCCTTCGCCGCGCTCGGTCAGGAGCGTCGGTACCGGAAGGGCAGCACGCTGATGTTGCAGGGCGACGTCGTCTCCACGATCCACCTCATACTCGAGGGGTGGGTCAAGGTGGTTCAGACGACTCCATCAGGTCGCGAGGTCCTGGTCGCGCTCCTTGGGCCTGACGAAGCCTTCGGCCACTTCGAGGCGTTCGAGGGAACCGGCGCTCGTCACTGGGCGACCGTGATCGCCCTCGAGGACACTCGCACCGCAGCTGTCCCCTCCGATCAGTTCCTCGAGTACCTGCACGACCACCCAGGCGCCGCCCTCGAACAGCTCCGGCAGCTCATCGCGCGGTTCGACCGAGCCGAACGGAGTCGGCTGGAGGCGGCCCTCTTCGACACCGCCCACCGCGTGGCGTCTCTGCTCGTCGACCTCGCAGGTCGGAAGTCAGAAGTGACGTCCGAGGGCGTCGTGCTCGGCATCTCACTGTCGCAGGACGAGATGAGCACCATGATCGGCGCGTCGAGGGACTCCGTCGCGCGGGCCCTCACCAGCCTGCGCTCGCGCGACATGGTACGCACCGGGCGGCGGACGATCACGATCCTCGACCTCGACGCCGTTCGGGCCTTCGCGAGCGAGATGCGGTGAGGGCCTCGGCACAGACGAGCTGCAGGTCACATCCGAGGGCGGGTTACGTTGACCCCGATGGAAGAGCAGACGATCGGTCTCGGGTGGCGGGTCCACTCGTGGTCGGCGGTGGTCGTCGCCGTCGGTGGCTCCCCAGCGTCTCCCGTCATCCTCAGCCGAGAGCAGGTCACGCTGCTCCACGACGCGTCACTCCGTGAGCCGTACCACGCCGCCCTTGCGGTCCCCCTCGACGAGGCGCCGGCCCTGATCGAGTCGGTCGAGGAGACCGCGACCGCAGCCGCCGCGATGGCGATCCGCGGGTTCGTCTCCTCCCTCGGCCCGGTCACCGCGGTCGGCGTCGTCGGCGGGAACCGCCGGCTCCCGACTGAGCTTCCTGGGAGACTCGCGTCCCACGCCCTGCTGCACGCGTCCGAGCGGGATCTGTACGAGCAAGCGGTCATCCGAGGAGCGACCAGCGCCGGGCTTCCGGTGACGACCATCCCCGCGACCGGACGGCTCTTCGACGACGCGTCTCGCCTGCTCGGCGTCCCGCTCGAGTCGTCGCTCGCCGCGTTGGGCAAGACGATCGGGCGCCCGTGGCAGAAGGATCACAAGGAGGCGACCGCGGCGGCGCTCGTCGCCCTCAATGCCCTGGCGTGACCGCGGCGTCTGCGGCCCAGTTGGCGAAGGCCACATCGAGGGCGTCGATGAGCCGCTGGAAGCTGTGATCGACGTTGCGGGCCATCTTGAAGCTGCCTCCGTCTTCCAGACTGACGTAGCCGTGGAGCGCAGCATGGAGGAAGCGGGTTGCGTCGATGGCGTCGTCGCCTTCGATGCCGTAGCCCGCGAGCACGGAGAACACGATCTGCAGCAGCTCGGCCGCCGCTCGGGTGTGGTCCTGGTCGTCAGGCTCCGGTGCTCGCGCGGTGCCGGCGTAGACCCCGGGATGGCGATGGGCGTAGGCGCGGTAGCTGTCTGCGATGCCGGCCAGGGCGTCGCCGCGGGCCTTGCCGACGCTCGCCTGTGAGAGCTCGGCCGCCAGCTGTCGGAGCCCGAGGATGCGGAGCTCTCGGCGCAGATCATCAAGGCCACCCACGTGCTTGTACAGGCTTGGCAGCGCGACACCGAAGTGCTCGGCCACCGCCGCCATGGTCAGACGTTCGAGCCCAAGCTCATCGGCGATCGCGCCCGCAGCGTGCACGACCCGCTCCCGATTGAGCCCTGCGCGAGGCATCGACCTTCCTCAGCGGCGGCTGGCGGTGACGCCGGCGCCACACACCCACACGAGGAGCAGGAGCAGCGCAGGCGCCGCTGCCGGTGCGAGGGTTGTGCTCATGGACAGGTAACCGACGGCTGCAGGAACGAGGGCCACGACGAGCACGTAGCCGACGCGTGCGAGCCAGTGGGGCAGAACGGCGCGGCGAGCAAGTGCGACGCCGGCGGCGGCCATCACGGCGAGCGCGAGCATCTTGAGGCCATCGACGCGGCTCACGACCTCGAACAGGTTCGCCGCTCGGTCCGTGTCGTCCGCATCGACGGTGGCACCCGCGAGCAGGCCAGCGGCCATCTGAACAGCCGAGAGCACGGCGGCAGACGCGCCGGCCCATCGAATGAGCCGTGCAGCCCGCGGCGCCACGGCAACGCCGGCTCGGGCGACGCCCGCGGTGACGGCGAACAGCGCGACTGCGGCGATCCCATGGACGAGGATCGATTGCACCGCCGCGCTCGTGCCGTTGTCGGCGTAGTGACGCGCCAGCTCGTGGCCTGATGCATCGAGTGCCGGACCCGACGGCTGCACTGCCAGGCCGATCGCCCATGCCGAGACATAGGCGATGCCGGCGATGGCGAGCGGGCGCGAAGCGCGGCCGTGGGTCTCGATCGAAGGGTGAGTGGACAATGCGGTCACGATGGCCTCCGGCTTAGGTAGATAGCCTATAGGCTAATACTCTTAGCCGAGCGGGTCAGGCCCCCGAGCCCGAGGTCCTGCGCATCTGACGCGGGGTCAGGAGTCGACGGCATCCTCCGCCTCGCCGTCGCGATCCCTCGCCCAGGCGACGGTGCCGGTTCTCCGATAGCCCGCGCCGCACGTCCGGCACCTCCCCACCATCGTCGCTGGTCCCCTGCCGCGGGCGGGACGGATCTCGACGACCTGGATCCCGTCGCCACACCTCGCGCAGGCGTCCACGAGAGCGAGACTAGAAGGGGCTCGCGTGATGGACCGTTCGACCGTGGACGCATACGAAGGAGACGCCGCCGCGCAGCGCTACGTCGACCGGCGCAACGTCTACGAGCCCGAGCGGGCAGAACAGCTCGCGGCGGCCGCGAGCGGGTGGCGGATCGACGTGGGCTGCGGCCCCGGCCACTACACGGATCTGCTCGGCTCGCCGCTCGTCTCCCTCGACGCATCGCACGCGATGGTTCGCACGCTCCGCCTCCGCCACCCCGGCGCTACAGCGGTGCAGGCCGACTTCACCGCCCTCCCCTTCGCCGACCGGGCCCTCGGCGGGGCGTGGGCGTCGAAGACCTACCAGCACGTCGCCCACGAGGCGCTGCCGCTCGCCCTCGCCGACCTCCAGCGCGCCCTGCGGGTCGGCGCGCCGGTGCGCATCGGGGTGTTCACCGGTGAGGGCTCGGCGGTGACCGAGAGCGACGACGACTTCCCCGGCCGGCTGTTCTCGTGGTGGGCGCCGGACCGGCTGCGAGCCGTGGTCGACGGCGCAGGGTTCACCGTCGACGACGTCGCGGTCGCCGGACGCCACGTCGAGGTCGTGGCCACCCGGGCCCG
The DNA here is from genome assembly GCA_035540955.1 of Acidimicrobiales bacterium. Lineage (GTDB taxonomy): Bacteria > Actinomycetota > Acidimicrobiia > Acidimicrobiales > CADCSY01 > DATLFP01. The sequence goes on from DATLFP010000125.1 coordinate 3,635, forward strand.
CACGCTGCCCGACCTCGTCCGGCCCGGGCTTCGGGTCCTGGTGTGCGGCTACAACCCAAGCCTCTACGCGGCCGACCGCGGCGTGCCCTTCGCCCGACCCGGCAACCGGTTCTGGCCGGCAGCGATCGAGGCCGGGCTCGTCACCCGCGATCGCGACTCGTGGCACGCCGTGCAACACGACGGCGTGGGGTTCACCGACCTCGTGAAGCGGGCGACGGTCGCCGCCGACGAGCTCACCGCCGAGGAGCTCCAGGCCGGCCTCGATCGCGTCGGCGAGCTGAGCGCCTGGCTGCAGCCGGCCGCGGTGTGCGTCCTCGGCGTCGGCGGGTGGCGGCGGCTCGTCGATCGCAAGGCCGCACTCGGCTGGCAGGATCGAACGCTCGGCGGCGCGCCGGTGTACGTCATGCCCAACCCGTCAGGGCTGAACGCCTCGACCCAGCACGCCGGGTTCGTCGAGCACCTCCGGAACGTCGGGTCGCGATGACCCCTCAGATTGGGGGTGTGGGCGATCGCTCCTCGCTCATACCGTCGAGGTGTGGGGTCACCGCGGTCCGGTGCTGGTGGTTGGCGTTCTCTCGATGCCCGCGCCCAGCTGGATCTCCTACGCACGGCGAGCCTCGTCGTCGAGCGTGCGCCCGACCTCCACACGGCCATCGATGCGACGTTGCGCGCCGTGGCCGAACGGCTCGGTGCCCAGCGCGTGGCCCTTGCTGTTCCTGATGGCCCGGACCTCGTCGAGCGGGCCTCGTGGGCACCCTCGGGATCCCGCACGACCTCATGTCCTGAGCTCCTGCAGCAGGTCGCCGACCAACGCCGGGTCATCGTCGACACTTGCCACCTCCCCTGGATCGGGGTCCCGGTGCAGGCGGCGAACGCGTTCCACGGCGTTCTCGAGATCGTCGGCGCCCGGCTGCACCCTGCGGCGGGCCTGGTCGAGACCCTTGCCGAGGTCGGGATCCATCTCGGCCGGTCATTCGAGCGTGACGCCCTCGCGCAAGCCCGGCTCGCGCTCGAGGACTCGCAGACTGCCTTCATCGCGCGCGCCGCCCACGACCTGCGCGGTCCGCTCGCCACCTTGGGAGTCTCCGCGACGACGCTCCTGGCCCGCTACGAACGGCTGAGCCCAGCCGAGCGCGACGATCTCGCCGCCACCCTCGAGCAGTCGCTCGGCCGCGTCCGACAGCTCATCGCCTGGCTCGTCGACGTGGACGACCTCGCGAACGGCCGCCGAAGGCCGAACGCCCTGCCGGTGACCCTGGCGGCCGCCACGCGGGCGGCGGTGGCTGCGCTCGACGCCCCGCCCCCGGTGATCACCATCGACGCCGACGAGGAAGCCGTCGCACTCGCTGACCCGGCCGTGGTGGGCGAGATCTTGACGATCCTCCTGCTGGACGCCGCCCGCCGTGGCGGCCCCAGCGTCCGGGTCACGGTCTCGTCCGATGCTCAAGTCGCCTCGGTCTCGGTGATCCACGCCGGTCACTCGACGCCGGGCTTCGGCCTCGACCTCACCCTTGCCCACCGCCTGGCACGCGCCGTCGGTGGCGACCTCGTCGATGACCGCGACGGGCTCGAAGGCGCCGGCTACGTCCTCACCCTTCCAACCGCGGCCGCTGCAGCAGCATGACCGCCGCCTCTCGGTCGGCACCACCCGAGACCGTCTCGGCGCCTCCGGCGTCAGCGAGTGGTCCTTCGTGGGCTCGGCCGGTAGGGGCCATCGCGCTCACCGCCGTCCTCGTTGCCGGGGTGGCCGGCTCCGTCCTCGCGTACACCTTCGAACGGCACTGGCACGCCCGTGACGTCAACGAGCGGCTCGCCCTCGTCAGCAACGACGTCAAGAACCAGCTTCAGGACCTGGTCGACGTGCAGATCGGTGCGACCGAGGCAACCGCGGCAGCGCTGTCGGTCGACCCGTACCTCGACCGCGCCGCGTTCCGGCGGTATGCCAGCCGCCTGCGGGCCCACTACTCGACGCTGCTCGGCGTGGGCTACGTGCGTCGGGTGGCCACCGCCGATCTCGCTGCATTCGTCGACGCAGCCCGGCGCGACGGTGCACCCGGATTCCCGCAGCCCGATGCCGGAGCACGCGACGAGCTGGCCGTCATCCTCTACAACGAGCCGGCCGAGCAGCTGCGAGGGTCGTGGGGATTCGATCTTCGCAGCGAGGCACCGCCCTCCGAGGCCATCGACCGAGCGGCGTCGTCCGGTGGCGCTGCCCTCACGGCGCGCGTCGTGCTCGCCGTCGATCGTTCTCTGGCGCCCGACTCGCAGCCCGCGGGGTTCGTGATCTACGCGCCCGTCTTCGAGCCCGGCGCCCAGCCGACGAGTCCGGCCGACCGCCGCGCCTCGATCGTGGGATGGGTCAACGTCCCGTTCCGCGCGCAGGACCTGCTCGACCAGGTGCGGGTTCCACCCGGCATCGAGCTGGCCCTCGACGATGGCAGCCGTGGTGACCTCCTCGCCGGGCAGCCGGCAGGTGATGGTGCCGTGCCGGCATCCCGGCTCGCGATCGAGGCGCTCGACCGCACCTGGTGGCTGGAGGTGAGGGCGATGTCGGGCTTCGCGGCTGACGTCGCCGACCGCTCCGTGCCGGCGTTCGCCCTGGGCCTGATGCTCACGACGGTCCTGGTCGGGCTCGTGGCCCTCCTGGCCCGGGGCAATCGCCGGTGGACGGACGCCGCCCAGACCGCCGGGCGCTCGCTGACGGCGTCGGAGGAGCGACTGCGGAGCGCCCAGCAGCGCGAGGAGGCGGACCGAGCCCTGCTGTCGTCGATCGTGGCGACGACCGACGACGCCATCGTGACCGCAGCTGCCGACGGGACCGTCACCTCCTGGAACGCCGGAGCGGCTCGGCTCTACGGCTGGTCAGCACCCGAGGTGATCGGCCGTCCGCTGGCGCGACTGCTCCCCGTCGAGCCGGACGGACCCGTCGAGGTGCCGGCCACCGAGGGCACCGGCGACCGCATCCACCAGCGCACCGCCCGTCATCATCGTGCGGACGGAGAGCCGATCGACGTGTCGGTGATGGTCTCACCGCTTCCCGGAGTCAGCGGCCTGCCCGGCGGTGCGTCCTACATCATCCGCGACGTGTCCGACGAGGTCAGGAGCCAGGCCGCGCTCGCCGCGTACGCAGCCGAGCTCGAGCGATCGAACCGCGAGCTCGAGGAGTTCGCCACCATCGTCTCCCACGACCTCTCCGAGCCACTGCGGGTGGTCGGTGGCTACGTCGGGCTCATCACCCACCGCTACGCGCTCGGCCGACCGGTCGATCGGGCGCTCATCGATCACCTGGGGGCGATCAGTGCCGGCGTCGAACGGTTGCGGCAGCTGATCGAGGGGTTTCTCGAGCTCTCGCGCCTGCGCGCCGATGGCAGCCGGCTTGGCCCCGTCGCTCTCGACGACGTCGTCACAACCGCCATGGCGAACCTGGCGACGGCGATCAACGACGCGGGCGCGACCATCGACGTCGGGCCGCTCCCGACGGTGTGGGGGGACCGCTCGCAGCTCGTCCAGCTCATGCAGAACCTCATCGGCAACGCCGTGCGCTTCCACGAACCCGGCCACTTGCCCCGCGTCGAGATCGCCGCCGAGCCCGATCCGGCCACCGACCGCTGGACGATCGCGGTGAGCGACGACGGGATCGGCATCCCCCCGGAGCACCAGGATCGGATCTTCGGGATGTTCCGCCGTCTCCATCCCACCGACCGCTTCGAGGGGAGCGGGATCGGCCTGGCCGTGTGCCGCCGGATCGTCGACCTGCACGGAGGCGTGATCAGCGTCGAGTCCCTCCCGGGCATCGGATCGACGTTCCGCGTCACGCTCAACGGCACCGGCGCCGCCGGTGCTGATCAGCTTCTTCACCACCGGGAGGTGGCTCACGCGTGACGATCACCCAGCTACGCAACCAGCTCCTGCTGGTGGAGGACGACAGCGCGTGGGCGGCGCTCACTCGTGAGGCATTCCTCGAGGTTGCGCCCGAGTTCCGGATCGAGGTCGCACCCGACGGCGGCACGGCAGTGGCCAGGCTCGAGGAGCCCGACGCGCCCGCCATCGTCCTGCTCGATCTCAACATGCCGGGAACGGACGGGCGCGAGGTGCTGCGGGCCATCGGCAAGCTGCCCGAGGGCGGGAAGCCGACGGTGGTCGTCCTGTCCGCATCGGTCTCGAGCCGCGACCGCGCCTTGGCGGCCGAGCTCGGCGCGGTCGCCTACGTCACCAAGCCCACGACGTTCACGGCGCTGTGCCAGATGGCAGAGGCGATCGCCGAAGACCGGCTCGACGAGCTGAACGAGAGCGCCCCGCCCGGGGCGCTGAGCGACGACGATCCCCCGCCGGCGCCGACGATCACCAACCCTCGCGTCGCCTTCGTGAGCGGCCACGACCCGAGCATGCCCTCCCGCTTGCTCGCCGCGGGATTCGACGTTCACGCCGTCGCATCCGTCGACGACCTCCCCGGCCTGATGGTCGGCCCGATCGACTGCATCGTCCTCGATCTCGATGCACCCGGCGCACGGCGCAACGAGGCGGTCAGGGCGGCGAGTGCCATCGCCTCCGGCGTTCCGATCGTCGCCATCGGAGGGAAGGCGACCGAAGCGGGCGAGCTCGCCACGCTCGCGGCCGGGGCGGCGGACGTGGTCTCCGCCGGCCACGCCACCCAGGAGGTGCTCCAGCGCACGATCCGCTTTGCGGTGGAGCGGACAGCGCTGAGCTCAGCGCTGTCCCAGCAGCAGCGGTTTCTCGATGCCGTGCTCGACAGCGTGGATGCGGCCATCGTTGCCTGTGACGCCGGCGGCCACCTCCGGATCGTCAACGCTGCCGCGGAGGTGCTTCACGGCCGGCCCGCCGACCCCAGACTCCCGTCGCAGGAGTGGGCGACCGCCTACCAGCTCGTCGACATGGAGACCGGGACATACCTGACGACGTCGGAGGTCCCCCTCGCGCGGGCCCTGGCCGGCGAGCGTGTGGACGACGCCGAAGTCGGCGTCGTCGATGCCACCGGCGCCGTGCGTCGTTGCGTCGTCCGCGGTCAGCCCCTGCGGGACGCAGATGGTGCCGCGCTCGGGGCCGTGGTCGTGTTCCACGACGTCACCGAGCAGCGGCGGCTGGAGGGCGCGCTCTCGCACATGGCGATGCACGATCCTCTGACCGGCCTGCCCAATCGGCGCCTGACCCTCGACCGCATCGGCCACGCCATCGACCGAAACACGCGCGGCCCGGGCGCCACGGCGGTGCTCTACATCGACCTCGACCGGTTCAAGGAGGTGAACGACCGTGATGGACACGCCGCCGGTGACGCCCAGCTGAAGGTGGTGGCCGAACGCCTCCTCGTTGCAGTGCGTCCTGGCGACACCGTTGGTCGCCTGGGCGGCGACGAGTTCGTGGTCGTTGCCGAGGCGCTCCCTGACACCGAGGCGGCGTTGGCGCTCGCTGACCGCGTCCACGCCGCGCTGCGTGACGTCACTGCGAGCATCGGGATCGTCCTGGTGAGGGTCCCTCGCGACGTCGATGACGTCCTGCGGGACGCGGACGCCGCCATGTACGTCGCCAAGCGCAGCGGGGGCGGGCGCAGCCAGGTGGCGGCCATCGATCGGTCAGTCGGGCACGCGAGCTGATCGATCGTCGTCAGAAGCCTTCGAGCAGCCCCGCCTGACGGGCGACGGCCACGGCCTCGAGCTGGGAGTGAGCGCCGAGCTTCATCAGAACGTTGCGCACATACCCGCGGCAGGTGTGGATGCGGATGCCCAGCTGCCGGGCGATCGTCTGCGGATCGAGCCCGGCCCCGAGCAGGGCGAGCACCTCACGCTCCCGATCCGTGAGCTCGGGCGCCCACGCCCTCCCCTCGAGCGCGCCCTCGTTCTGGACGCGCGTTCGCAGCGAGCTGATCGTGTGGTCGTCGATCTGCATCCCATCGGCCGACCGGTGCCGGATGGCAGCGAGGATGGACTCGAACGGCGTGTCCTTGGCAAGGAAGCCGTCGGCGCCCGCTGCGACGGCCCGCACGAACATGTCGAGGTCCGCGAGACCGGTCAGCACCACGACCGACGTCTCGGGACGCAGCGCCTTGACCCGGCGGGTCCCCTCGATGCCGTCGACATCGGGGAGGTCGATGTCCATGAGCACCACGTCGGCCCCGTCTTGGTCCAGGAGCGCGAGCCCCTCGGCGACGGTCTCGACACTGGCCACGCACTCGATGTCGTCTTCGACGCTGAGGGCGATCTTCATGGCCTCGTTGAACGACCGCTGGTCCTCGATGCAGAGCACTCGGATCGGCGGGGCGGTTGTCGTCACTTCATGCCTCCGGGAGCATGAGCCTGAACGCCGAACCGTGCGGATCGACGGGCTCGTAGGTGAGCGTGCCGTTCATCGCCTCGGCGAGACGCCGGCTGAGGGCGAGCCCGATACCCAACCCACCGGATCGGCTCCCGCCGCGGACGAAGGGCTCGAACGCCCGCTCGCCGATGGCTGGTGGAACCCCGTCGCCGTCGTCGGTCACTTCCATCCAGACCTGACCGTGGCCGTCGGCGCGGGCGGCGATGACGATGTCGGGCCCCCCGTGGCGGACGGCGTTGGTGACGAGGTTGTCGACGATCTCGGTCAAGGCCACGGGATCGGCACGCACGAACAGCCGATCAGGGATGTCGACCTGGACGGGACGATCGCGGTCGCCGATCGCGAGGTTGCCAACCGCGAGATGGACCACCGGGGCGAGGTCGAGATGCTCCAGCACGACCTGGGGACCGGCGCCGTCGACCCCGGCCAGACCAGCCAGGTTGGCCACGATCCCGCGCAGCTGCACCATCGACCGGTCAGCGGTGGCGAACAGGGCGTCACGGTTCTGCTCACCGAGCCGATCACTCCGCCTCGAGAGCGCCGAGAGCGCCACACCGACGGCGGCCAGCGGGCTGCGGAGCTCGTGGACAGCTGTGGCTGCGAACGCCGATGTCTCCCCGTCGACGCGCTCCGATCGGCCCTCCAGCTCGAGTCGCTCCAGGGCCCGACCGAGGTGATCGCCGGTGTCGGCGAGGGCGGCCCGCAGGTCGTCGCCCACTGTGATCGCCGTGGCCGCCAGGAGCTCGACGACGCCCGTCACCTCCGCCCCCGAGCGGATGGGTATCCCGATCCAGACCCGCAGGCATGGCGCGCAGTCGGCGCGCACGACGGGCCGTCCGCCGGCACCGTGGACGACGACGCCATGGGCGCGCTGCACCCGCCGCACGCGCACACCCGTTCGGTGTCCGAAGGAACGTCGCTCTGCCGCGGCGGCGCACGGCGCCGAACCGACCTGGACCTCTGCCCTGGTCACCGGGGTGCCGTCGCGACCGAGGAGGTGGGCGAGCGCAAGGTCGCTGCCTGTCCCTTCGCACAGGGCGCGCAGCACCCGCTCGAGCAGCTCCTCGACCTCATCCGCCTCCACGATGGCCCGCCCCGCGTCGTGGAGGAGACCGAGGATCCGCTGCTCCTCGCGGACGTGGCGAGCGACCGCCTCAGTGGCGTCAGCCGGCAACCCCACCGGCTCCGACAGGGGACGGATGGTCCCGACCGCGATCCGACCGAGACGGGGATCGTCCTCGATGACGACATCGACCCGAACGAGGACCGCGGTGCCGTCGCGGCGCAGATAGCGCTTCTCGAGCCCGTAGCGACCGAGCAAGCCCTCGAAGGCCCGGTGGATCAGATCCTGACCGACGCCGATGTCATCAGGGTGGGTGATCTCCTCCAGGGAGCGGCCGAGGAGCTCATGCTGGTTCTCGTACCCGAGCAGCTGCACCAGAGCGGTGTTGGCCGAGACCACCTCCAAGGAGGGCGTCACGGCGATCACGGCTGGCCTCGGACGACGTGACCTCTCACGGTCGCGCGCCGGGCCGCAGTCGGACGGTGCATCGCGGACCACGTGCCCATCAAACCCAGATGCAAAGGGTTGGCGTCAGGGTCATTCGTCCCGAACGACCCTCCGAATGGCCCCCACAACTTGGGGTGTTGGCCCCGGCAACCCGGGCGTACGGTCGTCGAAGGAGGCATCGATGCGGCGACGGACGACCAGATGATCGCCGGAGCGAGCGATGGCGGCTTCGACGGCCGCCTGCTCGTCGACCTCCTCGACCGCACCGCCGACGCCGTCGATGCCTCAGACGACGCCGATGGAGCCCTGCTCGGCGCGGTCAGGACCGTGTGTCGTCACCTGGGCACGCCGCTCGGTTCCGCGTACCTGATCGCCCCCGACCAGTCCCTCGATCTGCGCGCCGTCCACCTCGACGACGCCGCTCATCCCCGGCTCACCCGGCTGCGGTCCCGAACCGAAGCGTTCCGGCCGTCGGTCGGCGAGCCACTGCCGGGCACCGTCGCTGCATCAGGTCGGCCGATGGTCGTGCCCGACATCGTCGCTCATCCCGGGTTCGCTCGCGGTCGCGACGACGCCGATCGAGCGAGCCGGACGTGGATCGGATTCCCGATCCACGTCAGCTCGGGTGTCTCCGGCGTGGTCGAGCTCTTCGCCGCCGGCGTGCACCACGTCGATGACGTCGTGCTCTCCGCCCTCCATCACGTGGGCGCCCAGGTGGGTCACGCGGTCGAGCGTCACCGGTTCGGGGCCCACCTCGCCGTGCTGGAGCAGGCCAGGACGGCGTTCCTCGGTCGCGCCGCTCACGAGCTGCGCACGCCCGTGGGCACCCTGAGCCTGGCTCTCACCACCTTGATCGAAAGGGGTGACCGACTCGGTGCGGACGACCGGCAGCAGCTGCTCGCGACCGCGGGCGCCACGCTCGATCACCTCCGGGCGCTCACCGGCAGCCTGTTGGAGCTCACCGAGCTCGAGAGCAACCTGGATCCGTCGGCCACCGCCCCGGTGGCCGTGCGTCCACTGCTCGAGCAGCTCGTGGCGACCTTGCCGCCCGATCTGGCTGCCCGGGTGGTGGTCGACGTGCCCCAGGACGACGTCGTCGTCCATGCCGACGCGACCGCGCTCGACCGGATCCTGCACGGACTCTTCGTGAACGCGTGGCAGCACGGAGGTCCGACGATCGTCGTCGAGCTCGCCGCCGACCGCGATCGGGTGACGATCGCGGTGACCGACGACGGGCCGGGAGTGGCGCCCGAGATGGTGCCGTCGCTGTTCGAGCCCTTCACCCGACGTCGAGGCACCAACTCCAACGGTCTCGGGCTCGGGCTGGCGGTCAGCCGTCGCCTGGCCGAGAGCTTCGGCGCCACGCTCACCTATGCGCCCGCCGACCCGACCGGGTCGCGCTTCGAGGTCGTCGTACCGAGGGAGCCAGCATGAGCACCGACCTCAGGATCCTGTGCGTCGATGACCAGCGAGCGTTCGTCGAGGCGCTGTCCATCGCCCTCAACGCCGAGCGCGGTCTCGCCGTCGTGGCCACCGCCCCCGACATCGACACCGCTCTGCAGATCGTGGCGAGCGAGCCGGTCGACGTCGTCGTCATGGACGTCGACCTCCCTCGCGTAGACGGAATCGAAGGCACCCGCCAGATCAAGCGGCTCCGCCCCGATGTGCGGGTGGTGGTGCTCACCGCCTTCGCCAGCCTGGACGGCACCGCTCGGGCCATCGCCGCCGGTGCCGACGCCTACCTGTCGAAGGACACACCGATGGATGAGGTGGCCCGGACGGTGCGGGCGCCGTCCGATCGACCGCTTGCGCTCGACCAGCGCGCCATCGACACCCTGCGGGACACCGTTGACCCCGTCGTCAACGCCGAGCGCCGCATGCGGCTGACCGACCGGGAGCGGGAGATCCTCGCCCTGCTCGCCACCGGGCTCGACTCCCGGCTGATCGCGCAACAGCTCCACATCGGCACCCAGACGTGTCGCGGCTACATCCGCAACGTGCTCACGAAGCTCGGCGCCCACTCCCAGCTGGAGGCAGTGGCGGTGGCCCGGCGCCGCGGGATCCTGCAGTCTCGCGCCAGCTGACCGTCAACCCTGCGTCGGGAGCGCGGCCGAGAGCCGCTCGAAGAACAGCAGGAGGGCGACGGCAACGGGCGCGGCGCCGGGCACAACCAGCCACCAGCGGTGGGTCGAGCGCATGGCGATCCACACTCCTGCGGCCAGCAGCGCGGCAAGGAGAGCAGGCCACACGACGGGCCAGGCGAGGGGGGACCCATCGACGTCTTCGAAGACCGTCGCGGCCGGGAACGTCGCCGTTGCCGGCGGCGGATCGGGCCGGTCGAACCGGGTGATCTGGCGGGGCGGTGCCGAGGAGCCCACCGGTTCGACCGGTGCGACCGGCTCCGTCAGGGACTCGCCGTCGAGAAGGGCAGTGACGACCATGCGGCGGCGCGCCGAGCCGGGCGGGTCACACGTGGTGAGCGTGAGCCGGTCGTCTCCTGCCGGGGCCAGCACCTCGACGGCATCCGGTGACACGATCACCGTGTCGCTGACGAGGTAGCGCAGCTCGCCGTCGAGCGTGGCGAGGATGATCTCGTCGCCGGCCGTCAGGTCGTCCAGGTGGCGGAACGGCGCGCCGTAGGTGGTGCGGTGCCCGGCGATGGCGACGTTCCCCGCTCGACCGGGCAGCGGGGTGCTCGGGTAGTGCCCGGGCCCCTGCTGCAGCTCGGCGGTCCCGGCGCCGTGCACGACGACCTTGTCGAGCCCGAGGCGCGGGATCCGCAGCACGCCGACCGGGTCGCCGAGTGCCGGCGGCGCGACGGTGGTCGTCGTCGCCGGCGCGATCGTTGGGAGGGTCCGCGCCTCGCCGACGGGCGGCACGGTCGTTGCGCTGATCGTCGCCTGCTCGTACTCACTCCGGAGCTCGGCCTGCGCCATCCGCTCCTGGAGTCCGGTCCCCCACACCTGGTAGGCCGCGAACAGGAGGACAAGCAGGCCGGCGACGAGAGCGGTGCCGCCCAGCCACGCAAGAGACCGCCGCCAGACGCGACGTTCGGGTCGCCGCATCGCGGCGACCCGAACGGTCGGAGTGGTGGTGGTCTGCAAACTAGGAGACCCGCTCCACCTGGGTCCGGCGCACGCCGCCCACCAGGAAGAGCGCTCCGAGGCCGACCAGGATCAGACCGAGGACCAGCAGCTCGGACGTGTGATCACCGGTGAAGGCCAGCTCGGTGACACCGATGACCGGCGGAGCCGTGGTCGGGGCCACTGCGGGCTCGCTCGGCGGAACCGTCACGCCGGTGACCGGTGGGACCTCGGTGGTCGTGGTGTCCGGGACGGTTGTCGTCGGCGCCACTGTGGTCGGGGGAACCGTCACGCCGGTGACCGGCGGGAAGGTGATCGGCGGGAAGGTGACCGGCGGCGCAGTCGTCGTGGTTGTCGGCGCAGTCGTCGTGGTCGTCGACTCAGTCGTCGTGGTCGTCGACTCCGTCGTCGTGGTCGTCGACTCCGTCGTCGTGGTGGTCTCGCCCCCGCCGAAGCAGAACGACACGTGGCTGATCTCAGCCTGGTTGTCGCTCGTGTTGCCCTGGGTGTTCGGGGAGTAGACATCGGTGTCGGCGAGGGTGCCGCCCGGCAGATAGTCGTAGAGATAGCCACCGTCGGCCGCCTTCACGAACACGCCACTGACAAGGATCGTGCTGGTGAAGTCGAACTGGGTGGCGGTGGCGCCGGCGATCGTCAGGGTCCCGGGGGTTCCGTCGACGTTCAGCGCGTAGCTGCCATCGCTCGGAGCGCCGTCGATCTTGAACTCGTCGTCGTAGCCGAGCGCGCCGCACGACCGATTGCCCTCGTAGTACGTGGGCGTCACCGATGCGGCGCTGGTCATGGTTGCGAAGCCGATCAGCGACCCGCCGGCCAGGAGAAAGCCCATGCCCGCGGCGACGAAGTGCTGTGCGGTTCGGTGGTTGCGATTCCTCGTGATGTTCCTCATGGCCTGAGCGTCCGCCGACGCGGCCGCGTGTCGCAGACACATCCGGGGATCACAACGGACGAGCAACGAGCGCGTTTGCGCCCCTTCACCTGAGGGGTGCCGTGACCCCTTCGATCACGCCCCGCTGCGTATGGTGTGCCGCACAACTGCTCGACCCCTTGTCAAGGCACGCCCGCCCCGGCCCGAAGAGAGAGCTATGCGCAGCGCGGCACCCAGATGGACGCGATCGCTGCGCTCGGTCCTCGCTGCCCTGTCACTCTCCGCTCTTCTCGTCGCGTTCGATCCCTTTGCCGTGGTTGCGTCAGCACAGCCGGCGAACGATCCGCTGTATGGCCGTCAATGGGGTCCGCAGCTGGTCGGTGCGGCCGAAGCGTGGGCGTGGGCGCCGGCCCTCCGGTCGCCGATCATCGCCGTGCTCGACACCGGGGTCGACGCGTCGAACGCAGATCTCGCGGGCGCCGTCCTGCCGACCAAGAGCTTCATCAACGACGAAGGCGCCGGCGACCCCAATGGGCACGGCACGGCCGTCGCCGGTGTGATCGCGGCGCGCGGGAACAACGGCATCGGCGTTGCCGGCTACTGCTGGACGTGCCGCATCCTCCCCGTCCGGGTCCTCGACGGCCGCGCCAGCGGCAGCGCCGACACCGTGGCCGAGGCGGTGCGGTGGGCGGCCGACAACGGTGCGTCGGTCATCAACCTCTCCCTGGTGATGGCGGCGGCCTATGCACCCCTGGACGCCGCCATCTCCTACGCCCGGGCCCGAGGCGTCGTCGTCGTCGCCGCCGCCGGGAACGGCAGCGGCACCACCGCCACCTACCCGGCGGCGTCGGTCGACGCCATCGGCGTCGTCGCCACCGACTCCCGCGACCAGCCCTACTCGTGGTCGGACCGGGGACCGTGGGCCGACGTCACCGCGCCGGGCTGCGCCATCACCACGCAGGTGTCGGGGGGGTTCGGTGAGTCGTGCGGCAGCTCGATCGCGGCGCCGGCGGTCGCGGGGATCGTGGGACTGGCCCTTGCCATCTATCCGAGCGCCACCGCCGACGACATCCACGCCGCGCTCGCGGTGTCATCGAAGCAGCTCGACGGCTCGGCCAGGGCAGGGCGCGTCGATGCGGCCGCCCTCCTGATCTCGCTGCAGGCGCGACTGCAGGAGCGGACGCCGACCACGCGCATCGCCGGCGCCACGCGCATCGAGACGGCGATCGCGCTCTCCCAAGCCGCCCGCCGCACCTCGGTCCACGTGGTCCTGGCCACCGGCGGTGCCGCTGCCGACGCCCTCACGGCGAGCGCACTGGCCGGCCACCTCGACGCACCCGTGCTGCTCACCACCGGCTCTCAGCTCGAGGCGATCGTCATGGGCGAGATCCGGCGCCTCGGCGCGCACACGGCGTGGATCGTCGGTGGATCGGGCGCGGTCCCCGACGCCGTCGCCGGTGAGCTGAGGATCTCGGGGCTCTCGACCACCCGCCTCGCCGGCGCGACGCGGTTCGAGACCGCCGCCGCAGTGGCACGAGCCATCGGATCGGATCGGGCGATCGTGACCGATGCGAGCTCATGGCGCGACGCCGCGGCTGCGTCCGGGCTCGCCGCGCTCGAGGCTCGGCCGATCCTGCTGACCGATGGCGTCTCGGTGCCGGACGCCACCCGGCGGGCACTCGACGGGCTCGGCGTGACCGACGTGCTCGCCATCGGGGCTCCCAGTGTGCTCCGTGACGAGGCGCTGGCCCAGATCCGCCGCTCGGGCGCCGTCGTGACGCGAGTGACGGGCGACGCCGGCTCCACCACCTCCACGAGGATCGCCGACCTTGCGATCGCCGCCGGTGCCGAGGCCACCACGCCATGGTTGGCCACCGGGGCCAACTGGCCCGACGCCCTCACGGCCGGGCCCGCCGCTGCTGCTCGGGGATCGGTGCTCGTGCTCGTCGACGGCGCCGACGTCACCGATCTCTCCCGGACGCTCGCCTGGTTGACGGCTCGCCCGCTCGCACCCAGCCGGTTCGTGCTGGTGGGCGGCGAGGCGTCGCTGCCCTCGGTGGCCATGACCTGGCTCACCAGCGCGTCGATCGCGGCCTGAGCCGAGCGCAGCCGCCGCGCTCGGCGGGTCGGCACCCGCCGGCTGCGGATACGGCCCGATCTGGGGGGCCAACCGGAGCCCCCAAAGATGAGGGGTTCGTCGCACCCACGCGTTGATCTGCCACACAGGGCGAGGACGCGGTCCCCTGAGGGTGTCCCCTGCGGGACGCGGGTGATCACCTCGATTGGCCCGCAGCGACAAGGAGGAGCCAGATGCTCGCTCTCTTCATCAAGATCCAGCTCGCTGTCGCCGATCGGCTGGCCGGCAACGAGCGCGGCGCGACCGCGGTCGAGTACGGCCTGATCGTCGCCCTCATCGCCGCCGTCATCGTGGCCGTCGTGGGCGTGCTGGGCGGCCAGATCAAGGACGCCTTCCAGACCGTCGTCGACGCGCTGTAGCTCCACCGGCCGCCGGGCGGACGGGCCCGGCGGCCGTGGTCCATCGTCCGTCACGACCGAAGAAGGAGGAGAGGTGAACCGGACCCGTGCGGGAGAACGCGGAGCTGCAGCTGTCGAGTTTGCTCTGGTCCTGCCGATCCTCGCCCTCCTCCTCTTCGGGATCATCGAGTTCGGGCGGGGCTACAACGCCAAGGTCACCCTCACGCACGCCGTGCGGGAGGGAGCTCGGGCCTTGGCGGTTGGCGCCGCCGATCCGGAGGCCGTCACCAGGGATGCTGCGACGTCGCTCGACGGCTCCAAGCTCGTCGTGACCGTCTCCACCTGCACCCCCGGCGGCACCGGCACCGTCAGTGCCACCTACGAGTTCACCTACTCGGTCCCGCTGCTCGGGCGCGGAACGATCGACATCGAGGCGGAAGGAGTCATGCGATGCGGCGGCTGAACGATCAACGGGGCGCCACCATCGTCATCGTCTCGATCTCGATGGTGCTCCTCATCGGCATGGCCGCGTTCGTCATCGACGTCGCCGCCGTGTACCAGGAGCGGCGCGAGCTGCAGAACGGCGCGGATGCGAGCGCGTTCGCCATCGCCGAGGACTGCGCCCGCGGGCTGCCGTGCACCATCGGCGCCGCCGGTGCCACGGCCGCCACCTACGCCGCCGCCAACGCCACCGACGACGCAGCAGGCGCCGTGGTCGCGACCGACGACTTCGATCCTGCGGGTCGAGTCACGGTGCGGACGAGCACCGCCGGCCCAGACGGCTCCACTGCCATCTCCTTCCTGTTCGCACCGGCACTCGACCTCCTCAGCGGCAAGACCGTCACGGCCTCGGCGACGGCGATCTGGGGGGCACCCAGCTCGCTGCGCACCATTCCCCTGGCCATCTCTGCCTGCGAGTGGAACCGCGAGACGGCGGGCGGCACCGTCTACCGCAGC
>DATLFP010000126.1:0-14857 GCA_035540955.1 Acidimicrobiales bacterium
CGCGCCGATCGAGCTGGCCATCGCCGGCGAACCACCCGATCGGGTGTCGCCGCGGTACTCGAACATCGCGCTGATGAAGGCGTGGCTGGAGGCCGACGAGACCTACGCCGCCCAGGTCGTCGAGCACTTCGAGGCGCACGGCGCGTTCGAGGAGTACAACTCCCCGACCTACTACGGCATCGACCTGTACGCCCTCGCCCTCTGGCGGGTCCACCCGCCGACGCCCCGCTTCCAGGAGTGGGGCGAACGCGTCGAGGCCTCCATGTGGCGCGACATCAACCGCTGGTACCACCCCGGTCTGCGCAACCTGTGCGGGCCCTACTCACGCGCCTACGGCATGGACATGACCGCTCACGTCGCCCTGCTCGGGATGTGGCTGCCCGAACCGGTCGTGCCCGACCTGTCGGCGTCGAGCATCGACCACAGCCACGACCTCACGATGGCGCCCGTCGTCGCGCTGCTGGGTCCTTCGGGACCGTCCACGATCGGGCTGGAGGCGGGAACCGTGAGCCAGCGGATCACCGACGAGCGCGTCGCCACCGGGTGGCTCGGCGAGGACGCCATGCTCGGCGGCGAGGAGGGCGGCCGGTGGCGGGCCGAGGGCCAGTACCACCCGGCCACCGCCCACTGGCGGGAGCCCGACGGGAGCGTCGGCTGGGCCCGGGTCCGGTCCCCCGGTCCGGTCGGCGCGATGGTGTTCGAGCCCGGCGTGCTGGAGGTGACCGGCACCGACCTCACCCTGGACACCCGGGGCGAGCTGCCGGGGACGGTGACCGAGACCGACGACGGCCTCGTGATCCGCCTCCGCCGCTGACGTCGCCTCAGCCGGTCTCGATGACGCGGTACCCCTCGGCCGCCGAGCCATCGGGGAGGCCGGCGGCGGCCGCGGTGGCCGTCACCCACTGCCGGACGCGCTCGAGGGTGGCGTCGGGGTCGGGCAGCTGGCTGTCGTGGCAGCGGAGGGCGGCGAGCTTGCGGTCGAGCGTGTCGGTGATGTCGACGTAGCGGTTGGGCTCGGCCGACGCGCCCATCCACACCTCGCGCACGGTCCACGCCTCGAGGCCCTCGTCCATGAGCTCGGTGAAGGTGAACGGGTTGCGGGCGTCGGGGTACACGGCGCACAGCGTCGCCTCGCCGGCGGCGAGGTGGTCCGGATGGCTGGCGAAGATGCGCGCGTAGTTCCGCTCCGGCGACTGGCAGAGGACCCGGTCGGGCCGCCGCTGGCGGATCACGCGGGCGATGTCGCGGCGCAGGTCGAGCGACGCCACCAGCCGGCCGTCGGGGTAACCGAGGAACGTCAGGTCGGTGACACCGACCTCGGCGGCCGCCGCCGTCTGCTCGGCCCGCCGGATGCCGGCGATCTCCGATCGGGGCACCGACGGGTCGAACCCGCCGGCGTCGCCGTCGGTGATGAGGCAGTAGGACACCTCGATCCCCTGCTTGACCCACGCCGCCACCGTCCCCGCCGACCCGAAGTCGACGTCGTCGGGGTGGGCCATGACACACAGCGCCCGCTGCACCTCGGCATCGTCCAGCATGAACCCCGAGGCTACGGGGCGGTGGGGGCGTCCTCGGGCTGCAGTCGGAACCAGCGGTAGCCGTAGCCGTCGAGCTTCAGGTCGAGCTTCTCCCGCTCGAGGGTCTGCACCTCGTCCCCGTCGAGCAGGTCGGTGAGCTCGCAACCGGTCGTGTCGCCCAGCTGGAGGCGGACGGTCCGGGGCTCGTCGGAGAGGTTGTGCACGGCGACGATCGAGACGCCGTCGAGCTCCACGCAGTGCGCGAGCACCGCGTGGTCCCCGGTCTCGACCATCGCGAGGCGACCCATGCCGATTTCGGGGATCTCGCGGCGACGACGGATCATCCGCTCGAACCAGTTCAGCAGCGAGTCGGGATCCCGTCGCTGGGCGGCGACGTTCACCGCCATCGACCCGAACCGCCCTTCGGGGAGCGGTCGCACCAGGCGGGACGGGCGCGCCGGCGAGAAGCCGCCGTTGCGCTGGTCCGTCCACTGCATCGGGGTGCGGACGCTCATGCGCCCGTCGATGTCGAGGTTCTCGGCCATCCCGATCTCCTCGCCGTAGAAGAGCACCGGTGTCCCCGGCAGGGTCAGGAGCAGGCTGTACACGAGCCGGATGCGGCGCTCGTCGCCGTCCAGCATCGACGGCAGCCGGCGCCGGAGGCCACGGCCGAACAACTGCATGTCGGGATCGGGACCGAACGCCGCGAAGACCTCCTCGCGCTGCTTGTCGGTGAGCTGGTCGAGCGTCAGCTCGTCGTGGTTGCGCACGAAGTGCGCCCACTGGCCCTCGGTGGGCACGTCGGGAAGGGACCGCAGCGACCGGACGATGGGCCGGGCGTCCTTGCGGGCCAGCGCGAGGTACATCGCCTGCATCAGCGGGAAGCAGAACAGCAGCTGGAGCTGGTCGCCGGGCTCGTCGCCGAAGTACGTGGCCAACGGCTTGGCCGGGAGGTTGACCTCGCCGAGGAGGACGGCGTCGCCCCGCCGTCGCGTCACGAAGGAGCGCAGCTCCTTGAACAGCATGTGAGGATCGAGGCCGGTCTCCTCCACCAGGTACGGCACGGCGTCGACCCGGAAGCCGTCGACCCCGAGCTCCAACCAGAACCCGACGATGCGCTGGATCTCCTCCCGCACCGCCGGGTTGGCGATGTTGAGGTCGGGCTGGTGGCGGTAGAAGTGGTGCAGGTACCACTTCTTCGCGCGCTCGTCGTAGCACCAGATCGAGTCTTCGGCGTCGGGGAAGACGAGGTCGGCCTTCTTCGTCTTCGGCTCCTCGTCGCGCCACACGTAGTAGTCGTGGAAGGGCGACGACGGCGAGCGCCGGGCCGACCGGAACCACGGGTGTTGATCGGAGGTGTGGTTCACGACCAGGTCGATGATCACTCTCAGCCCGCGGTCCTTCGCCGTGCGGAGAAGGACCACGAGGTCACCCAGGGTGCCGAGGCGGTCGTCGATCGCGTAGTAGTCGCTCACGTCGTAGCCGTCGTCGCGGTTGGGCGACGGCTGGAACGGCATGAGCCACAGGCAGCTGACGCCGATGCCGGCCAGGTAGTCGATGCGCTCGATGAGCCCGTCGAGATCGCCGACCCCGTCGCCGTTCCAGTCGAGGAACGTCTCGACATCGAGGCAGTACACGATGGCGCTCTTCCACCACAGGTCGCTGGCGTTGGCGCGCGTCATCGGAGCTCCGGGAGGACCTTGGCGGCGAAGGCATCGATGAACGGAACCTGGTCCTTGCCGACGTGGTGGACGTACACGGCGTCGAACCCGAGGTCGATCCGCTCTGCGAGCCACGCCGCGTGCTGACCGAGGTCGGCGGAGACGAGCACTGCTTCGCGCAGGTCCTCGTCGCTGACCGACTCGGTCGCAGCATCGACGTGGGCCGGCGTCTTGAGGTCCCACGGCAGCGGCGGCGGCAGGGTGTTGGCGGCGGCCTGGTCGCGGGCGATCGCCAGCGCCTCGTCGTCGGCGTCCGCCCAGCTCACGTGGATCTGCAGCAGGCGTGGGCCTCGCCCGTCGTAGCGGGCGAGCACCTCGCGCAGCACGTCGAGCGGCTGGTTCACGGTGATGAGCCCGTCGGCCCACGTCGCCGCGGTGGCCGCGCTCTCAGGGCTGACGGCCGCGCCGTAGAGCGGCGGCGGCTCGGCCGGTCGCGACCAGACGCGAGCTTCGTCGACCTTCACCAGCCCGTCGTGGGAGACCTCCTCACCGGCGAGCAGCCGCCGGATGACCTCGACGCACTCCAGGAGCCGATCGACCCGCTCGGGCTTCGACGGCCATCGATCGCCGGTGACGTGCTCGTTGAGGTGCTCCCCGCTCCCCAGCGCCGCCCAGAACCGACCGGGCGCCAGCTCGGCCACCGACGCGATCGCCTGGGCGTGCACCGCCGGGTGGTAGCGCTGCCCGGGGGCCGTGACGACGCCGAACGGCACCGTCGTCGCCTGCATGGCCGCGCCGAGCCACACCCAGGCATGACCCGACTCTCCCTGGCGCACGCTCCAGGGGCTCAGGTGGTCCGAGCACATCGCGGCGTCGAAGCCGGCGGCCTCGGCAAGCTGCACGTGCGCCAGCAACCGGCTGGGGGGCAGCTGCTCGTGGGCGACGTGATAGCCGACGGTCGCCATCGCGAGGGTGTGCCCTGAGTGCCTTCCGAGGTAACCCCGCGCCGCCCGGCGGCTGGGCGCGCGCCGAACCTGACGGTCATGCGAGTCACTGAGTCGCCGACGGAGGGTCGAGGATGACGCGGTGCTGGTGTGCCGAGATCTCCATCGACGCCGGCCAGCGCCGCCAGGAATCAGTTCTCCTACACCGCACGGGCCAACCTGGTGCTGTTCGTCTTCATCAGCTCGCTGGCGATCGCCGCTTCCCTCGTCCAGGCACGCCAGCTCGAGTGCTCGACCGGATCCGAGCCGGGCCGGTGCGCACATCCGCGATCCTCCTCGGCTTCGGGCTCAGCCGCCTTGGGTTCACCCTCCTCCAATCGATGCTCCTCATCGGCGTCGGCGCCCTCATCTTCGGCGTGAGCCTCGGCGATCCGCTCGGCGTGGCCCTCGTCGTCCTCGCGTTCGCGCTGGTGTGCACCGGCGCCGGTCTCCTCGTCGGCTCGCTGGCCCGCAACGGTGAGCAAGCCCTCGCCATCGGCATCCCAACCGCCATCGCCCTGGGCATGCTCGGCGGCGCCATGTAGCCGCTCGAGATCGTGGGCTCGGCCATGCGCACCGCCGGCCACGCGACGCCCCATGCCTGGGCCATGGACGCATGGGTCGATCTCGCGCTCGACGGCGAGCCCGCTCGTAGCGTGCGCGGCGGGGTCGGCGTGCTCCTCGCCTTCGCCGCAGTGTTCCTCGCGCTGGGGACGCGGCTGCTGCACCGCCAGCTCACGACCTGAGCGTCGCGGGCGAGGAGCTACCGGCGCGTCGAGTACCAGCGGCCCGCGCCGGCGAGCACACCTGCGACTGCGGCCACGACAACGAAGAAGATCAGCTGTTCCCAAGGTGGGTCGACGGGGACGCCCGAGGCGCTCGCCGGCAGCGCCGGTGCGAACGGCGGAGAGGTCGTCGGGACCGAGGAGGTTGTCGACTGGCCGGCGGCCGCCGCGATCTCGGGCTCGGGCACGGACACCGGGGGCAGCGCGAGCGTGGGTGGCGGCGAGGAGGTTGCCGGCGGCGATGCCGCACGCGCGGTCGGTGCCGGCGTGGGCGCCGGTCCAGCCGCGGGCGCGACGGTCGTCGGAACCGACGACGGGGGCGCCGCTGGGGTCGACGTGAATGTCGGCGGGCCGCTCCACCGGACCTCGAAGGCCAAGCGCCCGATGCCGTCGGCCGGCCTCGCCACGAGGGCGATGGACGCCACGCCGGTGCGCCCGGCCACCAGCTGCGACACGTCGGCCGACCACGTTCCGGTGTCGGCATCGCGGAGGAGGACCACGGAGCGGGCCTCGTCGCACCTCGTTGTCGGGGCTGCGTCGAACGCGCCCTTCTCGACCGGCAGCCACGTCGTCGAGGTCTCGCAGGCCAGGACGTTCGCGGCGTCGGTCGCCACCCCGCCGGCCTCAGTGAGCTCGAGGGTCGCGCTCCTGACGCCGTCGCCGAGGTGGACCTTGAGCGCGGCCGCGGTGGCCGATCCGTCGGGAACGACGCCGACCGCCATGCCCTCCGAGGGCGCCGATGCCGCCGGGTTGCGCGTCCACCACCCGGTCGCCGTGACGGTCACCGAACCGGCGGGCCCAGCCGGGAGCAACAGGACACCGGCGGCGATCACCAGCGCGAGCACCAGCGGCAGGGTTCTCCTCATCGCGCCACCAGTCGCTCGGTGCGACGCCGGCGCGGCTTCGGACTCGTCTCGCGGCGGCTCGTCGAGCCCGATCGGTTCACGATCTCGTCGCTGTCGCCGAGATAGGCCTCGATGACCCGCGGGTGGCTGATCACGTCTCGCGGCGCGCCCGCGGTCACGACGAAGCCGGTCTCGAGGGCCACCAGTCGATCCGACACGCCCTGGATCAGCGGCATGTCGTGCTCGATCACGACGATGGCGGCGCCGGTGCCGTCGCGGATGTCCAGCAGCACGGGTCCGAGCGCCTCGGTCTCCTTCTGCGCGATGCCCGATGACGGCTCATCGAGGAGGAGGACCTCCGGACCGTGGGCCACCGTGCACGCGAGATCGACGATACGCCGCGAGCCCGTCGACAGCTCGTTGATGAACTTGTTGGCGAACGCCTCCAGGTGCATCAGCTCGATGAGCTCCTCGACGCGGTCTGCCACCTTCGCCTCGGACACCTTCACCGCCGGCGAGACCACGAAGGCGGGCAGCGTCGCCTGCAGCGGCACGTGCCGCTCGAGCGCGACGGCAAGCGTCTCGGCGACGGTGAGAGCGGGGAAGAGCCGAGCGTCCTGGAAGCTGCGCCCGAGCCCGAGCCACGCTCGTCCGTCGGGGGTCAGCTCGGTGACATCCTCGCCCTTGAAGAGCACACGGCCCGACGACGGGGTGAGGAAGCCGGAGATCAGATCCATGATCGTCGTCTTGCCGGCCCCGTTGGGGCCGATGAGGCCGAGGATCTCCCCCTTCCGCACGTGAAGGTCGACGTCGTTGACCGCCTTGATCCCCCCGAAGCTGACGCTGAGACCGCGCGTCTCGAGGAGGATCTGTTCGCGGCCGAGCCGCTCCTGGCGGATGGCATCGTCAGCGGGTGCCATCCGGGCATCGGAGTCGAGTACGACGCCGGCACTGGCGTCGCCGCCGCCGGCGTCGTCCTTCGATGCCGCGCCGGCGCCCTGCAGGAACACCGCCCGCAGCACGTCGGGTCGCTCGAGGAGGTCGGCGGTCGGGCCGTCGAATCGGACCTCGCCCTTCTCCATGAACACTGCCCGCTCGGCAACGGTGATGGCGACGTTCACCGATTGCTCCACGAGGATGATCGTCGTGCCCTGCTGATGGATGGCGCGCACGATCTCGAGCAGCTGTTCGACGATGACCGGTGCGAGACCGAGGCTCAGCTCGTCGATCATGAGCAGCTTCGGCTTGGCGATGAAGGCCTGGCCGAGGGTGAGCATCTGCTGCTCGCCGCCCGACATGTTCCCCGCCTTCTCGTCCCACCGCTCGCGGAGGATCGGGAAGTACTCGAGCACCTGCTTGGTGGCCCGCTCGACGTGCTCCTTGTCCTTGTTGAACAGCCAGCCGGCGAGAGCGAGGTTCTCGCGCACGGTCAGCGTGGGGAACGCGCCCTTGCCACCCGGCACGGTGACGATGCCCTCAGCAACGGTCTTGTTGGCGGGGAGCGCAGTGATGTCGCGACCAGCGAACAGGATCGTGCCGCCGACCGGCTCGACGAGGCCTGAGATCGCGTTCAAGAGCGTCGACTTGCCGGCGCCGTTGGTGCCCAGCAGAGCGACGATCTCGTTCTCGCGCACGGTGAAGTCGACGCCGAAAAGGACCTGGGTCGACCCATAGCTCACGTCGAGGCCGCGGGTGACGAGCAGCTCGATGTCACCACGCAGGCGCGCCGCCTCGATCTCGGACTGCGCCAGCGCCTGGGTTCGCACCCGGAGAATGTCCCCGTCGATCAGCGAGCCCGCCGAGGCCAGCACGAACGCCCCGATCATGAAGACCGGAACCATCAGCGCGATGCCGACTCGGATCCCCGCGCTGTCGGCGATGGCACCGACCAGCGGCAGGATGATCAGCACGCCGGGCGCGGCGTAGAGCGACCCCATGCCGAACCCGATGCCCCGGATGCGGGGCGGCAGGACGAGGGAGACGGAGAGGAACAGCCCAGCGGTGATCACCGCGCCGGCGCCGGACGCGAGCATGTTGCCCACGACCGCCACCGCGAGCACCGGGGCGAACGCCACCATGAGAATGCCGGCACCGATGACGAACGCCGCTCCGGCCATCGCGGTCAGCAGCTTTCCGGGAGCGGTGCCGACCACCTTCAGTCCGATGCGGACGCCGACGACGGCACCCGCGATCTGGGGCACTTCGGTGACCGTCGCCAGCACGCCGCGGCTGAGCTCGTTGAGGCCGAAGATCTCCTCGTAGTACAGCGCGTAGAGGCCCCCGAGCCCGGCGAGGGAGGCCCCGAAGAACGGGAGTGAGTAGTAGAGCCGCTTCAGCGTGCGGACCTGGTGGGCCGCCTTCCAGGACTCGGCGAAGCCGGGCGGCGCGTCTTCCGTCATCGCCAGCTCCGCCGTGGCACCGGCCGCCACCCGCTCGTGGTAGCCGCGCACGGGCTCGCGCAGCCGGGCGATACCCATGACGACGATGACCGCGGTCGGGATGCCGAACAGGAGGAACGGGGTGCGCCATCCGAACCCGTACGCCAGCAGCCCGGCGAGGATCGGGCCAGCAAGCTGTCCCGTGTTGTTGGCGATCCGGTGGAAGTAGAACGCCTTCGTGCGCGTGACCGGCTCGTAGTAGTCCGACAGCAACGACTGGTGCGTCGGATCGTTTACCGCCCTTCCCAACCCGGAGCCGATGCGGGCGATGACGAGCACGGCGACCACCGGCGCCAGGCCGGTGAGCACCGAGAACGCGGCCCAGGCCGCGGCGGCAGCGAGAGCGAGCCGCACTCGCTTGACGCGGTCGGCGTAGAAACCGATGAACGGCTGGCCGAGCAGTGCGAGGCCAACGACGAGGGCGACGACGTTGAGGATGCCACCGGTGCCGAGGCCGAATGCATCGCGGATCTCGGGAAGCAGGACCGCGAACGCCACGCGGTCGAACTCGTCGACCGCGTTGAGACCGAACAGGATCGCGAGCGGGACGATCGGCGTGACACCGAGCCGCTCCTGCGCCCAGCGCATCGCTCGACTCCTGGGCTGAGCGAAGCCGAACACGTCGGTCTGCTGAACCAGCTCGTCGCGGTTCACCGGCCCGCTCCGACGCGCTCGAGCTCTTCCGCCGCCGCCGCCGCGCTCGTCTGCTCATGCGCCGAGGTGAACAGCTCGGTCTCGTCCGGCGGACGGTCGCCGACCTCCTCGACGCGCCTGTCGGCCACCAGGCTCGGAACGTGGATCCCTCGCCTCTGGGCCATGCGCCGAAGGAGGGAGTCGCGCACGGAGTAGATGAGCCCGCCGAGGCCGCCGGGAAGCAGGAGCAGCACCAGGAGGAGACCGACGCCGCTCGTCAGGAGACGCAGAGACGAGACGGTCACGAAGAAGTCGATGAAGATGAACACGGCGGCGGCAATGAGCACCCCGGCGGTCGAGCCAAGGCCACCGACGACGACCATGGAGAACAGTCGCAGACTGTTCTCCGGGGCCAGCTGGGAGCCGAGCATGTACTGCTGGTGGATGCCGAACATGCCGCCGGCAAGGGCAGCGATGAACCCGCTGAGCGCGAAGGCGGTGAGCTTGGCTCGCATCACGTTGACGCCGTAGGCCTGTGCGCCACGTTCGTTCTCCCGCACGGCGATGAGGGCGCGACCGAAGCGGCTCGTACGCAGCGAGCGGACTGACAGCAGCACGAGTCCAAGCACGACGAGGCTGAAGAAGTAGAACGTGTACTCCGATCGCAGGTCGTACTTGCCGAGCAGCACCGGTCGCACGACACGGCCCACCGGGACGTAGCCGAACTCCCGGGAGTTCAGGAAGAACTGGTTGGCCGTGAGGGCGAAGGAGAAGGTGGCGACAGCGAGGAACAGCCCGCGTATTCGGAGGGCGGGGATGCCGATCGCCATCGACACACCGGCCCCCACCATGGCACCGCAGACCAGTGCGATCAGCGGGTTCCAGCCGGCGCGGACCATCGTCAGCGTGATGGCGCAGCCGAAGCCGGCGAACGCCCACTGCCCGAGGCTGATCTGTCCCGCCCACCCAGTGAGGAGCACGAGCGACACGCCGAGGATGGCGAGGAGGACGCCGAACGCGATCAGGTTGACGCGGCCAGGACCGAGGCGCAGCGGGTACAGGACCAGGAGGACGATCGGGACGTACGTGAGAAGTCGGAGCGTCCACTGCACGGCGGGAAGGTGACGCAGCTCCGGGGGGATCGGGCGGATCTCCTTGATCGCCGACCACGTCGACGCCCCCTTGTCGTCGGCGCGTGTCAGCTTGCCCCGGCTCTGCACGATCAGAGCGAGCATCAGGATCCCGAAGATGACCGGGCCGACCTTCGAGCCGCTCCTCGTGTCCCAGAAGATGGCCTGCTCGAGCACGCCGATGCCCACGGCGGCACCGAAGGTGATCGTCAGGCTCTCCATCCGCCCGATGACGGCGGCGGCGAGGGCGTTGAGCATCAGCGTCGGCCCGAGGGTCTGACCAATGGGGACGCCGACGACCGGTGCCCGGAGAATGGCGGCGACCGCCGATAGCAGGGCGGCGATGATCCAGACGTACATGCCGATGCGCTTGACGGGGATGCCGAGCAGGAGCGCGCGATCGGACGACTCGGCTGACGCCCGCACGGCCATGCCGATGCGTGTGAAGCGGAAGAACAGACTGAGCGCCACGGCAATGAGCGGCACCACGATCAGGACGAGCACCTCGGCACCACGGAAGATCACCGGGAACCACTCGAACGTGAAGTCGAACGGCATCGGGAAGTTCTGGGGCGCGGTGTTGTAGCCGAACCACGTCGGGATGATCAGCTGGAGGAAGCCCAGGATCTGGGCGACGCCGATGGTGGCCACGGTGAGGATGAGGCGAGGTGACTTCGAGAACCGGCGGATGAACACGAACTCGACGAGCCCACCGACGGCGACGCCGGCGACGAGGCCGACGATCGTCGCCGGCCAGAACCCCCAGCCGGTCCCGACGATCAGCGAGACCGACAGCACGCCGGCGACGGCGCCGAGGTCACCGGCTGCGAAGTTGATGATCCGGTTGGCGCGGTACACGAGCACGATGCCCATGGCGATGAGCGCCGAGAGCGAGCCGAGGATGGCGCCCTTGAAGAGGATCGCCGGCGGGGCCGGGAACACGAACCCGACCATCGTGAGGAAGAGCAGGGTTCCGGCCGCCACCCACTGGCCGAACCGGGCGTTGTCACTCGACAGCCACCGGCCGACCCGCCCCGCGGGCCCCTCTCCCTGCTCGATCGGTCCTGCGCTCGCGACTTCGGACACGGTCCCCCCAGACGTACCTCGAGCCGGGACCACCTTCGCCACCGTGGGGCCCCAACCCTCCCCGCCCCTCAGTCGTGGGCGTGCGGGATCTCACCGCCCTCGTGCGTGTGCGGGGCGTCCCCGTGGCGGTGAGGGGTCCCTTCGTCACCGGGCACCGGTCGCGGGAGGTTCTCGCCGCCCTCCAGCGCGGTGATCGTCCGGCTGGCACCGTCGAGGACGACGAGGTTCCTCGCCACGGCAACCAGATCCTCGACGGAGAGCGTGCCGTGGACCTTCACGAACCGCCCTCCGTCCAGACGCACGAGGATCTCGGCACCTCGCACCCGCCGCCGCAGGTGACCGGTGCCGAGCTCGCCGACGTCGAAGGTGTCGCCGCCCAGGTCACCAAGGGCATCGGAGCCGTCGCTGGTCCCGCCGTTCACGACGATCACCGCCGCCGGGCCCGACTCGTAGACGTCGCTGAGCCCGGTCACGATCGGGGAATGGTCGCCGGTCAGGCCGGCCGACTCGCCGCCCGCCGGCGGGGTCCAGCTGAACCGGCCGCGGAGCTCGAAGCCCGCCGGAGGCGTCGGCAGGGCCCAGTGGTCGACACCGGGGAACTGGCTGTCGGTCGTCACCTGGCCGATCAGGCCCCCGCCGCTGCCGAACCGGGGCGCCACGCCCACGGGCTCGAACCGTCTGTCGTCGAGGTCGATGTCGAGGTCGACCTCGACGGCGGTGCGCCGCCGGAACAGCTCCCCAGCCACGACCCAGGACTCGCCCAGCACGAGGCCGGCGTCGTCGATGCACAGGTCGGCGAAGTTCGCCGACGTCGGCCGCGTCAGCTGCACGACATCGACGGGACCGCCGGTGCGGAACCGGTGGCACCGATGGCCGGCGATCTGCTCCCGCTCACGCCGGTACACGAGGACGCCGGCGTCCAGCGCCTCCTCCAGGTCGGCGGTGACGCCGACCTCACCGTTGGGGAGCACGGGCTCGCCGAGGAGCGTCGCCCGCTCCTGCTCCACGCCCCCGATCTCGGTCACCCCGAACGACCAGACCGAGACCGACGTCAGCTCTTGACCGGGCGGTGGGCCGGCGCGCGACTCTGCCCTGGCGTCGAAGGGACGCCGGACCTCCCGCACCTCGGTGTCGACCACGCTGCCGCTCGGACCGAACCCCTCCACGCGGTAGACGACTCGGTACGAGGCGAGTTCGTCGGCCGCGTCCATCGGCGGCGGCACCGCCGGCCCGGGCTCCACCCCTGGCGGTTCGATCGGCGGACGCTGATAGGTGCCCTCGGTGTCGTCACGCGGCTCCAGCCCGTCTCCGCCGCCAGCGTTCAGCACGGACAGTGTGCCGCCGACGACGAGGAGGGCGGCCACGACGATCGCCGGGCCAAGGATGGGACGCCGGCGAGCGGACGGCATGGGGCGCATCTTCGCACCCACGCCAAGGCGGGGCAGGAGCCCCTCGCGTCTGTGTCGAAGGACACCCCGCGGCGAGCCGGGCTGGGGGCACGGCCGAGGCCAGCGGGGGACCGTCCATGAACCTCACCATTCGGGAGTTCTTCGAGCGGTACGGGGCGACCACCGCCATCCTCGTCGCCCTGGTGCTCCTGTTCGCCGTCTTCCCCGGCAACGCCGGAACGAACAGCGCAAGTGACGTCGCGGCCACTGCGCCGGTCGCGGGCAACGGCACGCCCGGTGCGGCGCCGGGCTCGACGGTCGCCGGTGGCCGCGTCACCAGCGCGGCCGGCAACCCCGGGAGCACGGCCGGCGGTGCGAACCCGAGCGGGGGCGGATCGGGCCCGGGACCGGCAGGCGTCGAGCGCCAGCCCGCGCCCGCTGCCGGTCAGACGGCGTGGAACAGCTCGCACGGTCCGGGCAACTATCCGGCCCCCACCACCGACACGCCCTGCCGCGAGGACGGCGCACTGCCGGGCCTGCACGCGTCGACGCCGCCGTGCGTTCCGGTCTTCGACGGCGACAACGGTGGCAGCACCCACCAGGGCGTCACCGCGACCGAGATCAAGATCATCCGCTACGTGGCACCCGACAACCCTGCGACCCAGGCGGCCCTCACCGCCATCGGTGGTGCGGACTCTCCCGAGGTCCAGGACCGCACCGACAACGCGTTCATGCGGTACTTCGCCACCCACTACGAGACCTACGGCCGGGAGCCGGTGTACGAGAAGTACCACGCCGTCGATGACTCCGAGGAGGCGCAGCGCGCCGACGCCGTCACCATCGCCGAGGAGCTGAAGCCGTTCGCGGTCTGGGGCGCGCCGACGGTCACAGCCGAGGAGCTTGCCCACCGCGGCGTGGTCTGCATCTGCACGGTCAGCCAGACGCGCGACTTCTACACCCGCAACTTCCCCTACATCTGGGGCTCGCTGCCCGAGCTCGACCTGTACTACGAGCACATCGCCGAGTACATCGGCAAGCGGCTCTGGGGTCGGCCGGCCAAGTGGGCGGGCACGAACGTCCGGGTGAGCAACGACGTTCGCAAGTTCGGCCTCATCTACCTCGAGGGAACCCCGGAGCGCATCGACCCGGGTGCCGAGGCACAGAAGAACTACTTCCAGTCACTTCTCGCCGGCTACGGCGCCAAGCTCGAGGTCACAGTCGGGTACATCTTCGACATCCAGCAGCAACAGCAGCAGTCCACGAACATCATGGCCCAGATGGTGAGTGCCGGCGTGAACAACATCATCATCATCGGCGACCCGCTCTATCCCATCTTCCTCACGAACGAGGCCACCAAGCAGCAGTACTACCCGGAGTGGTTCATCACCGGGACGGCCCTCATCGACACCACGTTCTTCGGCCGCACCTACGACAAGGCCCAGTGGGCGCACGCGTTCGGTATCAGCCCGCTGTGGCTGTTCTTCTCTCGCGTCGAGACGTCATCCGGCTACGGCGCCGTGCACCACATGATCGAGGGCCTGCCGAGTGGCATGCAGGGCGAGGGCGTGCAGGTCAACGTGCGTCAGGCGCCGATCCAGCAGCTCATCACCGGCATCTACTGGGCAGGGCCGAACCTCACGCCCGAGACGTTCGGCGCCGGGATGCTTGCCCGGCCCCCGACCGGCGGCGTCCCCAAGGAACCGCTCGTGTACTACACAGCCGAGAGCCCGGTCTCGATCAAGGACTTCACCGAGGTGTGGTGGAACCCGTCCGGGAGCGGGACCGATGAGACGTCCAACAACGGCGTCGGCACCCTCATGAAGGCCAACCGGGGCGAGCGATACGCACTCGGCGCCTGGTCGGCGGTCGACGCCTTCGTCTTCGGTGACGACCCCGCGCCGCTGTACACCTCCGACGAGCCAGCCGAGATCCGGCCCCACGGCGTCGAGGGCCACCATCACACCGTGGATCCCGCCACCGACCCGTGCCGCAGCTGTCCGGGCGGCATGGAGGCCCAGCGCGGCAGGCACTATTGATCGCGGCGTCGAATCGCTAGTCGAAGCGGAGGCTCTCGATGATCGTCATCTGCCTGGCGGTCCGTCGAGGGAAGTAGGTCGCGCCGAGTGCCACGGCGATCCCGAGAACGCCTGCGATACCGACGAAGGTCCAGGGCACGGAGATGCCGAGGGTGATCGCGGTGATGTTGCCGAGGACCCGGTTGTTGACCGACGCGAGCCCGATGCCGACGACCACCGCGGCGACGGTGCCGACGACACCGACGACGATCGCCTCGAGGGCGAGGCTGCGGGCGATCTGCCGACGGGTCATCCCGAGGGTCTGCTGGAGCGCGAACAGCCACCGCCGTTCGTTCACGGCGGTGAAGGCGGCGTT
>DATLFP010000127.1:0-4234 GCA_035540955.1 Acidimicrobiales bacterium
CCGTCGGTGTCGACGAGGGTGACGTTGGGGCGGTTGAACGTCGGCAGGTACTCGTCGTGGAAGCACGGCCGCTTGCAGAACTGGCGGTACCACGGCTTCAGCGCCCCGGCGGTGGCCGGGTCCTGCACGATCGCGGCGGCCCGGGCGCGGACCTCCTCCATCTTCTGGAAGTCGGCCAGCTCGGTCAGCTCGGCGCGCTCCAGCGGCGTGAGCCGGCGGCCGATCGCCCGGCTGGCGTCCTTGACGGCGATGCCGGTGAGCTTGCGGAAGATGTCGGTCCAGCCGTCGGCGACGAGGTCAACCTCCTGGTCGCCGCCGCTCACCAGGATGTTGAAGTTGTCCATGCGCGGCTTCTGCCAGCCCGGCTCGAGCGACGCCGCCCACTCCGGATCGGTCTCGCGGTTGTTGCGCACGTCGACCGAGCTCGGGGTCCGCTGGAAGACATAGAGGTGCTTCGCCCACTCGCCGAGGTGGGGGATGCACTGCACCGCGGTGGCGCCGGTGCCGATGATGCCGACGACCTTGTCGGTGAGGTTCGTGAGGTTGCCCGAGGAGTCGCCGCCGGTGTAGCCGTAGTCCCAGCGACTGGTGTGGAACGTGTACCCCTTGAACTCGTTGATGCCCGGGATCCCGGGCAGCTTGGGCCGGCTCAGCGGGCCGTTGGCCATCGCCACGAACTGCGCCTTCATGCGGTCACCCCGGTCGGTGCTGATGATCCAGCGATCCTCGGACTCGTCCCACCGCAGCTCGGTGACGCTCGTCTGGAAGCAGGCGTCGTCGTAGAGCCGGTAGTGCCGGGCGATGGCCCGGCTGTGCTCGAGGATCTCGGGGGCGAAGGAGTACTTGTGCTTCGGGGTGTAGCCGAGCTCCTCGAGCAGCGGGAGGTACACGTAGGACTCGACGTCGCACATCGCGCCGGGGTAGCGGTTCCAGTACCACGTGCCGCCCACGTCACCCGCGCTCTCGATCAGCCGGATGCGCTCGAAGCCGGCCTCGCGCAGCCGGGCGCCGACGAGCAGCCCGCCGAACCCGCCGCCGATGACGGCGACGTCGACCTCGTCGAACAGCGGCTCACGCTCGCCGGACCCGGGCTCGACGTAGGGGTCGTCGATGTACTGGGAGAACTCGGCGGTGACCTCGACGTACTGCTCGTTGCCGTCGGGCCGGAGCCGCTTGTCGCGCTCCTCGCGGTAGCGCTCCCGGAGCGCGTCGGGATCGAAGTCCAGCTCGCCGATGAGCTGGGCCACCACGTCGTCCAGCGCCATCAGCGGACCGCCGTGTCCGACCGAGGATGCGCCGGCTCGATCATCCGACTGGGGTTGTTCACCGGACCCGTCTCCTCCCGACTCGACTGCGCGATCACACTAGACACCAGCGCGGAGTTGTCGCATGTCACGTGTGGCGCGGGACGGCCCGCGCCAGCTCGTCACGGAACGCGGGATCGGCCACCGCCACCAATGACGCCGCGCGCTCGCGCAGCGAGCGGCCGCGGAGGTCGGCGACGCCGTGCTCGGTGACGACCAGGCCGACGTCCGAGCGGGCGGTCGTCACCACGCCGGACGAGAGTCGGTCGACGATGCGGGAAACGGTGCCGTCGCGCGCGGTGGAGGGAAGCGCGACGATCGGCAGCCCGCCCGGTGATCGAGCTGCGCCCCGCAGGAAGTCGCCCTGGCCGCCGACCGCCCCGACGTGCACGTCCTCGACGCGCTCGGCGGCCACCTGCCCGGTGAGGTCGACCTCCAACGCCGCGTTGATGGCGACGAGGCCGGCGATCGACGCGAGCACGTCGGGGTCGTGGGTGGTCGTGTAGGGATGAAGCTCCAACCACGGCGACGCCTCGAGCAGCCGGTACAGCCGGTTCGTGCCCACGGCGGCGGCTACCACCGATCGACGGCTGCGGTCGATCGCGCCGGCCTCGACGAGATCGACGAACGCGTCCGTGAGCAGGCCGGAGTGGGCGACGAGACCGCGCCGGACCGCGAGTGCGGCGGTGATTGCGTCGGGCAGCCGGCCGATGCCGAACTGCACCGTGGCGCCGTCGGGCACGAGGTCGGCCACCGTGGCCGCGATGCGCTGCTCCGCCGGCGTCGGGGTGGTGCTCGGCACCTCCACGAGCGGGCGCGAGGTGTGCACGGCGGCCGTGATGCGCGACGAGTGCAGCCGGTAGGGACCGTGGGTGACGGGCAGCGCATCGTTGACCTCGGCGACCACGACGCGGGCGCGCTCGATGGCCGAGGGCAGGTGCTCGACCCCGACGCCGAGGCGGTGCCAGCCGTTGCCGTCGGCCGGCGACACGTGCACGAAGACGACGTCGCACGCCAGCCGTCCCGATGCGAACAACCCGTCGAGTGCCGAGATCGAGCACGGCACGATCTCGAGCGCACCCTCGCGGGCAATGCGGCCGAGCGACCCGGACGCGCCGAGCGCCACCATCTGGATGCGGTCCCGGTGGGCAGCCTGGATCGCCCGGTCGTAGGTGAGCACCGCGAACGCCCGGACCGGTCCCACCGTCTCGCGCTGGGCGACGAGCGCACCGGTGAGCGCGAGCGGCTGGCCGGCCGCCTGGCCGAACACGACGGTGTCACCGGGCCGGACCAGCCCGCTGAGATCGATGCCGGACGTGCGACTCGCGTCGGCCGGCGTCGCGCTCACCGGACGCCGCTCGCGCCGAACACGCCCGCGGCTGCCAGCTCGTCGATGTCGCCGGCGGGGAGACCGAGCTCGGCGCACACCTCGGCGGTGTGCTCACCGAGCCGCGGCGCCGGCCGCAAAGCGCCGGCGTGCTCGCCGGCGAAGCGAGCCGGCGGGTTCGCCTGCCGGACGGGACCGAGCACCGGGTGGTCGAACGCGTCGATGGTGCCGGCGGCCTCGACGTGAGGGTGCTCGTGCAAGCTGTCGAGCGCGGTCACCGGCGCCACCGGGATGTCGCAGCTCGCCAGCGCCTCCTCGGCCTCGGCCGTGGTCAGCTCGCCCAGCCGGCGGGCCACGGCCCGCAGCAGCGCGGCGGCGTTCACCGTCGGGCCGTCGATGCCGGCCACCGCCGGGTCGCCCTCGAGGCCGACGGCGGCGACGAGCTGGCGGTACTGGCGCGGCGTCACGACCATGAACGCCACGTGGCCGTCCTTGGTCCTCGTCAACCGGAAGCTGCGGCTGACCGGGGGGCGGACGATCGGCGGGTCCTCGATGGTGTGGTCCATCATCCCGTCGGGCCACAGGAAGGCGACGGCGGCGTCGAGCATGCTGACCTCGACCGCCCGGCCCACGCCGGTGCGGGCCCGCTCGAACAGGGCGGCGGTGACGGCCTGGGCGACGGTGTGGGCCGTCAGCTTGTCGATCACCCCGTGGCGCACGAGCCCGGGCTCGCCGGTGGCGGGGTCGGCCTGGGCGGCGGCGAACCCGGCGAGCGCCTGGATCACGTGGTCGTAGGCCCGCCGGTCGCGGTACGGGCCGGTGGCGCCGAACCCGCTGATGGCGACGTGGATCACGCCCGGCCGCGCCGCCCGCACCGTCGCCGCGTCGACGCCGAGCCGGCGCGCCGCGCCGGCCCGGTAGTTGTGGATCACCACGTCGGCGCCGTCGAACAGCGCGTCGAGCACCCCGCGCGACCGCGGCACGGACAGGTCGAGCACGATCGAGCGCTTCGACCGGTTGAGGTTGGCGTAGAACGCCGAGTAGCGCTCGGCGCCGGTGCCCATGTCGCGCATGACGTCGCCCTCGGGCGGCTCGACCTTCACGACGTCGGCGCCCTGGTCGCCAAGGATCATCGTGGCGAGCGGCCCGGACATGCTGGCGGTGAGGTCGACCAAGCGCACGCCGGCGAGCGGCCCCGGTCCGGCGGTCACTGCGCTGCCCTCCCCCGGACCTGCACCCCGGCCTCCTCCTCGAGCGCCTTCACCACCGCGAGCACGTCCTCGGCGCCGAGGCGGTCGAGCTGCCCGGCGATGAGCTCCTCCGCCAGGCGCGCCATCGGCGCGGTGACGCCCATGTCGTCGGCCAGCGTGGTGGCGAGGGAGATGTCCTTGGTCGCCAGGCCCACCGTGAACGTCGGCGGCACCAGCCGGTCGCGCAGGATGGCGCGGCTGGCGTGGTCCCACGCGAACGACGAGCCGCTGCCGGCCTTCACCACCTCCCGCAGCACGTTTGGGTCGACGCCGGCCTTGGTGCCGACCACGAGCGCCTCCACGGTGCCGGCAACGTGGTGAAGCTGCTGAACAACATGCTGTTCTTCGTGGGC
>DATLFP010000128.1:0-23952 GCA_035540955.1 Acidimicrobiales bacterium
GTCTCGGGGTCGCCAGCCCGCACGATCCCGACGTGCACGTGCCCGTCGCGACGGGAGCGGTAGCGGGCCAGCCTCACGCGTCGGGACGCCAGGACCGGGCGTAGCCCTCGACGTCGAGGTCCTTGGCGGCCTCCCCCGGGACGAGCGGGTGGCGGGTGTCGATCATCACCGCCACCTCGTCGGCCATGCGCCGCTCACCGGTTGGGTTGGCGGCCGCCGCGGCGTCGCGCGCCCGGGCGCCCGGCTGCGGGCCGTGGTGCAGGCCGAAGGGGTGCCAGGTGAGCATCCCCTCCTCGATCCCGGCCCGCGAGAAGAACTCACCCCGGTGGTAGAAGATCACCTCGTCGTAGTCGACGTTGCGGTGGAAGAACGGCAGCCGCAACGCGTCGGGATCGGTCTCGAGCGGTCGCGGCGCGAAGGTGGCGACGACGAACCCGGCGCCGATCACCGTGGTGTGCACCGACGGCGGAAGGTGGTAGCGGGGTGACACGACCGGACGGAAGTCGTCCACGTTGAACCGCCAGGGCGCGAGGTCCCCCTTCCAGCCGACGACGTCGAACGGGTGGAACGGATAGGTGATGGTGGTCATGGCGCCGTTCCGCAGGAGGCGCACCTCGAACTCGCCAGCCTCGTCGTGGGGCGCCGGCTCCGGCACCTCGAGGATGGCGGGGTCGAAGAGCGCGTGGCGACCGAGCATCCCCCGGTCGGGCAGTGCGATGCGGCCCTCGAGCGCCTCCACCACCAGCAGCTCGGTCAGCTCGTCACAGTCGAAGCGGTGGGTGGTCGTACGGGGGATCAAGAGGTAGTCGCCGGCGCGGTAGCGCAGCGGCCCGTACTCGGTGCCGAGCACGCCGCTCCCCCGGTGCACGAAGCACAGCGCGTCGCCGTCACCGAAGCGCCAGAACCCGTCACTATCAGCTCCCCGACCCCCCGCCCCTGGCCGCCAGGTGGAGATGCGCACGTCGCTGTTGACCAGCAGCGGCGCCGGCGCTTCGTCGAGCGTGAGCGACGACGGGTCGAGGGCGTGCGGCTGCACCGGCCCGTCGACATCGCTCCAACCAGTCGGCGGGTGCAGGCGGTAGAGGTGCGAGGCGGGCCCGCTGAACCCGTCGCGGCCGTGCTCCTCCTCCACGGTGCCCGGTGGCAGGTCGGCATGGGCCTGGCGCGACGTGACGCCGCGGATCCATTGGGGGCCACCGGGCTGCGAGCCGTCCACTACTACAGGTTGCCCCGGCGGTCCTGATCGCGCTCGATGGCCTCGAACAGCGCCTTGAAGTTGCCCTCGCCGAAGCCCCGCGCCCCCCGCCGCTCGATGATCTCGAAGAACACCGTCGGCCGGTCGGTGACGGTCTCGGTGAAGATCTGGAGCAGGTACCCCTCGTCATCGCGGTCGGCGAGGATGTTCAACCGCTGCAGGTCGGGCCACGGCAGGTCGACACTGAGATCCCCGCTCCCGCGGCCGCTCGGGCCGGCCAGCCGCTCCCGAGCCTCGTCGTAGTACGTGTCGGGCACGCTCATGAACCGCACGCCGCGCGCCCGGAGGGCGTCGACGGCGCTGACGATGTCGTCGGTGCGGAGCGCGATGTGCTGCACACCGGGTCCGTCGTAGGTCTCGATGTACTCCTGGATCTGGCTCTTCTTGCGGCCCTCCGCCGGTTCGTTGAGGGGCATGACGATCTTGGTGCCGTCCCACACGACGGTCGACATGAGGGCGGAGTACTCCGTGGCGATCTGCGCGTCGTCGAAGTGGACGAGCTGGGAGAAGCCGAGCACCTCGCCGTAGTAGCGGACCCAGTCGTCGAGCCGACCGAGCTCGACGTTGCCGACGACGTGGTCGATCGACCGGAGCCCGACCGGCGGACCCGCAGGGGCCGAGGGCAGGCCCTCCGCGTGGTAGCCGGGCTCCAGCCGGTCGGCGGCATAGCGGCGCCGGTCGACGAAGGTGTGCACGGTCTCGCCGTAGGTGCCGATCTGCGCGAGGCGCAGCGTGCCGCGGTCGTCGTCCTCGCTCCACGGCGCTCGCACCGACCGGGCGCCGCGCTCGACCGCGAGCGCGTAGGCGGCGTCGGCATCGTCGACCAGCCACGCGAGGTCGTGCACGCCGTCGCCGTGCGCCCGCACGTGCGCGGCGATCGGTGAGTCGGCGGTGAGCGCGCCCGACACCACGAAGCGCACGTCGCCCTGCTCGAGGACATAGCTGGCCTTCTCCCGCACCCCGGTCTCGGGGCCGGCGTACGCCGTGCACTCGAAGCCGAAGGCTGACATGAGGAAGCCCGAGAACGACCGGGCGTTGCCGACCCACCACTCGACGCAGTCCCAGCCGAGCAGGTGGGAGACGGGGGCGTCGTCGGTGGTCACGGCCATGCGGGCATCGTGCCCCGAGACACCGATCCGTACAACGACACCCCGGCCCCTCCGGACATACCATCGTCAGCCATGGCGGATGCCTCGAAGTCGTCCGACCTCGACGCCACCGATCGGCGGATCGTCGCCCTCCTCCGAGCCGACGGCCGGCTCTCCGTCAACGAGGTGGCGCAGCGGGCCCACGTCAGCCGGTCGACCGCCTACGCCCGGGTCGAGCGCCTCCGGCGAGACGGGGTCATCACCGGGTTCCAGGCCACCGTCGACCCCGCGGCGGTGGGGATGCCGGTGACGGCGCTCATCCTGCTCAACCTGGAGCAGCGGAACTGGCGGGCGGTGCACGACGCCCTCGGCGCCATCCCCGGCGTGCAGTGGTCGGCGTTCACGAGCGGCGCGTTCGACATGGCCCTCCTCGTGCGGATGCGCGACGTGCAGGCGCTCCGCGACATCGTGCTCGTGCAGCTGCACGGCCTGCCCTTCGTCCGGTCGAGCCAGACGGTGTTCGTGCTCGACGAGGAGCAATGGGACTGGACGCGGTCGGCTCTGTCAGGCGGCGAGGAGCGATGACCGGTCGTCGAAGGTGCGGAAGAACTCGCCGAGGTTCGCCACCACGAAGTCGAAGGACGGCGCTGCGAACAGCACCGGCTGGTACGTGGTGATGTCGTAGTCGGTGGTGCCCATCGCTCGCAGGTCCCAGTCGCGGATCTCGGCGTCGCGGAACGCTTCGATCTCGCCGTACGAAGAGAGCAGACCGGCGCCGTAGGTGCGCAGCTCCCCGCCCTCCCACAGCACGCCGAACTCGAGGGTGAACCAGAAGACCTTCGAGAAGAAGGCGAGGGCGTCGTCGGTCGTCGCCCGCTGCGAGGCCCGCCCCGCCTGCTCGTAGAGGTCGGCGAACCGCGGCGCGGCGAGCATGTTGGCGTGGCCGATGATCTCGTGGACGATGTCGGGCTCGGGTGTGTAGAAGGGCACCGAGTGGTGGCGGATGTACTGGGTGGACAGGAAGGTCCGGCCCGCCAGCGCCCCGTAGAAGTCGCGGCTCGGGACCAACCCCGGCACCGGCTGGATGCGGAAGCCGGTGAGCGCCGCCACCCGCTCGTCGACCTCGCGCAGCTGCGGGACCCGGTCGGCGGGGAGGGTGAGGCGGGCGGCGCCCTCGAGGTACTCGGCGCACGCCAACCGCCGGTGCTTGCCGGCCAGCTCGGCCGACACGACGGCCCACACCTCGTCCTCCTCGGGCGAGTACTCGACGTCGGGGATGGGCTGGCCGGCCCGGTACGCCTCGCCCACGGCGGCGATGGCCGCCCGTCGCCGCCGGTAGGCGGGATCGGTGGCCCCCGGATGGTCCTTCGGCAGCTCCATCACGTCCCTGATGGTCTGCGCAATCCGTCCCCGGTTCAACCATCGGGCCCCGGATCCGGACGAATCGCCGTCCCGACCTGTTCCTGTCACACCCCGTCGTCATAGTGAGCGCCATGAGGATCTCGACGCTGCTCAACCGGATCTGGCCTGCCGCTGCCCGGGTGCCGCCGTGCTGCACCGGCGAGCAGGTCCTCGCCCACTGCCACGGCACCCTCGTGTTGCACGCCGACGGCACCGCCGAGTGCGACGGGGCCGGGGCGTGCGAGCTCGACGAGCTCCAGCACGAGCTGTGGGTCGCGTGCGACGAGCTGGGATGCTCGTGCGCCGGCGACGAGGCCCCGCTCGACGGCTGGACGCTCCCCTTCGCGGCTTGAGTGCCGCTCTGTCCGGATCCCACCGTTCAGGTGGGCCCGGTCCCTGCCGATTGGAGTTCCGTGGCGAGGCCGAAGAAGGAGACGCCGGGCTCGACGACCCGGCTGATCATCGACCACGTCCATCGGCGGCTCGGAGACGCCGGGGTCGAGGTGCTCCTCGACCGGGCCGGTCTCGCCGGCGCCCTCGACCAGCTGCTCGACGAGCGCCGGTGGCTCTCCTACGACGAGCGGATCGCCATGTTCGAGGCGGCGGCCGGCCTCCTCGATGATCCGGCGGTGGCCGAGCGGGTCGGCGAGTCGATCCTCGACAGTCCCATCGGCGAGCTGGTCCCCGTCCTCCGGGCCCTCGGCGGGCCCGGCCCTGCCCTCGAGCGCATCACCGACGCCTCCGACGCCTTCAGCCCGCATGCCGACATGCGCCTCCTCGCGCTCGACGAGCGCCACGCCGACATCGAGTTCCGACTCCACGAGGGTCTCGAACCCAGCCCTCACGACTGCGGGTTCGCTCGCGGGATCCTCA
Organism: Acidimicrobiales bacterium; assembly: GCA_035540955.1. Lineage (GTDB taxonomy): Bacteria > Actinomycetota > Acidimicrobiia > Acidimicrobiales > CADCSY01 > DATLFP01. The sequence goes on from DATLFP010000128.1 coordinate 4,618, forward strand.
GCCAGATCGGCCCGGTCTTCGGGCTCCCGCCGGCCGAGGTCGAGCAGCGCGCGTGCCGCGCCCTGGGCGACGAGTCCTGCTTGATCCGAGTGTCGTGGGCGCCGCCTCCCCGACCCCGGCGCCTCGCCCGGCGCGCCCGGCGGGAGCACCTGCGGGGGCTCACCGCCCGGTTCTGGGAGCTGGAGTCGGCGACACCAGGGCTCGTGTCCGACGGCGACCCGTCGGCTGTGCTCGACACCATCGCGGCGCGCGCCGCCGACGCCGTGGGCGCCTCCGGCCACGTGCTGGTGCTGACCGACCCCGACGGCGCGACCCCGCGCGTGACTCGTCACGGCCTCGTCGGCGACACGGCCGCGCTCGTCGATGACATCTTTCAAGACCTCGTCGAGAAGGGCGACGATCGCCGGCTCGTCGTCGCGCTCGAGTCGGAGCGCCGCCGCTACGGGCACCTGGTGCTGCTGTTCGACACCGAGCAGGAGCACCTCCCCGAGACCCGCACCATCGTCGAAGCCCACGCCCGCCATGTGGCCGTGGCGCTCGACGCCGCCCACGCCATCCGTGCCGCCCAGGTCCGCGAAGAGACCGCCTCGGTGCTCCTCCACCTGGCCCGGTCGCTCAGCGAGCTGACCACGGTGGCCGACGTGGCGTCCCGCCTGGCCGCCGCCGTGCCGACCATCACCGGTGCCGAGCAGGCGGCCGTCCTCCTCCTCGACCGGGAGACGGAGATGCTCCGGGTGCAGGCCGCGGTCGGCATCTCTCCCGAGCTCCAGCTGGAGGTCGACGAGCTGGCCGTGCCGGCCGCCGACGTCGGCGCCGACCTGCCGCCCGACGTCGAGGAGTCGCCGTCGGTCATCACCCGGTCGGTCGCCCAGGGGATGATCGCCGACCTCATGGCTCGCCACGGCCACCATGCCATCGCGCTCGTGCCGGTGCGGCTGCGCGGCGAGCTGCGGGGCATGATCACCTGCGGCTGGATCGACGGTGTGCTCGGCGAGCGCGCCGTCCTCGACGAGCGCCTGCAGGCCCTCGCCGACCAGGCCGCCACCGCGCTCGAGAACGCCACGCTGCTCGAGCAGGTCCGCCATCAGGCGCTCCACGACGGCCTCACCGGGCTGCCGAACCAGACGCTGTTCGCCGACCGCGTGATGACCGAGATCCGCAGGGCGAAGCGCAACGGGTCGCGACTGGCCGTCGGCGTGCTCGACCTCGACCGGTTCAAGACGGTGAACGACAGCCTGGGTCACGCCGCCGGTGACGTGCTGCTGGCCCAGGTGGCCGAGCGGCTGCTGAGCGTGATGCGGGCACCCGACACGATCGCCCGCATGGGGGGTGACGAGTTCACGCTGCTGCTCCCCGACGTCGGCGAGTGCGGCGAGCACGCCGCCGCCGACCGGATCCTCGAGGCGTTCGTCCCGCCGTTCGACATCGAGGGCCACCGGCTGCGGGTCAGTCCCAGCATCGGCCTGGCCGCCTACCCGGACGACGGCGAGACCTTCGCACAGCTGTTCAAGTGCGCCGACGTCGCCATGTACCGGGCCAAGGAGAAGGGTCGCAACACCTGGGCGAGCTACGCCAGCGGCATGGCGGAGCGGACCTACGATCGCCTGACCCTCGAGGCCGACCTCTACCGTGCGCTCCAGCGACGCGAGCTGCGGGTGGCCTACCAGCCGATCGCGCGGCTGGCCGACGGCCACGTGATCGGCACCGAGGCACTGGTGCGCTGGGCCCATCCGACCCTCGGCCTGCTCCTCCCCGGGGAGTTCCTGCCCATCGCCGAAGACCTGGGGCTCATGGCCGAGGTCGACGGGTGGGTGCTCCGCCACGCCTGCCTCGAGCTCGGCGCCGCGGCCGCCAAGGGTGTCGAAGTCGGCCGGGTTGCCGTGAACCTCTCGGCGCGCACGCTGCTCCACCCGGCCCTCGAGCGACTCGTCGGCGATGCGCTGGCGGCCGGAGGGATCGAGCCGGCCCGCCTGGTGGTCGAGGTCAGCGAGGAGATCACCGCCGATCCGTCGGGCGCGGTCAGCGACGCGCTGCGGGCGCTGCGGACGCTGGGCGTGCGGGTCGCGCTCGACGACTTCGGGCGGGGCCACTCCTCGCTGGGCCGGCTCGAGCAGCTCCCCATCGACCAGCTGAAGGTCGACGCCATCTTCCTCGGCGCCATCCACTCGCCCGACGCGCCCGCACCGGTGGCGGAGGCCATCGTGGCGATGGGCAAGGGCCTCGGCCTCGAGGTGCTGGCCGAAGGCGTCGAGACCGAGGAGCAGCGGGCGTTCGTGACCCGGGTCGGCTTCGACCTCGCGCAGGGCTGGGCGTTCGGGCGGCCGACGGCCGGCGTCGACTACGCCGGCGCCAGCTCCCGCACGGCCTGACGCTGGTCGATGCCGAAGGGCATCACCGCGAGCGCGGCCGTCGTCACCCCGTTCTCGAAGTAGCGGTCGATGTGCTCCTTGCAGGCCTCCGGTGACCCGTGGACGATCAGCTCGTCGACGAGCGAGTCGGGGATGGCCGCCAGCGCCGCCTTCCGGTCACCGGCCTTCCACGCGTCCCACATCGGTCGGAGCTGGTCGCCCCGCCCGAGCCAGTCGTGGAACGCGGCGTAGACCGGCACGTTGAGGTAGGCAGCGATGGCGAAGCGCGCCATGCCCCGCACGGTGTCGGTGTCGGTCGACGGGCACACGAAGATCCGGGCCACGATCTCCCGCTCGGCTCCCCCCGCGGCGTCGTGGACGACGGGGGCGACCTGCTTCACGTCGTCGGCCGACAGCCAGTTGATGATGGCACCGTCGGCCTCGCGTCCGGCCATCTTCAGCATCCCCTCCCGCAGCGCGGCGACGAGGATCGTCGGCTGGACCGCCGGCACCCGACCGAGCTTGAACCCGCCGACGTTGAACCCCGTGTAGGTGTCGTCGGTGACCTTCTCGCCGGTCAAGGCCCGCTTGAGGTAGCGGACGGTGTCGCGGGTGCGCTTGTAGGGCTCCTCGAAGGGGATGCCGTTCCAGCGCTGCACGATGACGTCGCTCGAGCTCCCGATGCCGAAGGCGAACCGGCCGGGAGCGGCCTCGGCCATGGCCGCCACGCTCTGGGCGAGCAGGGCCGGTCCTCGGGTGTAGGCGGGGACGATGGCGCAGCCGAGCCGGAGCGTCGGCGCCCACGCCGCGGCCAGCGCCAGCGGGGTGAAGGCGTCGGTGCCGTCGGCCTCGCTCGACCACACGTCGGTGTAGCCGAGGTCGACGAGCTCCTCGTAGAGCTCCTTGTGGTCGGCGAGCGGGGCGCCGAAGGGGACCGTCATGCCGTGGCGACGCATGGCGCGCACGCTACTCAGGTGTCCCGATGCCCGCCGTTTGGGCGGTGAAGTCGCCGCGGATCGCGGGCCGATCACCGCCCAGACGATCAGTGGTGGCGGTGGCGGCGGACGGCGCAGGTCTGCGAGGCGGTCCCGAGGAGCGTGCCGTCGTCGGCCCAGAGGTGGACGAGGCCATGCCCGTACCCGTTGGCGACGGCATGCACGCGCACGTCGAGCAGCACCCACTCGGTCGGGACGATGGCCGCGACCCGGATCGTGTTGTCGAGGCTGCGGCCGCCGGCGTGGATCCCGAGCGCCTGGCCGACGCCGAAGGGGACGTAGTCGCCGAGGAGCCCGAGCAGCGCGGCGCCGCAGTCGAGCTCGGGCACCCGGGCCCACAACGCCGAGCGCCCGTCACCGGGCGTGCCGTCGAGCTCGTCGCGCTGGCGGCCGAGGGCGATGCGGCTCTCGATCCTCGACATGATCGTGTCGCCGTCGCGACGCTCACGAGGCGGGCACGCCTCCGGTCCCGGCACGACCGGCCGCTCGGCCCACTGTCCCCCCAGTCCCCCGCCGTCGCGACGGCCGAGCGCCCCGTTCACGGTGAGGATCTCGCGGTCGCCCACCGTCGCCACCACCCGGGCCTGGGTCGTGGCCGCGCCCGCGGCGGCCACCGTCACCCGAAACTCGACGGCGTCGGGCGGACGGGCGAAGGACAGGTACTGGGCGGTCGCCCACGCCAGCGGCCGCCCCGTGGTCCCCTCCATCGCCGCCACCGCGGCGCCGAGCCCGGCGCCCCCGAAGAGGAAGCCGCCCCCGGTGGAGAGCGCCGATATGTCCGGAAGGCGCCACACATCGTGGTCGTTTGTGCGCTCGAGACCGAGGAAGGGGACCGTCTCCATCGAACGGGGAAGGTAACTGTCACACCCCCTGTTCATAGTGAGGACCTATGAAGCAGCAGTTGGCGCTGATCGATCCCCCGCACCGGGCCTGGAAGCTCGACCGCAAGACGATCGAGGCCGGCCGCAAGGGCGTCGCCGAAGCCCGGGCCGCGCTGGCCGAGGCCGCCCGCCGCCAGCAGCAGCAGGCGGCGTAAGCCCGCTCGCTAGCGCTGCTCGAGCAGGGCGGCGCGGACGGCGGCCACGAAGGCCGGGCCGTAGCTGGTGTCTTCCTCGTAGCCGGCGGTGAACGGCTCGGGCAGGTAGCCCTGCCAGATGGGCGCGAGGCCGGCGAGCAGGACCCGGCCCCCGGCCCGCTCCTCCACCGCCCGACCCAGGGCGTGGAACGCCTCGCCGGGGATCGACACCAGCCGCACCGGTCCGAGCGACCACTCGACCAGCTCCACCGGAAGCGGCCGCTCGCCACGAGCCCGGGCCAGCGCGGTTCCCGACGTGGGCGCGTCGATCGTGACGTGGCGTTCGATGCCGGGACCGCCGGCCGCGATGTCCTCGGCGGTGGCGAGAACGCCGTCGACCACCTGCCCCAGATCGGTGCCGAGCTCGTCGGCCTCGGCGAACAGGTCGGCGGCGCAGTCGTTGCCCTGGCGGTGCACGTGGTGGGGGTTCACGTCGCCCTGCGCGCCCTGCAGCATCACCGCCCGGCCGCCGGTGCGACGTTCCAGCTCGGCCCGGAACGCGCCCACCCAGTCGGTCGCCACCGCCAGGCACTCCGGGCCGAGGGCCACGGGGTGGACCGACAGGTTGGCGATGGTGGTGATGCGCCCGCCGTCGAGGGCGTGGATGTCGAGGGCGGTGAACCACGGGTCGTACGGGTGGCCGCGGCGGTTGATCGACAGCCCGGCCGGCAGCGGCCAGCGACCGAAGCGCAGGGTCGCGTCGGCGGCGCCGTCGCGGGCCTCGACGGCGGCGGCCACGCAGCGGTCGATGAGCAGCGCGCCGTAACCGTCGGGCGTCGGCCAGCCGAGGGCGTCGGTGCCGGCCATCGCGCTCGGCCCGGCGTGGGTGTGGACGCACGACGTGAGGACCGCGGCGCGCTCGAGCCCGAGCGCGGCCCCGACGGCGTCGCGCACGGGGTCGGCGAAGTGGTGCGACATCCCCAGCAGATCGCAGACGAGCAGGCACACGGCCACGGCGTCGCTGGCGAGGTAGACGGCGCGCACCTCGAGGTCGTCCCGCACCTCGTGGGCGATCTGCGGCTCGGCGAACCCGGCGAGATGCACCGGCAGCACCTCCGGCGTGATGACCGCGGTCCCCACCCCCACCCTCATCGGCGTCTCACAGGACCTCGGCGGCGACGGCGCGGATGGCGCCGGCGATCTCGTCGCAGTCGTCGGGGGTGTAGCGCACGCCGATGGGGACGATGACGTTGCGGGCCACGAGAGCCTCGGTGCGGGGGCACAGTCCCTTCTCTGCCACCCAGTCGCCGGTGCCGGTGGCGGTGCGGCGGGCGAGGACGGCGGGGTTCCAGTACACGGGCTCGCCCCGGTACATCTGCGCGCACGGGACGCCACGCGCCACGAGGCCCTTCCCGAACCGCTTTGCCGCGGCCTGGTCGGGCAGGAACCACATGCAGCTCGAGCCGCCGTCGCCGCCGGCGTCGGGCACCCGGCGGGGCGTGAGGCCGTCGATGGTCCCCACGCCGTCGAGGATGCGCCGCTTGCTCGCCCGCAGCGCACCGAGGATCGACGGGAGGCGGCCGAGCTGCACCCCGGCGATGGCGCCCGCCACCTCGCCCATGCGCAGGTTCTCCGCCGCGAAGGGCTCGGTCAGCTCCTCGCCGCGGGACGACGCGTACGACGTGACGAACTGCCCACCCTGGTCCTGGTAGCGCGACGCTCTCAGGTAGAGCCGCTCGTCGCCGGTGGTGACGACCCCGCCCTCCCCGGCGGTGATGTTCTTCTCGAGCTGGAGCGAGAAGCACCCGAGGGCGCCGATGGCGCCCGCCGCCCGGCCGCGGTAGGTGGCGCCGAACGCCTGCGCGGCATCCTCGACGACCGGCGTGGCGCCGGCGGCGGCGAGGAGCGCGTCCATGTCGCCCACGACGTTCTCGATGTGCACGGCGATGATGGTGTCGGCACCTGCGGGGATCGACCCGGGATCGACGCTGAGGGTGTCGTCGACCTCGGCGAAGACCGGGGTCGCCCCGGCGGCCACGACGGCGTTGACGGTGGCGATGAACGTGAACGCCGGCACCACCACCCGGGCGCCGGGTCCGATCCCGAGAGCCGCGAGCGCGCACCGCAGGGCGGCGGTCCCGCTGGAGACGGCCACCGCGTAGCCGACACCGAGCTGGGCCCGCACCCCGGCCTCGAAGGCCGCGACGGTCCCCTGCAGGTCGGGGCCGTAGTACCGGAACAGCGACCGGCTGCGCATGACCCGGTCGACCGCCGCCCGCTCCTCGTCGCCGAGGAGGGCCGCGCCCTTGCCGAAGTCGAGTGGGACTTGGCGCATGCCCTGAAGTTACGCTCCGGCGCATGGCTCTGAACGCTCGTGACGTCGTCATCGTCGAGGCCCTGCGCACCCCCATCGGGCGGCGCAACGGCGGCCTCTCCACCATGCACCCCGCCGACCTGCTCGGCGCGGTCCTCGAAGAGATCGTGAACCGGACCGGCATCGACCCCGCCGAGGTCGGCCAGCTGGTCGGCGGCTGCGTGTCCCAGGTCGGCGAGCAGACCTTCAACATCGCCCGCACCGCGTGGCTCGCAGCCGGCCTCCCGCTCACGGTGGCCGCCACCACCGTCGACAGCCAGTGCGGCTCGTCGCAGCAGGCCACGTCGCTCGCCGCGTCGCTGGTCGGCGGGGGCGCCGTCGACGTGGCCATCGGTTGCGGCGTGGAGACGATGAGCCGGGTGCCCATCGGCGCCGGCATGCGCAGCGAGTTCGGCGTGCCGACGCCCAAGTCGTACTTCGAGCGCTACGAGATGACCTCCCAGTTCGAGGGCGCCGAGCGGATCGCCGAGCGCTGGGGCATCACGCGGGAGGACACCGACCGCTTCGGCCTGCAGTCCCAGGAGCGGGCGATCAAGGCGTGGGCCGAGGACCGCTTCGCCGGCCAGATCGTCGAGATCGACGCGCCCGACGTCGACGAGGAGGGCAAGCCCACCGGCACCACCCACCGCGTCACCAAGGACGAGGGCCTGCGGGAGACCTCGCTCGAGAAGCTCGCCACGCTCAAGCCCGTCGCCCGGGAGAACGGCGTGCACACCGCCGGTTCGTCGTCGCAGATCTCCGACGGCGCCGGCGCCGTCCTGATGATGACGGCGGAGAAGGCGTCGGCCCTCGGCCTCACGCCCAAGGCCCGCATCGTCGACCACTGCCTGGTGGGGACCGACCCGGTGCTCATGCTCACCGGGCCGATCGACGCCACGGAGCGGCTGATGTCGCGGAACAACATGACCGTCGACCAGATCGACACCTTCGAGGTCAACGAGGCCTTCGCCTCCGTGGTCCTGGCGTGGGCCAAGGAGTGCAAGATCGACATGGAGAAGGCGAACCCCAACGGGGGCGCCATCGCCCTCGGCCACCCCCTGGGCGGCACCGGCGCCGTGCTCATCACCAAGGCCGTGTACGAGCTCGAGCGCACCGGCGGCCGCTACGGCCTCGTGTCGATGTGCTGCGGCGGCGGCCTCGGCACCGGCACCCTCATCGAGCGCCTCTGAGCCCAAGATCTCGGGCCGTTGCGGGCCCTCCTGGGGCCACCAACAGCCCGAGATCTTGAGTGTCGCACCCGCTCCGTAGGGTCATGGCGGTGCGACGGATGTTGTGCGGGCTGGTCATCGCCCTCGCCGCCGCGTGCGGCGGGGGCGACGGCGCGTCCGGGGACGACCCTTCGGTGGGGCGGGTCGTGCGCATCGTCGACGGCGACACGATGCGCATCCGGATCGGCGGAGTCGAGGAGCCGGTGCGGCTCATCGGCATCGACACGCCCGAGAGTGTCGATCCCCGCTCCCCCGTCGAGTGCTTCGGCATCGAGGCCAGCAACCACCTGAAGTCGCTCGCCCCGCCGGGCACCGCCGTCCGCCTCGTGCGCGACGTCGAGGCCCGCGACCGCTACGACCGGCTCCTCGCCTACGTGTACCGGGTCGACGACGACCTCTTCCTCAACCTCGCCATGGCCCGCGACGGGTACGCCAACGTGCTCACCTACCCGCCGAACGTCGCCCACGCCGACGCGTTCGTCACCGCCGTGGCCGAGGCCCGCGAGGCCGGCCGCGGCCTGTGGAACGCGTGCTGAGCTTCGAACCTTGTCGCGCTCGCCCGGCTGCGCCGGGCGAGCGCGACAAGGTTCGAGGGATCGGGGTTAGCGTGACCGCGTGTCCGAACTGGCCGAACGGCTCGGCTATCCCGGCGACGCGAAGCTGCTGATCGTCAACTGCGACGACCTCGGCTCCTCCCACTCGGCCAACGACGCCATCTACGAGGCGCTGCGCGACGGGATCGCCACCAGCGCCACGCTGATGGTCCCGTGCCCGTGGGCCCGGGAGGCGGCCGCCCGGTACCGGGGCGAGGACGTCGGCGTGCACCTCACCCTCACCTCCGAGTGGGACCTCTACCGGTGGGGCCCCATCACCCACGCCCCGTCGCTCGTCGACGGCGACGGCGGCTTCCCCCGCACCATCCAGGAGGTGTGGGACCACGCCGACCTCGACGAGTCGCGCCGCGAGCTGCGCACCCAGGTGGAGCGGGCCATCCTGTGGGGCTTCGACGTGAGCCACCTCGACTCGCACATGGGCACCGTGCAGCTGAAGCCCGAGTTCTTCGACATCTACCTCGAGCTCGCCGTCGAGTTCGGCCTGCCGATGCGGATGGCCGGCGCGTCCGCCGAGCGGGCGATCGGCTTCCCCTTCCGGCGTTTGGCGGCCGAAGAGGGCGTGGTGTTCCCCGACCACTTCGTGCACGTTCCCGGCGTGGGCTCCCGCAAGGCGATCGAGAAGGTCCTCTACGACCTGCGGCCCGGGGTCACCGAGGTGCTCGCCCATCCTGCGGTCGACACCGGCGAGCTGCGGTCGTCCCACCCCGACTGGCCCAACCGGGTCGACGACCACCAGCTGCTCGTCCACGATCGGGACGTTCGAGCCATGGCCGAGCGAGCCGGGGTGACCTTCATCGGCTTCCGCGAGCTGCGCGACCTGCAGCGCGCCGGTTGAGCCCCGTCGACGTCCCCGACGCCGTCCGCAACAAGGCGCGAGCGGCGGGGGCCACCGGCTGGCTCGACGGCCTCGGCGACCTGATCGCGGGGTTGGCACGCGACTGGTCGATCACGGTGGGCGCTCCGCTCACGGGCGGCACCGAGGCGTTCGTCGCCGAAGCGGTGATGGGCGACGGCACCCCGGCGGTGCTCAAGCTGTGCGTGCCACGCGACCTCGACGCCGCCCGGCTCGAGATCACGGTGCTCCGGCTGGCGGACGGCGACGGCTGCGCCCGCCTCTACCGCGACGACGTCGACCGCGGGGCGCTGCTCCTCGAGCGCCTGGGGCCGAGCATGTTCGACCTCGGCCTTCCCTACGAACAGCGCCTGCCGCTGCTGGTGGCGTCGGCCCAGGCCATGTGGCGCCCGGTGGCCGATGACCTCGGCCTCACCTCCGGCGATGCCAAGGGGCGATGGCTCGCCGACCACGTGCTCCGCCAGTGGAACGCCCTCGACCGGCCGTGCAGCGAGCGCGCCGTCGAGCATGCGATCGCCGCCGTCGAGCGCCGAGTGGCCGCGCACGACGACGAACGGGCCGTGCTCGTCCACGGCGACATCCACCAGTGGAACGCGCTGCGGGCGGCGGACGGCGGCTTCAAGCTCGTCGACCCCGACGGCATGCGGGCCGAGCCCGAGTACGACCTCGGCATCCTCATGCGGGAGGACCCGACCGAGGGCGACCTCCGCGAGCGGGCCCGGTGGCTCGCCGCCCTCACCGGCCTCGACGAGCGGGCGATCTGGGAGTGGGGTGCCATCGAGCGGGTCTCCACCGGGCTCCTCTGCACCGAGATCGACCTCCAGCCGGCGGGCGCCGAGATGCTCGCCGCCGCCGACCGCGCCGCCACCACCTGAATCTCGGCGCATCAGAGCCGGTAGAGCCGGCTTCAGTGCGCCGAGAACTTGTGGAGACCGAGGGGTCAGGGCTTGCGCTTGGCGGTGATGCGAAAGACGCGACCGACCTCCGCGCCGACCGCCTTCGCGTAGAAGCCCACCGGGCCGATCCAGCTGATCTCGCACCGGTCGAAGCCGGCGACCTGCAGGTCCTGGAGACAGGCGGCCAGCAGCGGGGCGCCGATCCCGCCGCGCTGGCGAACGGGATCGACCCCGGTGGGGCCGAACCACCCGGGCCGGTTCACCGAGTGTGCGGCGAAGCCGAGCAGCACGCCGTCCTCGGCGTCGTCGAACGCGGCGTGGCAGGCGCCGTGCTCGATCCCGCGGGCGGCCTCGTGCGCCCACGCCGGCGCGAACGCCCGCCGGCAGAGGTCGAGGACGGCATCGGCATCGGCGTCCTCCACCACCCGCCGGATTGTCACCCCCGCCGGCGGGGGTCGCCGCACCGACGTCGGGCACGACAGGTTGAGAGCCACGTCGACGGGACGGAACCCGGCCGACTCGGCCAGCACGAGCCCGGCCGTCCACCGCACATCGATGCCGGGCCACAGGTACCACGGCGGGGCGGCGCCGATCACGAGCGAGGTGGCGCCGTGGTCGAAGGCCCACTCGGTGGCGGCGTCGAGCAGCGTGCGGCCCCGGCCCTCGCCACGGGCGTCGGGATGGACGGCCAGGAGCTGCACCGCGCCGACGCCATCGCGCACCGCCACGCTGGCGGCGCCGGCCTCGTCGCCCAGCACCGTGCACGGTCCGAGCCCGGCATCGAAGCACACGCCGACGAGGTCGTCGGTGGCCAGCCGCTCGCCGGGCACGGCGACGTCGACGAGGGCGAGCAGCGCCTCAGGATCCATCGGGGAGCGGGAACGCCGGCAGCAGGTCGTAGATCGCAGCCTGGTCGCCCGCCATCTTCAACCGACCCTGCATGAACGCGACGGCGGGTTCGACGTCGCCGGCCGTGATCCGGGCCCACAGCGCGTGCGGCGCGGTGAAGGTCACCTCGGCCGAGCCCGGTCCCGGGCCCTCGACCTCGTGGCGCACGTCGCCGTCGGGACCGCCGGTGACGACGTACACGACGCGGGTCACGGCTCGCGTCGGACGCTCAGCCGCTGAAGCGGTCGGCGAGGTCGCGCACGCCGGCGAACATGTCGTCCTCGAAGTCGCCCTCGCCGCGCGCCGGGAGGTCGACCAGCGACCGCGCCAGCACGTAGTCGTCGTACGGATGCACGGTCCGCAACACGTCGGGCGGGAGGCCGAACCAGAACTTCGACTCCGGATCGATCTGCGTGCGGTGCGCGAGCAGTGCCTTGGTGCGCACGTCGTAGTGCTCGCTGATGTCGATCCGGGTGGTGATGAGGTGATCCTGCGATGGCCGGTCGAACCACTTCGTGTCGTACGGCGACTCGAGCCCCAGCTCGAGGAACTTCTCGTGCATGGCCACCATGCGGGCACGCGACCAGGTCGAGTAGTACATCTTCAGCGGCTGCCACGGCTCGCCCAGCTCGGGGTACTTGTCGGGGTCGCCGGCGTCGTCGAACGCGATGACGCTGATCTCGTGCACCCGCAGGTGGTCGGGATGCGGGTAGCCGCGCTGGTCGTCGCCGTAGGTCATGATCACGTGCGGCCGGTGCTGACGGATGAGCGCGACGAGCCGGCCGACAGCCTCCTCCAGCAGCGCTTGGGCGAAGCACTCGGGGTGGGCGTTGTGCTCGCTGTCGGGCATCCCCGAGTCGCGGTAGCCCAGGAGCTCGAGCACCTCGTAGCCGATGGCGTCGACCGACGCCGCCAGCTCCTCCATGCGGATCTCCCCCAGCCGGTCCCGCACCTCGTCGCTGTCCATCGCCGGGTTGAGGATGTCGCCCGCCTCGCCGCCGGTGCAGCACACGAGCACGGTCTTGATCCCGTCGGCGGCCGCCTTGGCGACGGTCGCCGCGCCCTTCGACGCCTCGTCGTCGGGGTGAGCGTGCACCGAGAGCAGGCACAACCGGTCGTCCATCATCCGGAAGCCTATTGGGGCCGGGCTGCATAGAGTCCCTCCGATGGATGCCGAGTCGTGGCGGTGGGTGTGGCTGGCCCTCGCCGTCGGCGGCGTCGTCGGCGAGATCGCCAGCGCCGGCACCTTCTTCCTGTTGCCGTTCGGGGTGGGCGCCGCTGCCGCAGCCGTGCTCGCGTTCGCGAGCATCGCCGTCGGCGTGCAGTGGCTCGCGTTCGTGCTCATCTCGCTGGCCGCGTTCCTGGCGACCCGCCCGCTGGCGCGACGGCTCGATGCGTCGGGTCCGAGCGGTGTCGGCGCCGACCGGTGGGTCGGTCAGACCGGGATCGTCCTGCGCGAGATCGAACCGCACGAGGCCGGCCTCGTCCGCATCGGCGGCGACGAGTGGCGGGCTCTCTCGCGCGACGGCGTGCGGGTTCCGGCGGGGTCGAGCGTCCTCGTCGTCGACGTGACGGGCACGCGCCTGGTAGTCCTCCCCCTCGAGCTCCCGGAAGGAGATCGGTAATGGCTGCAGTCATCGTGCTGGCGGCGATCGCGTTCGTCCTCTTCGTCTACGTGTTGTCGGGCGTCAAGCTCGTCCGCCCGTTCCAGCGAGGAGTGGTCGAGCGCCTCGGCAAGTACAAGGGAACGGTCGAGCCCGGCTTGCGGGTGATCGTCCCGGCCATCGACCGCATCACCCGGGTCGACATGCGGGAGCAGGTGATCGACGTGCCACCGCAGGAGGTCATCACCTCCGACAACGTGGTCGTGTCCGTCGACGCTGTCATCTACTACGAGGCCACTGACGCGCAGCGACTCGTCTACAACGTGGGCGACTTCATCCTGGCGGTCGTCAAGCTGGCGCAGACCAACCTGCGCAACGTCGTGGGCGACCTCCAGCTCGACGAGGCGCTCACGTCGCGGGACAAGATCAACACCGCCCTGCGCGACATCCTCGACACCGCCACCGACCGCTGGGGCGTGCGGGTCGTGCGGGTCGAGATCCAGCGGGTCGACCCACCGCCGGACGTGATGTCGGCCATGCACGAGGTGATGAAGGCCGAGCGCACACGGCGTGCCGTGGTGACCGAGGCCCAGGGCGGCCGCGAGGCCGCCATCACGCGCGCCGAGGGCGCCAAGGCGGCGGCCATCCTCGAGGCCGAGGGATCGGCGGCCGCCACCCGCCAGCTGGCCGAGGCCGAGTCGTTCCGCCAGCAGACGGTGGCCGAGGGCGAGGCCATGGCCATCCAGTCGGTGCTCAAGGCGATCAAGGAAGCGGAGATCACCCCCGAGGTGCTGGCCATCAAGTGGTTCGAGGCGCTGCAGGTCATGTCCGACGGGCAGGCGTCGAAGATCTACCTCCCGGCCGGTCCCGAGGGCATGGCCAGCGCCATCGCCAACCTCGCCGAGCTGGCCCGCGCCCCCGAGACGAAGTGAGGGCCGCGCTCATCACCGGCGGCGGCTCCGGGATCGGCCTGCGCGCCGCCGAGCACCTGCTGCGGGACGGCTGCGCCGTCACCCTCATGGGCCGGAGCGAGGAGCGGGTGCGGGCCGCCGCCGAGAAGCTGGGCGAGGAGGCGCGGTGGTCGGCGGGCAGCGTCGACGACGAGGACGCGGTGCGAAGGGCGGTGGAGGTGGCCGATGCCGACGGCGAGCTCGACGTCGCGGTGCTGGCCGCCGGCGCCGGCACCGGCGGCCCGCTGCTCATGGGCTCCCGAGAGGACTGGGACGCCACGATGGCGACCAACCTGACGGGCGCCTTCCTCACGATCAAGCACGCGGGGCAGGCCATGGCGCAGCACGGGGGCGGGTCGATCATCGCCCTGTCGTCCATCGCCGGCGTGCGCACCCACCGGTTCATGACGCCGTACTGCGTCAGCAAGGCCGGGCTCGAGATGCTGGTGATGAACGCCGCGGACGAGCTCGGGCCGATGGGCATCCGCGTCAACGCCGTACGCCCCGGCCTCGTCCCCACCGACCTGTCGGCCGGCCTCGTCGCCAGCGAGCCGATCGTGCGGGACTACCTGAGCCAGATGCCCGTCGGCCGTCTCGGCACCACCGACGACATCGCGGCGGCCATCCGCTACCTCGCCGGTGAGGAGTCCGGCTGGGTCACCGGGGTGTGCCTCAGCGTCGACGGCGGCCACCACCTCCGCCGCGGCCCTTGGCTCGATGTGAGCTGACCGCGCCAACCCCCCGAACCTTGTCGCGCTCGCCCGCCTCCGGCGGGCGAGCGCGACAAGGTTCGTGAAGGGGTCGGGTCCTAGACCTCGACCGGTTCGAGGCGGTCCTCGCCGGTCTCGTCGTCCTCGACGAGACGCCAGCCGCACAGCTCGGCGAGGAGCGCCTCGCCCTCCGAGGGGCCCGAGGCGATGACCTCGTCGCCGCCCCGGAACCGGAACGAGCCCCGGGGGCGGTAGGCGTAGCGGCCACCCCGGCGGACGGCGAGCACGTGGAAGCCGGGGTCGATGTCGAGCTGCATCTCGGCCAGCGAGGCGCCCTCGAGCCGGGAGCCCTCCTTGACCGGGAGGCGCACGACGGTCTCGTCGGCATCGCCGAGGGCGATCGACAGGATGGGGTGGACCTCCTCCTGGTTCTCCACCATCCACACCATCTGCTGGGCGGCGTCGCCGAGGTCCTCGGCCGCCTGCGACAGGTGCAGCAGGCCGCGCAGCGACGACGGATCGATGGAGTCGGTCGCCGCCCGGAGCACCCAGACCTCGAGGCGCTCCTTCATCTCGTCGAGGCGATCCTCGAGGTGGCTGACCTCGGCGGCGAGACCGGTGTCGCGCAGCACGAGCGCCGACCACGCGAGTCCGACGCAGGTGGTCGAGATGTTCTTCATCTCGACGAGGGTGTCGATGGCGCGGTCGAGGTCGGTGGTGATCACGTCCTCGTGGCGCTCCGGCGGCCGCCACTCCTCGGCACCCGCGAGCTGGCGGAGGCGGGTGATGCCGGCCGGCGCCCCGTGGAGGAACAGGACGTCGCCGGGGAGCAGGATCTCGTCGCCGCCGACGTCGGTGATCCACTCCCGCCCCCGGTGGATGGCGACGACGCGCATCCCCACCGCCACCGGCAGCTCGAAGTCCTTCAGCACGCGGTGGGCGAAGTGGGACCCCTCCCGGAGCAGCACGCGGTGCGACACCTCCTCGGCCTCGGAGAGGTCGGCCACCAGGTCACGGGGGATCCCGACGCGGTGGGACACGATCCGGGCGATGTCGACCGCGGCGTTGCCCATTCGCTCGACCGACGACACCACCTGCAGCACCGAGGACATCTGGTCGGCCTCGCGCGGCGCTCGGGCGGCCATGACGCACACAGCCCGCATGTCGTGCACGAGGACGGTGAGCCGCTCCTCGAGCTCCTCGACCTCCTCGGCCATCTGCGGGTCGCCGAAGTAGACGGCGGCGTAGGCCAGGTCGACCATGAGCTCAGAGGTGTCCTTCGCCTCCGAGATCATCGTGCGCAGGTTTCGTGGTCTGTCCTCCACGGCAGGAGCAAGGGTAGTGGGGCCCGGGGGCGGGCTCTCGCCCGGCTCAGACGTCAGAGGCCGGCTTCGAGCACCAGATCGCGGTCGTGGCGGCCGTCGAAGATCGTCTGCCCGTTCACGCGCACGGTGAGCTGGTCGGCGTGCACCGTGGGCTGGCGGTGCACGTCGAGCCGGTAGACGGGCCTCGCCGGCACGGTGCCGGCGAGGCCGTAGCGGAGCACCGCCTCCTCGCCGGGCGCCAGCACGACGTTGGTCTCGTACACGTTGTAGCCACGCTCGGTGGCGATGGCGACGCCGATGGCCTCGCTGCCCCGACCGGCCCATTGCAGCTCGAGGGTGGTGTAGAGCGCGCTGGCCAGGCGGCTGCGTCCGGCCGGCTCGCCGAAGTAGCCGTTGTCGGGCAGGTCGGTGGGGGCGTCGTTGCGCAAGCGGACCTCGGCGATGGCGTCGACCCGACCGGTGGCGGGGTCGACGGTCACGTCGTAGGTGACCGACCGGTGCAGGAACGCGTTGAGCTTGCTGGGCGTGGTGTCGGCGCTGACGAAGCCGAACCCGTCCCACGCCGCCGTGACCATGCGGTTCGATGACCCGATCCGCTCGAGGTAGGCGCCTCCTTCGAGGTCGAAGGCGTGGAGACGGAGGTGCTTGGTCGTGAGGAGGGGGCCGAGCACGTCGGCGATGGTCCCGGGTTGGGGCAGGGCGCCATCGGAGATGCGGTCGAACACCGAGCGGGCGACGTCCTCGAGGAAGTCGCGCCGCTCGGGGTCCTGTGCCTGGCGGTACTGCTCGGTGAGCAGGATCCCGGCGGTGTTGTCGGCGGTGAGCGGCTCGGGCCACCAGTCGACCGCGATGGGTCCGGTGAGGCGGATGAGGCCGGCGATGGCGATGGGGTCGATGACGATCACCCCGTCGATGGGTCCGTGGCCCGCCTGGTCGACGATCTGGCGCATGGCCACCGCCGCCGAGGCGAGGTCGGGCGAGGACGTGACGTTCTGGGGGAACCGGGCTGGCTGCCACCGCTCGAGGTGGCGAGCGTCGTAGTCGGGGCTGACCTGCAGGTCGAACGGGCCCTGGGCCGCGAGGGTGCGGATCGGCTCGACCACGGACAGCTCGAACAGGCCCTCGTCGGTGGTGAGGATGCCCCAGCTGCCGAGGAAGCCGCCGAGGCCCCGCAGCTCGGCGGGGGTGGTGAGGGCCAGGAGCCAGCGACGGGGCCCGTCGGCGCCGAGGAGACGGGGCGCGTTGGCGACGGCGTCGAGGGCCACGACGGTGTCGGCCCGGGCGTCGGTGGAGCGGGTGCGCAGCTGGTCGATGCGGCTCCCGAGGGGGTCGAGCAACCAGGGTGATCGTGCGGCCCCCGTCAGGGCCAACGCCTCGTCGAGGGAGCGGAGCGTCGCCTCCAACGGCGTGGCCAGGGCGGCGACCGCGGCCACGTCGATGCGGCCGTCCCGGGGCCGGACCCGCTCGTAGTCGGCCTCGGTGGCGACCTGGGCGCCGGTGACGACCACCTCGAGGGCCGAGGAGACCAGCGCCTCCATGGCCCGAGCCTGGTGCGCCACCACCGGCACGGCGAGTGCGGGCCTGGCCCACCAGGCGTTCAGGTCACCCCGGGAGGCGGCGAGGGCGGCGGCGGCGCGTTCGAGCTGGCTGGCGGCTTCGGGGGTGTCGCCCCGGCGCATGGCGGCGATGGCGGCGTCGGCGTTGCGCACGGCCTCCTCGAGGGCGTCCCGGTTGAGGAGCACGGCGACGGCGAAGCCGGCGGAGCACACAACGGCGGCAGCGCCGGCGGCCGCGCCGGCCAGCAGCAGCCGGCGCCGGCTGCGGCGCCGCACGCGGCCCATGGCGGACACGCCGATCACGGCGAGGGCGAGAGCGGCGACGGCGGCGGTGGCGCCGTGGGCCTCCGGCCACTCCAGGCGGAGCAGGGCGTGGCCGAGCAGCCCGCCGGCGAGGGCCCCGAGGGGCCGGCTCCGGCCGAGGCGCACGATGGTGAGGGCGACGCCGAGCGCGGTGAAGGCGAAGACGATGCCCGGTGCCGGCCCGGCGCAGACGCCGGCGGCGGCCGCCGCCACCAGGAGGGCACCTCGGCGCGAGCGGGCGGCGGCGGCGCTGGTGAGCGCCACGAACGCCACCCGGAGCAGGGCGTCGGCCGGTGCCAGCCCGGTCGGGGCGGACGGCGCGAACGCCGCGAACCCGGCGGCGAGCACCACGATGAGGATGGCGGACGCATTGGCCCGACGGTCGAGGAGCCCCGGCGCGGCGCGGCTGGCGGCCACGGCGGCGGCGGCCCCACCAGCCGCTCCGGCGCCTGCGGCCAGCACATCGACGAGCACCCGTGGGACGGTACGGTTCGCCGGCCGCGAGCGGGGGGCGCCACCGCCCCGCAGAAGAAGTTGCGTTCCGTGCTGACCTTCGCACGCTCCGAGCGCTTATCCTCCGCCTGGGACCGGGTGAAGGTCCGACGGCGGCTTGCCGCCTGCGGGCCAGGGAGGCGCGGACATGAGAAGGATGCTGGTCGGAGCGGCAGGGAGCGCCCTGGCGATCGTGCTGCTGGGGCCGCCGGTGCTCGCGCAGTCCTGCGGCGGCTACCAGGAGCCCGCGTGCACGACGACGACCGCTGCGCCGACCACCACCACTGCGCCGGCCACGACCACCACGCGACCGGCGACGACCACCACCCGGGTGCCGCCGACGACGTCGGCACCCACGACGACGCCGGTGACGGTCCGCGGCAGCACCACGACCACGCCCGAGAGCGAAGAGTCGACGACGACCTCCCAGGCGCCGCCGCCCTCGATCGTCAAGCCGGCCCCGCCACGGGTCGACATCACCGCCGGCGAGACGGTGCAGGTCATCGCCGAGACGAACACCAGCTTCGATCCCGAGGCCGACCCGCCGTCGGTGACGCTCAGCACCTCGGGCGACGACGCCACGACCGTGCTGGCCATCGTCACCGTCACCGTCAACGAGGACGGCGAGCTCGTCATCGAGGTCGAGGTGCCCGAGGACACCCCCGAGTCGATCATCACCGTCACGATCGTGGCCATCGACTCCCGCGGCGTCCAGCGCACGATCGTGTACCTGTTCCCGGTCCGGGCGGCGCCGTCGACGACGACCACCCTCGGGGATGGGGAACCCGGCTTTCTCAGCGCCAGCCGTGGCGCGGCGTCGAACGGCATCCGGTGGGCCGACCTGACCGTCGTCCCGGACGCCGAGGTGCCGGCGGTCGTGAAGGCGATCCAGGCCGCCATCCCCGACGACGCCACGGAGCAGGCGCTCCTGGCGGCGCTCGAAGCCGAGCCCAACTCGGTGTTGACCGTCGATGGCGACGTCGCCAACGGCACGCTCGCCGTCTCCGTGCGTCCGATCGACGCCGCCGACGGCTCGTCCCGCGGGCTCGTCGCGGCACTGTCCCTCGCCGCCGCCGGCGTCGGCCTCATCGCCCTCCGCCGCCGCTCGCTCGCCGCATCCACGAAGGAGTCACGTTGAACCGCCGCCTCACCGCCATCGCGGTGTTCAGCGTCGCCATGACCGTCGGTGCGACGGCGGCGGCGA
>DATLFP010000129.1:0-7322 GCA_035540955.1 Acidimicrobiales bacterium
GACCCGCTCCGGAGGGCATCGGCGCATCGTAGGGGTCGGAACCCGGCGCTCCCCGAGCGACCTGCTACAAATGGCCCCCGGATGAAGGGCCTGATCCTTGCAGGCGGTGCAGGAACCCGCCTGCGGCCGATCACCTACACGAGCGCGAAGCAGCTCGTCCCGGTGGCGAACAAGCCGATCCTCTTCTACGGGATCGAGGCCATGGCCGAGGCCGGCATCAAGGAGATCGGCATCGTCGTCGGCGACACCCGCCGGGAGATCATGGAGGCCGTCGGCGACGGCTCCCGGTGGGGCGTCGAGATCTCCTACGTCGTCCAGGAGAGCCCCGACGGCCTCGCCCACTGCGTGCTCATCGCCCGCGACTTCCTCGGCGACGACGAATTCGTGATGTACCTCGGCGACAACCTCGTGCAGGACGGCATCGCCGGCGTGGTGCGCGCGTTCGAGGAGGAGCGGGCTCGGGTGTCGGCGCCGACGCTCGACGGGCCGGTCGAGCCGCCGGCGGCGCAGATCCTCCTCGTGCCCGTCGAGGACCCCCAGCGGTTCGGCGTGGCCGAGCTCGACGCCGCCGGCAACGTGATCCGCCTCGTCGAGAAGCCGACCGAGCCGCCGTCGAACCTCGCGCTCGCCGGGGTGTACCTGTTCGACGCCAGGATCCACGAGGCCGTCCGCGCCATCAGGCCGTCGGCCCGCAACGAGCTCGAGATCACCGACGCCATCCAGTGGCTGCTCGACCACGGCCACCGCGTCCTCGCCCGCGTGCTCGACGGGTGGTGGCTCGACACCGGCAAGAAGGACCCGCTGCTCGAGGCCAACCGGGTGATCCTCGAGTCGATCGAGCGCCGGATCACCGGCACCGTCGATGCCGCCAGCACCGCCGACGGTCGGGTCGTGCTCGAGGAGGGCGCCGAGCTGGTGCGGTCGCAGGTGCGGGGTCCCGCCATCATCGGCCGCGGCACGCGGATCGTCGACAGCTTCGTCGGGCCGTTCACCGCCATCGGCGACGACTGCGTGGTGTCGGGCTCGGAGATCGACCACTCGGTGGTGATGAGCGGGAGCCGCATCCTCGACGCCGGTCGCCTCGTCGACTGCCTCATCGGCCGCGAGGCCGAGGTGACCCGCAGCGGCGTCACCCCCCGGGCCACGAGGCTGCTGATCGGCGATCACAGCCAGATCGACCTCGGCTAGGTCGGCCCGCGAGGGCGACCACTACCCTCGGTGGCCATGAACCTGCTGGTGACCGGGGGTGCCGGCTTCATCGGCGCGAACTTCACCCGCTGGTGGATCGACCGTCACGAGGGCGACCGCATCGTCGTGCTCGACGCCCTCACCTACGCCGGCAACCCGGCCAACCTCGACGGGATCGACGGCGACGTCCGGCTCGTGGAGGGCGACATCGCCGACACCGGGCTCGTCGAGTCGCTGCTCCGCGACGACGAGATCGACGTGGTCGTCAACTTCGCCGCCGAGTCGCACAACAGCCTCGCCATCCTCGACCCGCGGCGGTTCTTCCAGACCAACGTCATGGGCACGCTCGGCCTGCTCGAGGGATGCCGGCGGGCGGGGATCGGCCGGTTCCACCACATCTCCACCTGCGAGGTCTACGGCGACCTCCCCCTCGACGCCGACACCGCGTTCACCGAGCAGTCGCCGTACAACCCGCTCGCGCCCTACAACGCGTCGAAGGCGGGAGGCGACCATGCCGTGCGCGCCTACCACCACGCCTACGGGCTACCGGTGACGATCACCAACTGCGCCAACAACTACGGGCCGCTGCAGTTCCCCGAGAAGGTGATGCCGCTGTTCATCACCCGGGCGCTCAACGACGAGGAGCTGCCGGTCTACGAGTCGAGCCAGAACACGCGCGAGTGGATCCACGTCGACGACCACTGCGCGGCCATCGCCGCCGTCCTCGACCGCGGCCGGGTGGGCGAGACGTACTTCGTCGGAACCGGCGAGGAGCGCTCGGTGATGCAGGTGGCCGACACCGTCCTCGCCGCGCTCGGCAAGCCCGAGTCGCTGAAGAAGACGGTGGCCGACCGGCCCGGTCACGAGCGCCGCTACCTGCTCGACTCGACGAAGCTGCGCACCGAGCTCGGCTGGTCGCCGACGATCACGTGGGAGATGGGGATCCCGGCGACCGTCGAGTGGTACGCCGACAACCGCGACTGGTGGGAGCCGCTCCTCGAGCGGGCGCCCGTGGTCGAGGACGCCTGGGACGAGGTGCGGACGTGACCCGCGTCCTCATCACCGGCGCCGGCGGTCAGGTCGGCCGCGCCCTCGTCGACGCGTTCGCCGACACCGGCTGCGACGTCGTGGCCGCCGACCGGGCCGCCCTCGACGTGGGGAGTCGCGACGTCGCCGTCGGCGCCATCACCGCCCTGCGCCCCGACGTGATCATCCACGCCGCGGCGTGGACCGAGGTCGACGCCTGCGAGTCCGACCCCGACCGCGCCTACCGCGTGAACGCCCTGGGCACTCGCCACGTCGCCGACGGCGCCCGCCGGGTCGGCGCCCATCTGGTGGCGATCTCCACCGACTACGTGTTCGACGGCCGCACCGATCGCCCGTACCTGGAGTGGGACCCGTGCAACCCGCTGTCGGTCTACGGCCGCTCGAAGCGGGCCGGCGAGCTCGAGGTCGACTCCGGCGCCGCCATCGTGCGCACCACCTGGGTGTTCGGCCGGGACGCCGGCGTCGTGCCGGCGGTCCTCCGGCTGGCCGCCGAGGGCGCCCCGCTGCGGTTCGTCTCCGACCAACGGGCGTGCCCCACGTTCGTCGACGACCTCGCCCCCGCCGTGCGGGATCTGGCCCTTACTCGGCGCCCGGGGACCTTCCACGTGACCAACCAGGGCGCCACCACCCCCCTCGACCTGGCCCGGGAGACCCTGCGCCTCGCAGGAGACGACCCGGCCCGCGTCGTACCCGTCACCAGTCAGGAGCTCGCTCGGCCCGCGCCTCGACCGGCCCGCTCCGACCTCGACAACGCCGCCCTGCGGCTGTCGGGGCTGCCCCTCCTGCCCGACCACCGTGAGTCGCTCGAGCGGCTCGTCAAGGAGCTCGTCGCCTCATGACCAGCAGGATCGCCGTGATCGGAACCGGCTACGTCGGTCTCACCACCGGTGCCTACCTCGCCCACCTCGGCCACGACGTCGTGTGTGCCGACGTGGTGCCCGAGAAGATCGCCATGCTCTCCAAGGGCAAGCTGCCGATCTACGAGCCCGGCCTCGAGGAGCTCGTGCGGGAGGGGATCGACGCCGGCCGCCTGACCTTCGTGCTCGGGGCGGCCACCGCCGTGCACGACGCCGAGTTCGTGTTCCTGTG
Source organism: Acidimicrobiales bacterium (assembly GCA_035540955.1). GTDB lineage: Bacteria > Actinomycetota > Acidimicrobiia > Acidimicrobiales > CADCSY01 > DATLFP01. The sequence continues at coordinate 3,325 of DATLFP010000129.1, forward strand.
CGTGCAGACCCCGCAGGGCGAGGACGGCTCGGCCGACATGACCTACGTGCGCGACGCCGCCGCCGAGATCGGACCCGTCGTCCCCCGCGAGGCGATCGTCATCAACAAGTCGACCGTGCCGGTCGGATCGACCCGCGTCGTCGAGCAGGCCATGGGACGCGACGACGTGTCTGTCGTGTCGAACCCCGAGTTCCTGCGGGAGGGGTCGGCGGTGCACGACTGCCTGAACCCCGACCGCATCGTGATCGGCAGCGAGGACCAGGCCGCCGCCATGCGGGTGGCCAAGCTGTTCGAGAGCCTCAAGGCACCGCTGGTGATCACGGACCCGGCCTCGGCGGAGACGATCAAGTACGCGTCGAACGCGTTCCTCGCGTCGAAGGTCAGCTTCGTCAACGCGCTCGCGCACGTGTGCGAGGCCGTCGGCGCCGACGTGCGCGAGGTCGTCCTCGGCATGGGCTACGACAAGCGCATCGGCTTCGAGTTCCTCCGCCCCGGCCCCGGATGGGGCGGCTCATGTTTCCTGCCCGAGGAGACGCTGCTGGTGCGTCGGGATGGCCGCACGCGACTCCTGTCGTTCGAGGAGCTGTTCGCTGCCGTCGGCGAGGAAGGCCCGTCGGGCTGGGAGGCGCTCTCATGGCGGCCGATGGAGGCGCGGCCCGAGTTCCTTCCCATCTCGGCCTTCACGAAGCGGCCCTACGAGGGCGACGTCGTCGAGATCCGGACCAAGATGGGCCGGCGGGTGACGGTGACCGCCGACCATCCGGTCGTCGTGTGCGACGGCCTCGACGAGGAGTCGGCCGACCGGTGCGAGCCGGTGCTGGCAGGCGAGGTCACCACCGACCACTGGGTCCCGATCGCCCAGGGCTACCCGCTGGTGCTCGACGACCCCCTCGTGCTGGGGACGCCGCCGGCGTCCAACCAGCCCCACGAGAACCCGCTCCCGGCCGAGATCGACGTCGACTGCCACTTCTGGCGGATGATCGGCCTGTACCTCGCCGAGGGCCACACATCGGAACACCACGTGGTCTGGTCGTTCAACCACACCGGCGAGGAAGATCTCGTCGAGCAGATTGCGTCCTACTGGCGCGCTGCAGGCATGCGGGTGACCGTGAAGGACCGGCCCACCGCGCGAGCCGTGATCGTCCACTCGATCCGCCTCGCCCGCTTCTTTGACGCGCTCGGTCTCGGTCGGAACTGCTACGAGAAGGCCGTCCCGGACCGCATCTGGGACCGGTCGCAGATGGAGAAGTGGGCGCTGCTGCGCGGCCTCTGGGACGGCGACGGGTCGTGGTCGTACATCAACGGCGGTCCCTCGGTGATCATGGAGTACGGCACCGCGTCGAAGCGCCTCGCCGACGGCATGCTGCGACTCCTCGGCGACCTCGGCATCGTCGCATCCCAGCGGATCGGCCGGACGACCAAGTCGACCGTTGACACCCACTGGCTGCGGATCAGCGGGGCCGATCAGATCGAGCAGGCCTGGAAGCTGTTCCCCGTGGAGGAGAGCGACGAGCACTCGGCGTCGATCGTCCGGCAGTCCAAGCGCATCGCGCCCACCGGGTACCGGATGCTGTCGAAGAACGCGGCGTGGGTACGGGTCGTGGGCACCGCTCGCCGGCCGTACGGCGGCGACGTGTACTCGGTGCACGTCCCGGGATCGGAGACGGTCGTGACCACGGCCGGCTTGGTCTTGCACCAGTGCTTCCCCAAAGATACGCGGGCGCTCGTGAAGATCGCCGAGGACGCGGGGTACGACTTCGACCTGCTGCGGGGCGTCATCTCGGTGAACGAGGAGCAGTACGAGCGGATGGCCACCAAGGTGGAGCAGATGGCGGGGGGCTCGCTCGAGGGCAAGGTCATCGCCGCGTGGGGGCTGGCGTTCAAGGCCCGCACCGACGACCTGCGGGACTCGCCGGCCATCGAGGTGATCCGCCGGCTCCAGCAGCGGGGCGCGACCGTGCGGGCCTACGACCCCGCCATCACCGAGTCGCGCCCGGCGCTGGAGGGCATCGACGTCCATTTGGATCCGTACGGGCCGTGCGAGGGTGCCGACGTGCTCGTCGTGCTGACCGAGTGGGACGAGTTCCGGTGGCTCGACTTCGCCAAGGTCGCCGGCGTGATGGCGACCCCGCGCGTTGTCGACACCCGGAACCTGCTCGAGCCGCCGCTCGTGCGACGCCGCGGCTTCCAGTACGAGGGCGTGGGCCGGTCCTGATGAGGGCCTTCGAGGCGCGGTCGTGAGAGTCGTCGTCACCGGCGGCGCCGGGTTCCTGGGCTCCCACATCTGCGAGGCGCTGCTGGCGCGGGGCGACGAGGTCGTCGCCGTCGACAACCTCATCACCGGCAGCGAGGAGAACCTCGCCGGCGCGTTCGGGCACGCCGGGTTCGAGTTCATGCACCACGACGTGTCGACCTTCATCCACGTCCCCGGCGAGGTGGACGCGGTGATGCACTTCGCCAGCCCGGCGTCGCCGAAGGACTACCTCGAGCTCCCGATCCAGACGCTCAAGGTCGGCAGCCTCGGCACGCACAACTGCCTCGGCCTCGCGAAGGCGAAGGGCGCCCGCTTCTTCCTCGCGTCGACCAGCGAGGTGTACGGCGACCCGAAGGTCTCCCCGCAGGACGAGACGTACTGGGGCCACGTCAACCCGGTCGGCCCCCGGGGGGTCTACGACGAGGCGAAGCGGTTCGCCGAGGCGATCACGATGGCGTACCACCGCTACCACGGGCTCGACGTGCGGATCGTGCGGATCTTCAACGTGTTCGGTCCGCGGATGCGGCCCAACGACGGCCGCGTCGTGTCGAACTTCCTGTTCCAGGCGCTCACCGGCAAGCCGCTCACCATCTACGGCGACGGCACCCAGACCCGGTCGTTCTGCTACGTCGACGACGAGATCCGCGGCTTCCTCGCCCTCCTCGACAGCGACTACGTCGGGCCCGTCAACATCGGGAACCCCGACGAGTTCACGATGCTCGAGCTGGCCGACGTGGTGCGCGAGGTGACGGGGGTCGACGTGGACGTCGTCCACGAGCCGCTGCCCGTCGACGACCCCACCCAGCGCAAGCCCGACATCACCCTCGCCCGGCGGCTGCTCGGCTGGGAACCCGAGGTCCAGCTGCGCGCCGGCCTCGCCCGCACCGCCGAGTGGATGCGGACCGTCCTGTGACCCACGACGTCGCCGCCGTCATCGTCAGCTACAACGTCCGCGACCTGCTCCTGCGGTGCATCGCCAGCCTGCGGGCCGACGGCGTCGGCGAGATCGTCGTCGTCGACAACGCGTCCCGCGACGGCTCGGCCGAGGCGGTGCGGCGCCATGAGCCCGAGGTGACGCTGCTCGCCCTCGACACCAACGTCGGCTTCGGCGCCGGCGTGAACCGCGGCGCGGCGCGGACGTCGGCGCCGCACCTGCTGATCGTCAACCCCGACGTGGTGGTCGAGCCGGGCAGCACGAAGGCGCTCGTCGACGCCCTCGAGCGCGACCGCGGCCTCGGGGTCGTCGGGCCCCGCATCGAGACCGCCGACGGTGAGGTCTACCCGTCGGCGCGCGCCTTCCCCAGCGTGATCGACGCCGCCGGCCACGCCTTCCTCCACTTCCTGTGGCCGACCAACCCGTTCAGCCGCCGCTACCGGATGCTCGACTGGGACCGCACCGCGGCCCGGGACGTCGACTGGGTGGCCGGCACCCACCTGCTCGTGCGGCGGACGGCGTGGGACGCGGTGGGCGGCTTCGACGAGGCGTACTTCATGTACATGGAGGACGTCGACCTCTGCTGGCGGCTGCGGCGGGCCGGGTGGCGGACCGGGTACGAGCCCGCCGCCCGCATCGCCCATGAGATCGGCCGGTCCACCGACCAGACGCCGTACCGGATGATCCTCGCCCACCACCGGTCGATGCTCACCTTCGCCTGGCGCAGCAGCGGCACCGCCGGGCGCCTGCTCGTCCCCGTGATGGCCGTCGCCCTCGGCCTGCGCACCGTGCTCGCCTGGATCCAGCGAG
>DATLFP010000130.1:0-7587 GCA_035540955.1 Acidimicrobiales bacterium
AGCCTCGGCGCCATCCCGGTGGTGCGGGGAACGCCCGACCGCGATGCGATGCGGGCGCTCGAGGAGACGTTGCGCGCGGGGGAGCCGGTCGTGATGTTCCCCGAAGGGACCCGCCAGCGGGGGCCCGACGTGCAGCCCCTCTTCGACGGCCCGGCCTATGTGGCGTCGCGGGCCCGGGTGCCGATCGTGCCCGTCGGCATCGGCGGCTCGGAGCGGGCGATGCCCAAGGGCTCGAAGATGATCCGCCCGGTGAAGATCCACCTCGTGGTCGGCGAGCCCATCTGGCCCGAGGCGCGTGAGGAGGGCGCGCGGGTGCCGCGCCGGGCCGTGGCCGAGCTCACGGCCACGCTCAAGGAGCGCGTGCAGGCTCTCTTCGACGACGCCCAGCGCACCGTCGGCCTCCTCGACTGACCACCCCACCCAAGATCTCGGGCCGACGAAGGCCCTGGTAGGGCGTGCACCAGCCCGAGATCTTCGGGCTCAGCCGGGGATGAGGTTGGCGGCGCCGAAGACCTTGCGGACGCGGCCCTCGAAGTGCTCGAGGGGGAGGGTGTCGTAGTCGGGATCGAAGGCGGTCTGATCCCAGTCGTCGGCGAAGCGGGCGGCGAGGTCGAACACCTCGGGGGCGAGGGTCGCCCGGTGCTTCTCGCGGGCATCGGGATCGCCGCCGAAGTGGGCGTAGTAGTGGCGGCCCTGGAAGTCCTGGTGCACGCGGATCATGTCGTAGACCTCGGGGCGGACGTACGGCTTGAGGATCTCGGCGGCGATCGCCGGGTGGTTGGGCACCGAGATCGCCTTGCCGATGTCATGGCACAGGCTGGCCACGACGACCTCGTCGTCGGCGCCGTCCCGCTCGGCCCGGGTCGCCGTCTGGAGGCAGTGCGTGAGCTGGTCGGTGGCGAAGCCGTCGACGATGTCGGCGAGGGAGCGCAGAAGGTCGAGCACCCGCTCGGCGACGCGGCCCTGGTTCTTCGCCGTCTCGGCGCCGATCACCGCCCACTGCTCGGCGGTCGAGGTGTCCATGCTCGTGAAGCTGGTAGCCATGGGCGCCATCCTCCCAGTCAGCGGGCCAGGTCGGCCAGCACGTCGGAGGCGGCGACCTCGCGGTCGCCGGCGATCTTGTCGGGACCGAGGAGGTCACGCAGCTCGCGGGGGAGGGGGAAGTACTCGTCTTCGCTGGTGATGCGCACCTCCTCGACGCCCCCGACCGGCGCCAGTCGTGCGATGACGGCGCGGACGAGCTCCTCGGGGGCGGACGCGCCGGCGGTGACGCCGACGGTGCCGTACAGGTCGCGGGGCACCTCGTCGACGCTGTTGACTCGCAGGACGCGGTCGGCCCCCGCCGCTCGCGCCACCTTCTCGAGCGCGACCGTGTTGGAGGAGTTCGCCGAGCCGATGACGACGATGGCATCGCACGCCGGTGCGATCTGCTGGAGCGCCGTCTGGCGGTTCGTGGTCGCGAAGCAGAGATCGCTGCGCCCCGGCATCCAGAGATCGGGCCACCGCTCGCGGGCGGCCTCGAGCACGCCCTGCCAGTCGTGGTGGCTGAGCGTCGTCTGGGCCAGCAGGGCGACGGGCGTGCCCGGATCGTCGAGGGCCGCGACGTCGGCCTCGGTCTCGACGAGGGCGGTCGACCCGGGGGCGACCGCCATGGTGCCCACCGCCTCGTCGTGGCCCTCGTGACCGACGTACACGACCGTGTAGCCCTTGCCCGCCCGGGTCTTCACCTCGTGGTGGACCTTGGTGACCAGCGGGCACACCGCGTTCACCACGAACCCGCCCCGGTCGCGCGCCGTCTGCACCACCTCGGGTGCCGACCCGTGCGCGGACAGCATGATGGGAGCACCGCTCGGCACCTCGGCGATGTCGTCGACGAAGACGACGCCGAGATCGCGGAAGCGGTCGACCACGACCCGGTTGTGGACGATCTCGTGGTAGCAGTAGATCGGCGGCTCGAAGGTGCGCACCATCCACGCCAGCGCCTTGATGGCCATCTCGACGCCGGCGCAGAAGCCCCGGGGGGCGGCCAGCAGCACCTTGTCGACCGGCATGTTCCCAGGCTAGGGGCCGTACCCTGGGGTGATGTCCGTAGGCCGGCTCGACGCCGCGCGCGCCGTCGACGTGCCCCGGATCGTTGCCGTGGAGCCGGGTTCGCCCGCGGCCCGGGCCGGCCTGGTACCCGGCGACGAGGTGGTGAGCATCGGCGGGCGGATGCCGCGGGACGTCCTCGAGTGGCGCCTGATGGTCGACGACGCCGACCCCGAGCTCGAGGTGCGGCGCGGTGGGCTCGAGGTGCTCGTCCGGGTGCCGAAGCGGGAGGGCGAGGCGCTCGGCGCCGAGGTGCACTCCTCGGTGTTCGACCGGGTCCGCACCTGCGACAACCACTGCGAGTTCTGCTTCATCTACCAGCTGCCGAAGGGCATGCGCCGGTCGCTGTACCTGAAGGACGACGACTACCGGCTGTCGTTCCTGTACGGCAACTTCACGACGCTCACCCGCTTCACGGAGGCCGACCTCGAGCGGGTGGTCACCGAGGGGCTGTCGCCGCTGCACGTGTCGATCCACGCCACCGACCCCGAGGTGCGGGCCCGCATGCTCAAGAACCGCCGCGGCGCCACATCGCTCCGATGGTTGCGGGCCCTGCTCGATCACGGCATCACCGTGCACGGCCAAGTGGTCGTCTGCCCGGGCGTGAACGACGGCGACGTGCTCGAGGCCACCCTCGCCGGTGTGCTCGGCGAGTATCCCGAGCTGGCGACGCTGTGCGTGGTGCCGCTCGGGATCAGCGCCTTCAATCCCGAGCCGTCGCTCCGACCGCACACGCAGGGAGAGGCGGCGGCGGTGGTCGACGCCGTCGAGTCGTGGCAGCCGACGTACCAGCGGCTGCTGGGCCGGCGCCTGGCGTTCCTGTCCGACGAGTACTACCTGCTCGCCGACCGGCCGTTCCCCGCCGCCGAGCACTACGAGGGCTTCGCCATGCACGAGGACGGCGTCGGGATGGCCCGGCTGTTCGCGCTGGAGCTCGCCGGCGAGGTCGCGGTCGGGACCGGTCCCCGCTCGGGGTTCTTCGCCGCCGTCGACGGCGCGCCGGCCGAGGGCTACCGCGCCACGCGCGTCGTGCTCGGCGCAGGACGGCGCTCCCGAACCGACCGCGAGGAGCGGCGCCCGGTCGGCGTGCTCACCGGGGAATACGGGGCGCGCGTGCTGAGGCCGCTGCTGGCCGGGCGGCCGGACGTGCGGGTGATCCCGATCGAGAACCGGTTCTTCGGAGGGACGACGGCGGTCACGGGGCTCCTGACCGGCGTCGACGTGGCGCGGGTGCTGGCCGAACAGCCCGAGGGTGACCGGTACCTGCTGCCCGACGTGTGCCTGAGCCAGGGTCGGTTCCTCGACGGCTCGGTACCGGGCGACCTGCCCCGACCCGTCGAGATCGTGCCCACCGACGGCGTGTCGCTCCGGGCCGCGCTGGAACTCGCAGGATGACGCTGCCGGTGGTGGCCGTCGTCGGGCGGCCGAACGTGGGGAAGTCGACGCTGCTCAACCGCATCGTCGGCCGGCGGGCGGCGATCGTCGAGGAGAAGCCGGGTGTGACCCGCGACCGCAAGGCGGTCGAGGCGGAGTGGAGCGGCCGGCACTTCCTGGTCGTCGACACCGGCGGATGGATGGCGAAGGGCAGTGCTCTCGACGACAAGGTCAGCCACCAGGCCGAGCAGGCATGGCAGGGTGCCGACCTCGTGCTCGTGGTCGTCGACGCCGCCATCGGCATCACCACCGAGGACCGGGCCGTCGCCCAACGGGTGCGGGCGGGCAGCGTGCCCGTGCTGCTGGTCGCCAACAAGGTCGACGGGGAATCCCGGGAGTCCGACGCGTGGGACCTGGTGAAGCTCGGTCTGGGCGACCCGTGGCTGGTGTCGGCGCTCCACGGTCGGGGCACCGGCGACCTGCTCGATGAGGTGGTGCGGCTGCTCCCTCCCGAGGCCGACGACGGCGCGACCAGCGACGACGGCGACGCCGACGAGAAGGTTCCCGGCGTCGCCATCGTCGGGCGGCCCAACGTCGGCAAGTCGACCCTGTTCAACCGGTTGATCGGCGAGGAGCGCTCCGTCGTCCACGACATGCCGGGCACGACCCGGGACACCGTCGACACGGTGGTCGAGACGGCATCGGGCCGCCTGCGGTTCCTCGACACCGCCGGGATGCGCCGCAAGGCGAAGATCGACGAGGGCACCGAGTACTACTCGCTGGTGCGTGCGCTCCAGGCCATCGACGAGGCCGACGTGGCCATCCTCGTGATCGACGCCACCGACGGCGTGACCGCCCAGGACCAACGCCTGGCGGAGCGGATCGACGCCGCCGGCTCGCCGGTGGTGATCCTGCTCAACAAGTGGGAGACCCTCGACGCCGAGCGCCGCCAGGACGTGCTGTTCCAGGTGGGCGACAAGCTGCACTTCCTGGCGACGTCGCCGGTGCTGAAGGGCAGCGCCCTCACCGGCAAGGGCGTGCACCGGCTGCTACCCGCCATCGACGACGCCATCGAGGCCTACCACCGCCGAGTGCCCACCCGGGAGCTCAACCAGGTGCTCCAGGCCGCCCAGGCCGCCCACCCCTCGCCCACGGGGCGGGTGCTCTACGCCACGCAGGGCGCCATCGACCCCCCGACGTTCACCCTGTTCGCCAACCGCGACCTGCCGCCCACCTACCTTCGCTACCTGGAGCGCAAGATCCGGGAGCACTTCGGGTTCGGGAACACCCCGTTGAAGGTCCGGGTGCGGCGCCGGTCGTCGTAGTCTTCGCGCAGATGCTGGACCAACCGGCCCTGGTCGTCGTGGCGGCCGCCGCCCTGGCCGCGGCAGTCGTGTGGGGGCGCTCGGCCCGGCGGCTGCAGCGGGCCCACACCCGGATCTCGGCGTCAACCGGCGCCGAGTCGGAGGCGTCGCTGCTGGCCCGAGCGGCGTACCTGAAGGACGTCCACGCCGCCGGCCTCTACCTCGTGGTCCTCGTCGTCGCCGTGATCGAGGCCGGGTGGTCGCTGCGGTGGGGGCGCTACGTGCTGTTCGCGGCCGTGGTGCCCGCCGCCCTGTCGCTCCGCTACGGCCGGGCCCTCCTGCGCCAGGCGCGGATGGCGGAGAGCCGGTCGCAGCTCGAGCAGCGGGCCGAGGAGGTCCTCGAGCAGGAGGCACTGGCCCCCCGGCGGTGGGCGGCCCGGCTCGCCCCGGAGGAGCTGGCCGAGATCCCCGGCTTCGAGGTGGGGACGCTCTACCGCGCCGGCACCGGCATGATGGCGGGCGACTTCTACGACGTGTTCCGCACCGGTCGCTCGCGCATCGCGGCGGTGATCGGTGACGTGTCCGGTCACGGCATCGAGCCGTCGATCACCGCCTTCCAGGCGAAGTACCTGTTGCGGCTCTTCCTCCGTCAGTTCCGCGACCCCGGCCAGGCGCTCGAGGAGCTGAACGGCCAGGTCTTCTCCCAGCACCACGGCGAGGAGTTCATCTCCATGGCGGTGGTCGTGTTCGACACCGAGGCGGGGACGCTCCGGTATGCGTCGGCCGGCCACCCGCCGGCGTTCCTCTGGCACGGTGGCGAGGTCCGGGGCCTCGAGGCGACCGGACCGCTGATCTCACTCACCAGCGACGGCGAGTACACGAGCCGGGAGGTGCCGCTGGCCGCCGGCGATCTCGTGCTCCTCTACACCGACGGGCTGGCCGAGGCCCGCAACGGCGAGTCCCTCTTCGGGGAGGACCGGATCGCCAACCACCTCCGCCGGGACCCGGGCGTCGACGTCGACGTGCTGTGCAAGTCGCTGGGTGAGGCGGCCGAGGACTACGCCTCCGGACCCCTCAACGACGACATCGCGATCCTCGCGGTGCGCCGCACCACATGAGGCGGGTCCGATGAGCGCAGAGGAGATCGCCAAGGCCCGCGCCCGGGCGCTGGACGGCAACCTGGCCACCGGCGGCGAGAAGCTGCGGCAGCAGGGGAAGCTGTTCGTGCGGGACCGCATCGCCCTCCTCGTCGATGACGGCTCCTTCGTCGAGGACGGGCTGCTGGCGAACGCTGCCGCCGACGACCTGCCCGCCGACGGGGTCGTGACCGGCATCGGTCGCGTGGACGGTCGGCCGGTGTGCGTCATGGCCAACGACCCGACCGTGAAGGCGGGTTCGTGGGGCGCGCGCACGGTCGAGAAGATCGTCCGGCTCACGGAACGGGCGCTGCGGGACGAGCTTCCGGTGTTCTGGCTGGTCGACTCGGCCGGCGCCCGCATCACCGACCAGGTCGAGCTGTTCCCCGGACGGCGGGGCGCGGGGCGCATCTTCTACAACCAGGTCCGGCTCTCGGGGAAGGTGCCGCAGATCTGCTGCCTGTTCGGGCCGTCGGCCGCCGGCGGCGCCTACATCCCGTCGTTCTGCGACGTCGTGGTGATGGTCGAAGGGAACGCGTCGATGTACCTGGGCTCCCCCCGCATGGCCGAGATGGTCATCGGTGAGAAGACCACGCTCGAGGAGATGGGCGGTGCCCGCATGCACTGCACCGTGAGCGGGTGCGGCGACCTGCTCGCGAGCGGCGACGAGGAGGCGATCGCCATGGCGCGCGCCTACTTCTCGTACCTCCCTTCGTCGTGGCGCGACGAGCCGCCGGTCTACGAGGCCGACCCGCCGAGCGAGCCGCTGACCGCCTCGATCGTGCCCGCCGAGGAGGCGCAGGGCTACGACATGCACCGCGTCATCGACGGGCTGATCGACGCCGATTCGTGGTTCGAGATCAAGCCCCTCTTCGCGCCGGAGCTCATCGTCGGCTTCGGGCGTCTCGAGGGTCATCCCGTCGGCGTCGTCGCCAACAACCCGATGCAGAAGGGCGGGGTGCTGTTCGGCGACTCGGCCGATAAGGCCGCACGCTTCATCTGGTGCTGCGACGCCTTCAACATCCCGCTGGTCTTCCTCGCCGACGTCCCGGGCTTCATGGTCGGGACCCAGGTCGAGCGGGAGGGGATCATCCGGCACGGCGCCAAGATGATCACCGCCGTGTCCGAGGCCACCGTGCCGAAGGTGTCGGTGATCGTGCGCAAGGCCTACGGGGCCGGGCTGTACGCGATGTCGGGCCCGGCGTTCGAGCCGGAGGCCACCATCGCCCTGCCCACCGCGAAGATCGCGGTGATGGGTCCGGAGGCGGCGGTCAACGCCGTCTACGCCAACCGCATCGCCGCCATCGACGACGACGGCGAACGCGCCTCCTTCGTCGAGGCCCAGCGCCGCGAGTACGAGGCCGATGTCGATCTGCTCCGGCTGGCGTCCGAGCTCGTCGTCGACACGATCGTCGACTTCGAGGACCTGCGCTCCGAGGTCGTCCGGCGCCTGTCGGCGGCCATGGGCAAGGACCGGACGTTCTCCAACCGCCGCCACGGCGTGCCGCCCGTCTGATGACCGACGCCATCGTGATCCGTGAGGTCGGCCCGCGCGACGGGCTCCAGGCCGAGGCGCCGGTGCCGGTCGAGGACCGCGTGCGGCTCATCGAGGCGTTGGCCGCCGCCGGGCTCCGGGAGATCGAGGCGGTGTCGTTCGTGTCGCCGAAGGCGGTGCCGTCGATGGC
>DATLFP010000131.1:0-7485 GCA_035540955.1 Acidimicrobiales bacterium
CTCACCGACGAACACGATCAGGTCGGCGGCACTGCCGGCGTCGGCCGGCGGTGCCGCTGCCGCTGGTGCCGTCGTCGCGATGATCACCACGACGAGCACCGCCACCCACGGCTTCACTCGTTGCATCTGCTTGCGCCCCCCCTGGTCACTGCGGTGGAAGACCCGGCTCGTTCGGCCGAGGCGCGAGGCGGGGCGGGGACACAGGTCCCCGCCCCGTTCGCTGGATCTGCTCGACGTGACGGCTAGCTGTCGATCTCGCCGCCGCCGTCGCTCTCGTCGACCGGGAAGGTCGCGGCACACGCCTCCGCCTGGACCCAGTTCAGGTTGTTGTTGCCGGCGTCCAGGGCGTTCTTGAGCGCCGTCTGGGCATCGCGGTCCGGACCGGAGGCGACGGTAAGGCCGTTGGCGCCAAGTGCGGCGTCCGCCTCGGCCATCACGTCCTCGACCGAGGCGAACCCCGCCTCGTTCGCCGAGTCCGTACCCGGGGCGTAGATGAGGCCGGTTGCACCGAGGTTGCGGGCGTTCAGCGTCATCGCCGCCAGCTGGGCCGACAGCATGTGGGCCATGTTCGTCGCGCTCGCCTTCAGGACGAAGTTCCTGACCGCGCTGTTGGTGGTCGGGTCGAAGGCCTGACCGTTGGCCGTTACGAGATTCAGAGCCCGCAGCGCTTCAAGGTCATCGCTGTCGATGAGGGCCTGGCCGTTCTTGTTCGACCAGAAGCCGATGGTGTGCCCGTTACCGGCGCCCAGGCAGAGGTTGCCGAAGGCGACCGAGGTCGTCTGACCGGCGGTGACGGTCGCGGTCTGGCTGGTGGCGGTGATCGCCATCCAGTTCGACTCGGTGGGTGTCGCCTCGGCGACGTCGTACTCGCCAGGCTCGAACTCACTGATCGCGACAGGGGTCGAGTGGGCCTCACCGTCGACGGTCACGCTCCACCCCGCGATGGCGATCTCGCCTTCGTCCCACTCGCCGTTCGCGTTGGCGTCGTAGAACTTGTCCACCTCGAGATCACCAGTCGTCGGACCGTCGTCGGTGTAGGCGTAGCAGAAGACGACGTGGCTGATCGCCTGCTGAGCACCGCCCGTGGTCACGGTGCCCTCCTGCACCCCGTCCACGAAGGGGACGGCATTGTGGTTGTCCTTGCCGGCCTTGACGTACACGCCGTACACGACGATGTCGTCGCTCGTCGCAAACGTCATGGTGCTGGGATTGCTCTCGGTGCCGGCAGCGCCGGTGCCCGAGATCGTCACGGTGAAGAGGCCGTTGGTGGCGTCCCACAGCCCGTTGAAGCCGAGACCGTTGTTGTCGAACTTCATGGCGTGGTCCCAGAGGCCCTCGATGCCGTCGATCTCGAGGCAGCCGCCCCAGGCACCGTTCGTGTTCGTCGGGCTGTCGACGCCATCGTCCTCGTCACCGAAGCCGTAGTCCTGCTCGCACTCGTCCTCGTCGGTCTCAGGATCATCGACGCAGTTCGCGCCGTTGCCATTCCCGCCTACACCGGCGCCAGCGGACGCGAGGGGCAGGAACACGAGGGCGAGGACAGCGACGAGAGCCGTGCCGAGCGCTGTACGAAACTTGGTCACCAGCGAAAACCTCCACGAGAGCTACTGCTCGATCAGCGTCGGTTTCGCCACTCGCTCCCCGCCGGGCCAGGCGACCAGGTACAGCCCGTCGGATCATTGCGTCGCACGAGCGGAGAGATCCGCTCGTGGTGTCACTCAACCACCACACTCCGTGCTCACCATCATCAAAATTGCCTGTGAACCCCCGAATGATCCGATAGGGCTAGGCAGTCAGCGGTTGATTGCGCCGGGATCGCCCGGTTCCCACCCGGCTCGGCGGGCAGCGGCGACCGCCGCCAGCTGGGTCTTCACGTGCAGCTTGCTGAGGATGGCCCGGATGTGGGTGCGGACCGTGGACAGCGCGACATCGCTCTCCGTGGCGATCTCCTCGGCGGTCCGACCGTGGCACAGCCCGCCGAGCACCGCCTGTTCTCGCGGGGTGAGCGACTCGAAGGGCGCCAGTGTTGCTCGCCGCAACCGCTGGCGATCTCTCATCTCGCTCAGCAGCACGTCCCGTGCAGCTGATGACAGCACCGGCGCCCCCCGAGACGCGGCCTCCACCATCGTCGCCAGCTCGTCGAAGGGTTGAGCCTTGTCGACAATGCCCGACGCACCGCCCTCGATGCAGGCCCCGAGCAGCAACGGGTCGCGGCTCGCGGTGATCAGCACCACGGTGGTGGGGATCGCCTGCAGCGGTCCGATGAGCGACGTGGCGAGGCGCTCCGGGCCGAGGTGCAGGTCGAGGAGCACCACGTCGGGCTGCCGGCTCGCCACCTCCACTACGAGCTGCGGGTCATCGGCGAGCGGCACCACGTCGACGTCCCTGTAGCCGCGCTCCCGGAAGGCGGCAGCCAGCGCCTCCGAGAGGAGGGCGTGGTCGTCGATGATCAACACCCGAGGCGTCACTGGGGCTCCTCGCCGCCGTTCGTCACTGGCCGGGCAGGACGACCTCGATCACGGTGCCCGCCCCGGGCGCCGTGTGGATCCGGATCTCGCCGCCGAGCAGCGCGGCGCGGTCGGCCATGCTGCGGAGACCGAATCCGGTCGGCGGCGTCGTCGGGTCGAAGCCGGATCCGTCGTCACTGATGAGCAGTCTCGCGCCGTCGCCCGCCCGCTCCAGACGCACCTGCACCTCCCGGGCGCCGCCATGGCGAACGGCGTTGGTCGTCGCCTCCCGCACGATCCGGGCCAGCTCGGCGTGCGAGTCGGCCCGCACCGGCGCGTCGGGATCGACCTCGACGCCGACCGTTGCACGGGAGCGGCGGGCAACGTCCTCGGCCTCGGCCCGGAGCGACCACGCCAGGTCGGCGCCGGCCACGTCCACGAGGGCGGCGACGACGCGCCGGGACTCGGTGAGCGCCCGAGTGGCGGCGTCCCGGAGGTGCACGGCCATCTCCGGGCCAGGCGGGTGGCTCGACGCCAGCTGCGACTGGAGGAACGACAGCTCCTGGCTCAGGCCGTCGTGGATCTCTCGGGCCAGACGCTGGCGCTCACCGAGCACCGCCACCTCGGTCTGTACTCGCCAGAACCCGCGCAGCTCGCGGGCCCCACCGATCACGAAGAACACGTACGAGCCCAGCCGCAGGAGGTCGCCGGTGTAGACCCACTCCGAGTAGAGCGACGGGAAGAGGAAGTAGTTGAGCTGGGCGAAGGCCCGCAGGATGGCGCCGGCACCGAACCAGAACAGCAGCTCGTCGCGTTCGACAGTGGTGCGCCGGAGAAACCCGATGGCGGCCGTGGCAAAGAGGCCGAGCAGCGCCACCTGCAGGGCGAGCGCCAGCGGGTGGCCGACGATCCTCGGGCGCCCCGCCGCCTCGGGCGACAGTTCGGGATCGAGGATCTCGGCGAGGTTGAGCTCGGCCACCATGGCCAGCGCCGCGAGCCCGGCAGCCAGCGCGATCGCGACGGCGGTCCAGACCCGCAGCACGCGAGCGGTGACGAGTCGGTCGGGTCCCACCAAGGCGGCCGCCGCGAACGCCCCTGCGGCCACGACCCGTCCGAAGACCGATGCCCAGATCACGAAGCCGAGCGCGAAGTCGTCGGATGACGCGGTGCCGGTGGCGGACAGCATCAGGTTCACGACGGCGAACGTCACGAACGCCGCGCTCAGCAGCAGGTCGCGCAGCCGACGGAGCTCGCCGAACCGCCCGATCGACAGGTAGGCGAGCAGCGAGGCCACCAGCGCCTCGCCGGTGTTGAGCGCCACGTGCAGCCGCACGTTCGCGTAGGCGAGCCGGACGACCGGTGCGAGCGTGACGACGAGCGTGAACGTCGCACCGAGGACGACAGAGCCGACGACGACCGCTCTGCCGTGCCGCACGGCTCCATGATGACGCGGTGCCTTCCTGGCCGTGCGGCGTGCCTACGGAGCCTCGTGCTCCCGGGGGCGCAGTGCCGCGATAGCGGCTCTTTCGGGCATAGTGCCCTCATGGCAGATCCGGGCGGGCTGGCCAGCCCGCCGTCGATCGTCCTCGCCGATGGGCATCCCCCCATGCGGCGGGGTCTTCGAGCGGTGCTCGAACCGGAGTTCACCGTCGTGGC
Source organism: Acidimicrobiales bacterium (assembly GCA_035540955.1). Taxonomy (GTDB): domain Bacteria; phylum Actinomycetota; class Acidimicrobiia; order Acidimicrobiales; family CADCSY01; genus DATLFP01. The sequence goes on from DATLFP010000131.1 coordinate 4,104, forward strand.
CGACGTGGCGGACCCGGCCTCGGCCATCGCGGCGGTCGACGAACACCGACCTGATCTGTGCATCCTCGATGCCCACCTTCCCCGTCAGCGCGAGACGATCAGCGAGATCTCCCGCCGCAGCGACGTCGTCCTCACCGCCAGCGTCGCCACCGAGGACGAGGTGTTCGCGGGCATCGCTGCCGGCGCTCGAGGATTCGTCCTCAAGAACGCCGACCCGGGCCGCATCGGTTCGATCCTCCACGCCGTGCTGCGAGGCGAAGCGGCCTTGCCGCGCTTCATGACGACCCGGCTGCTCGATGAGCTCCAGGGCCGGCAGCGGCGGCGGCGGCTCCCTCCGCCCTTCGATCGTGTGCGGCTGACGGACCGCGAGTGGTTCGTGCTCGATGCCCTCGGGCGGGGCCTCGGCACCGCCGACATCGCCGCCGAGCTCCAGATCACCGCCGTGACGGTCCGTACCTACGTCTCCTCGGTCGTCCGCAAGCTCGGCGTCACCGATCGAGCGGAGGCCGCCGCCGTCGTCGCGGAACCGCGCCGGCAGGGGCGCTGAACGGCGAGCAGGCGCGACTCGACCCCCGGGGCGTCGGGGTCCGGGGGTCGAGTCGAGCGCTCCGCAGAGCGCGATCTGTTGTCGGCAGAGTGCCGGCCCGCGGGAGCCGCCACGCCACCGATTGGAGAGGAGCAGCCCTGCCTACGACGCCGCCGGGGTCAGGATCACGTTGCCGGTCACGAGCTCACTCGAGCTGATGGACATCGCCCCGGCCTCCAGCGCAACCCAGCCGCGACTCGCCTTCAGCGTCCTGACCGTCAGCGTCAACGTCGCGTCTACGGCGGAGTCGGGGCAGGAGAGCGTCCCCGACAGCGGAGCCGTCTCGGCCCCGACGATCCCGCTCACCGGCGTGAAGAGGCAGGTGACGTTGAGGATCTTGTAGTTGATGGCGATGTCGCCATTCTCCAGGGTGTCGAACGAGTGGGAACCGGGCTTGCCCCCCGCGCCGCCCTCGTTGATCTTCCCGCTGATCTTGGCGTGGCCGATCAGGGGATCGGTGTTCGCACCGGGGTCGTCCGGCGGCGGCGGCTCCGTCACGGTCACGGTGAAGCTGCCGGGCACCGGCGGGAATGACGGCGATCGCCGTTCGTTGATGTTGTTCTGCTCGTCCCAGTAGCCATCGGTCGCGCTGAAGTTGACTTCGAAGGCACCGGTTGTTGCGGTGTCGCCTTCGCCGGAGCTCCAGGTCCAGATGCCATCCACCTTCTCCAGGGTGCCCGGCTCACCCGGAGCCAGAGCGAGATCGATCGGATCGCCCTCAGCGTCGGTCACGTCGACGGTGTTCTGAGCGGGCGCACCCTGCACCACCTCGATGTCCTGGGTAGCCACTTCGTGCTCAGCATTGGGGGTCAGCGTGATCGTCCACCCGGTGCCCACGTTGTCGCCCCAGGAGTCATCGAAATACCAGAGGCGGATGGGAGCGCCCCGACCCTCGATCCCGATCGGGCCCGCCCCGGCGCAGATCCACCGCGGGTCGGTCTCGTTCCCCGGCTTCGTCGCCGACGCGACCTCGTGGCTGTAGAGGAGCGAGAACGCCGGGCAGTGCTTCGCGGGGTTCGTGCTGAGGCTGGTCGAGCTCATCACGGGATAGCGAAGCGCCCCCGACGAGTCGAGCAGCTCGCCCTTCGGCCCGATACCGACGGTGTTCCCGAGCTGGCACCCGTACCGGGAAGTGTTGGGGCACGGGTTGATCGAGCCGGTGGCGGTGAGGACGTACCGGTCACCCTCCGCCAATGTCGGCGTGACGACCACGGGCTGCGCGGTCTTGTTGGGGATGATGCTGAGCGTGATCGTCGACGGCTCCGCCGACGCGGGTGAGCCGATCAGCGGGAGGGCCGAGAGGGCCACCGCCATCGAAACGAGCAGGACCTGCCACTTGCGCACAGAGATTTCCCTCCACCTGTTGACCACGCAGCGCGCGGCGTCAGGGCGACGGTAAGTGACAAGGGGCAAACCGGGATATGGCCCACCGGTGTCACCGCGCGTTGAGACCGCTCAACGCAACCCTCCGGCATCCTCCGGCCATGCCTGTCGCGTTGACCCGGCGGAGTCGGGTCGGCGCGACAACCTTCGTGGCTATTCGAGCGGGGGGTCGACGCAGCCGCTGGTGCCGCCGCCGGGGCCGGCGGGCTCGACCCGTGGGTAGGGCTCGGTGAAGCCCGAGCCCTGGTCGTCGCCGAGCATGAACCGGCGCACGGCCCGGGTGATGGCCTCGGCCTCGCCCTGCTGCACGTCGTCGCGCACGAGCAGGGCCTCCTCCTGGGGGTTGGAGAGGAAGAGCGCCTCGCTGAGCACGGCGGTGATGCCGTTGGTCCGGCGGAGGATGCCGTAGTAGTCGCCGCCCGAGTCGTTGGGCCGGTACTTGGCCCCCGCGTCGCGATCGGCGTACCAGGTCGTGACCTCGTCGAAGCCGGCGAAGTACGTGTACAGCTCCTCGTAGAGGATGCCGGCCAGCCGGCGCGACTCGGGCGAGGCGATCTGGAAGAACACCTCGGTGCCGGGCGTGGCCCGCTCCTCGTCGTGCCCGCCGTTGTGGTGGATCGAGATGAACACCGGCGGCTGCAGCTTCTGCGCGATCTCGCCCCTCGTCTGGAGGGAGATCCGGTAGTCGGCGGTGCGGGTCAGCACCACCGTGGCGCCCTCCCGCTCGAGCGCCGCCTTGGTCTTCTCCGCCACGACCATGTTGAGGTCGCGCTCGACGAGCCCGCCCGGGCCGACGGCGCCGGTCTCCTCGCCGCCGTGGCCGGGGTCGAGCACCACGGTGGCGCCGCCGATGGTGGTGCCGCCCCGCACCGTCGCCGTGCGCCCGCACGGCGTCATCACCGTCCACGCCCCGGGCCCCCCGGCCTCGATCGGCAGGATGAAGCCGAGCGGGGTGGCCAGCACCGCGGCGCGGTCGCTCGTGACCGCCGGCAGGGGCACGACCGTCGCCGTGGGATCCGTCGACGACGTCGAGACGGTGGTCGAGGGGGGGACGGCGACCGTCGGGTCGTCACCGCCGCTGCACGCGGCGAGGACGAGCAGCAGGCTCGCAGCCGCCGCTGCGATCCGCCGCATCAGAGGGTCTTGACGAGGTCCGCCATGAGGTCACCGACTTCGCTGGGGTTCAGGCCGACGTGCACGCCGGCGGCGCGCAGCGCGTCCATCTTGCCCTGGGCCGTCCCCTTCCCACCGGAAACGATGGCGCCGGCGTGGCCCATCTTCTTCCCCGGCGGCGCCGTGACGCCGGCGACGTAGGCGGCCACCGGCTTGCTCATCCGGTCGCGGATGAACTCGGCCGCCTCCTCCTCGGCGGTGCCGCCGATCTCGCCGAACATGATCACGGCCAACGTGGCG
>DATLFP010000132.1:0-6700 GCA_035540955.1 Acidimicrobiales bacterium
GCCCGGCGGATCGTCGAGGCCCACGGCGGGCGCATCTGGGCGACCAGCCGGCTGGGCCAGGGCTCCCGGTTCGCCTTCACGCTGCCGAGATAGGGCAGGCTGCGGGCCTTCCATGGCCCGCCTCCCCTCCCTGCTCGATCCCCCCATCGGCTTCGCCCACCGGGGCGCCCGTGCCCACGCGCCGGAGAACACGCTCGAGGCCTTCACCCTCGCCCTGCGCCTGGGCGCCACCGGCCTCGAGAGCGACGCCTGGCGAACCGCCGACGGCGAGATCGTGCTCGATCACGACGGCGTGGTCCGCAGCCGCCTGCGTCGGCGGCCGATCGCGGACCTTCGGCGTGCCTCGCTGCCGTCCCACGTACCGACGCTGGCCGAGCTGTACGAGGCGGTGGGCCCCGGCGTGCCCCTCTCCCTCGACGTGAAGGACCCCGCCGCGGCCGACGGGATCGTGGAGGTGGCCCGTGCCGCCGGCGCCGAAGGCGCCCTCTGGCTGTGCACACCCGACTGGGAGCGGGCGGCGGACTGGAAGCAGCGCTGGCCCGACGTGAAGACCATCGACTCCACCCGCCTGCGCAAGATCAAGGAGGGGACCGAGCGCCGGGGGGCGCGGCTGGCCGACGCGGGTGTCGACGGCATCAACCTGCACTGGACCGACTGGAACGGTGGCCTCACCACGCTCTTCCACCGTTTCGGCCTCGTCGCATTCGGGTGGGACTGCCAGCATCGCCGCCACCTCGACGCCGTGCTGGGCATGGGCATCGACGCGGTCTACTCCGACCACGTCGACCGCATGGTCGACGGCCTCGCCGGTCGCCCCGGGGCGCCCGAGTGAGCCGGTCGGTCAGAGGCGGCCGAGCTCGGTGAGCGGCCACACCCGGACGAACGCCCGGCCCACGATGGTGTCTTCGTCGATGGCCCCGAACACGCGGCTGTCGGCAGAGTCGCCGCGGTTGTCGCCCATGACGAACACGCGGCCCGCCGGGATCACCTGGCGGGGCAGGTTCTCGGTTCTCATGCCCTCGACGAGGTACGGCTCGTCGAGGACCTGGCCGTCGATGTAGACGCGTCCGTCACGGGCCTCGATGGTCTCACCGGAGAGGCCGACGACCCGCTTGATGAGGTCCTTGATGCCGTCGCCGCCCGCTTCGCCGCCCGGTCGGTCGAACACCACGAGGTCGCCACGGTGCACGTCGTGCAGCTGGTAGCTGAGCTTGTTGACCAGGACGCGGTCGCCCTGGTCGAGGGTCGGATACATCGAGAGTGACGGGATGAAGAACGCCTGGACGAGGAACGTCTTGACCAGGAGCGCCACCGCGAGCGCGCCGACGATGATCGCCGCCCACTCGAGGACGTTGCGGACGCTGCTGCTCTCAGCGGCCGCGTCAGCGACCGGATCGGACGAGGCGTCGACGGTGTCGCCGTCGTCGCTTCCGACCTCGGGATCGGCGTCGGGGTCGGTGTCCACGCTCACTCGCGGTTCACGCTACCGGTGTACCGCTCGAGCACCCTCGCCGCCGCCGCCCGGGCCAACCCCGGGTCGCCCTCGATGACGGTTGCTCCCGGTCCGAGCCGCAGCAGCAGCCGCTCGAGCCACGCCCGCTCGGCGATCTTCATCGACACCCGCATCCGCCCCTCGCCGAGCTCCTCGACCGACTCCATCGGGTACTGACCGGCGACCCAACGGGCCCACGGCTCGAGGTCGAGCACGATCCGATCCCCGGCGTCCTCGGCCGAGAACACCCGGCGGGGAGGCAACGCGGCGGGGGGATCGAAGGTGGCGTCGAGCACCGACACCGCCCGGATGCGATCGAGGCGGAACAACCGCTCGGCCTGGGCGGCGTGGCACCACGCTTGCACGTACCACTCCCCCTCCGCGGCGTAGACGTCCCAGGGCTCGATGACCCGCCGGGTGCGGGCGTCGCGGCCGTAGGTGTAGTAGTCGAGCTCCACGCGTCGGTGGGCGGCGATGGCGGTCCGCAGGGTGTCGAGCATGCCGGCGGGCACGTTGCCGAGGTGCACGTCGATCGCCTCGTCGGCGTCGACGCCGAGCGCGGCGGCCAGCTTGCTCAGCCCGCGGGCGAGCGGGCCCGCGGGGTCGGTCCCGGGAACGGCGAGCAACGTCCGCCCGGAGGCCACGAGGGTGAGCGCCTCCTCGGGCGTCAGGCGCAGGGGCCGGTTGAACCAGTCGGCGTACTGGATCCAGATGCGATCGCCCTCGAGCCGCACCTCCATCAGCACGTCGGCGGTGAAGGGGTAGACGCCGCAGTACTGCAGCAGGTCGACGTCGGCCAGCAGCTCGGCCTCGGTCACCCCGAACCGTGCGCACACGTCGGCCACCGGCGGCCCGTCGTTCGCCGCCACCCACGGGACGATGGCGAGCAGGCGGCGGAGCCGCTCGTCGGCGCTGGGTCGAGCCATCAGGGCATCTCCCGGAGCCAGGTGACCATGTCGTCGCGCAGCTCGGGCGGCGACAGGACCTCGGCATGGTCGAGGAACCCGAGCACGAAGGAGCGGAACGCATCCCGGTTGGCGACGGTCAGGAGCAGGTCCACCGACCCGTCCTCGTGCTGGGCGGCCACGTGTTCGCGGCCGACGGTGTCGCACGCGAACGGCGCCTGGTCGGGATCGACGCGCACGAGGGCGGCGATCGGTTGCTCGGCGCCCATCTCCCAAGGCGGCAGCATCCCCCGCCCCGTGAGCGGCTTGCGCTCGAAGGAGCCCGGCTCGCCCACGGTGACCCCGCCCTCGATGCGGTCGAGCCGGTAGGAGCGGGGCTCCCGGGACGCGTGGTCCCGTCCGTCGAGGTACCAGCGGCCCCGCTGGAAGGTCAGGCGGTAGGGGTCGACGACGCGATCCTTCCCGTTGTGCCGGAACTCGACGACGGCGCCGGCGGCGGCGGCCGCGAACAGCGGGCCGAGGTTCGGCATCGAGGGCAGGGCGACGGCGGGGCCCGACTCGCCACCGGCGGCCCCACCCAGCTTCCGGATGGCGTCCCCGCTCGACAGGCCGTCGACCTGCACGGTGGCGACGGCAAGGTTGAGGGCCGCCAGCTCGTCGGGTTCGAGACCGGGGTCGGCCAGCGCGTACTCATCGCGTCGGATCCGGTAACCGGGCACCGGCGGATCGGTCCCCGGGATCTCCTCGGTGCGCACCGGGATGCCCATCTGGCGAAGGGCCTCCTTGTCGCGCTCGAACGCCCGGCGGAACGTCTCGCCGGCCTCCGCCGGGTACCCGGGCACCCGCTCGCGGATGTCGTCGGTCGACAGGGGAACGCGCGCGTCGAGCAGGGCGGCGGTGAGGTTGAGCAGCCGCTCCAACCGGTCCATCACACGGCCTGCGCTCTGCGCGGGGCAGCTCGCTGGCGCTCGCTCCTGGTCATGTGGCCCGCGCGCTGCATCACGGGAGCATTGTGGCTGCTGCGGTGCCGGCCGCTCCGGCGACGGCGTAGAAGCCGGGGTCGTCGGCCGGGCCCCGCCCCATCGAGGTGACCGTGAGGCCGAGGGCGTCGAGGAGGCCGGGGATGCCAGGGTCCTCCACGCCGAGGATGCGGTGGCGGTCGGCGACGCCCGCGGCATCGAGGTCGGCGCGCACGCGCTCGTCGAAGGGGCCACGCGGGACGCCGATGGTGGCTCGCTCCTGGGTCCCCAGCGCCAGCGCCGTGCGGCTGTGGTGGCTCACACCCTGGTGACGGAGCCGCGGATCAGCGAGCGAGAACCGCAGCGTGGCCACCGGCCGGCCGCCCAACAGGGCGGCGGCGCTGATGACGGCTCCGACCTCGAACGCGGAGTAGCCGAGGCGCGTTGCGGTCCCGACCACGCCGGGGCCCATGGCGACCACCGCGACATCGGCGTGGCGGCGGGCGGTGAGCAGGGCGGCCGCCACGTTCACCGCCTCGTGGTCACCCCCGAAGGCGTGACCGGCGGTCACCGTGGTGGCCAGGACCGGGCGCAGCGCCGCCACCGTGTCGCTCAGCGCCAGGGGCAGTGCGGCGCCGTCGGTCATGACGTAGCCGATGCGGGCGGCAGGTCGCGCGTGCCGGAGCGCCGCGACGACGCACGGGACCTGGCTGTGCAGCCCGCACGCGATCACCGGCATCCCGTCGAGGTCGTCGTCGTCCCCGATCGACTCGTCGGCGCCGGTGTCGGCCTGCAGGCTGGTGTAGCGGAGCTTCATGATGTGCCCCGAACCGGGCTGGTCGAGCGAGCGGCGGCTGAGGTTCCAGTGGACGACGTGCCACCCGCCCGAGCCGAGCCCGAGCTCGACGGCCGTGGTGTTCACCACGACCTCGTCGCCCGCCGCCACGTCGCCCGTGAGCTGGGTGAGGACGTAGGCGCGCGCGGTCTCGCTCTCGGCGAGGTCGACGAGGATCCGCTGCAGACCGGGCCGCTCCTCGAGGACCTGCGTGACGGTGCCGGTGCGAAACGACGGCACTACAGGCTGGCGATCAGGCGCTCCACCCGCTCGTCCTTGGCCTTGAACGGGTCCTTGCAGAGGACCGTCCGCTGCGCCTGGTCGTTGAGCTTCAGGTGCACCCAGTCGACGGTGTAGTCGCGCTTGCGCTCCTTGGCCTTGCGGATGAACTCGCCGCGCAGTCGGGCGCGCGTGGTCTGGGGTGGCTGGAGCTCGCCGGGCCCGGCGCGGTCGATCTCCTCGTCGGTGACGACGCGGTCGACCATGCCGCGCTCCTGCATCCGGTAGAAGAGCCCCCGCTCGCGGTTCACGTCGTGGTACTGCAGGTCCATCAGCGCCACCTTCGGATGGGTGAGCGGCAGGTCGTGCTTCTGCCGGTACGACTCGATGAGGTGGAACTTGATGACCCAGTCGACCTCGCGGTTCAGGCTGAGCGGATCCTTGGCCAGCGCCGTGAGGCAGTGCTCCCACATCCCGAGCGCCTGCTCCTCGAGCGGGCTCAAGCCCTTCTGTTCGGCGTAGCGGATGGCGCGGTTCAAGTACTCGCTCTGGATGTCGAGGGCGGTGGCCTCGCGCCCGTTGGCGAGCCGAACCTTCTTGCGGCAGGTGATGTCGTGGCTGATCTCGCGGATGGCTCGGATGGGGTTCTCGAGCGTCATGTCCCGCAGGACCACCGACGTGTCCTCGAGCATGCGCAGGAGGATCGAGGTCGTGCCGACCTTCAGGAAGGTGGCGTACTCGCTCATGTTCGAGTCGCCCACGATCACGTGCAGCCGGCGGTAGCGCTCGGCGTCGGCGTGCGGCTCGTCGCGCGTGTTGATGATCGGCCGGCTGCGCGTCGTGGCGCTGCTGACGCCCTCCCAGATGTGCTCGGCCCGCTGGGCGATGCAGTACATCGCGCCCCGCGCCGTCTGCAGGACCTTGCCGGCGCCGGCGAAGATCTGGCGCGACACGAGGAACGGGATCAGCACCTCGGCGTAGTGACCGAAGTCGTCGCGGCGGCTCGTGAGGTAGTTCTCGTGGCAGCCATAGGAGTTGCCGGCGGAGTCGGTGTTGTTCTTGAACAGGTAGATGACGCCCCGGATGCCCTCCTCCCGCAGCCGCTGCTCGGCGAAGGTGAGCAGCTGCTCGAGGATGCGCTCACCGGCCTTGTCGTGGACGACGAGGTCGTAGATCGAGTCGCACTCGGGCGTGGCGTACTCCGGGTGGCTGCCGACGTCGAGGTAGAGCCGGGCGCCGTTCTCCAGGAACACGTTCGAGCTGCGACCCCAGGACACCACCCGCCGGAAGAGGTAGCGGGCGACCTCGTCGGGGCTGAGGCGCCGCTGCCCGCGAAGGGTGCAGGTGACCCCGTACTCGTTCTCGAGACCGAAGATCCGCCGGTCCATCGGCCCTGACGGTACCGTCCCGGAGGTGCAGCGGCTCCGGATGGTGCCGGTGAGGCGGGTCAGCGACCAGTTCTCGGCCCGGGTGATCGCCGCCCGCCTGGGCGCCGAGGGCATCGTGACCCAGCTCCGCGGCGGCGGGATCGACGGGCTCTATCCCTTCGGCAACATCGAGATCCTGGTGCCCGAGGACGACGCCGAGGTGGCCCGCGATCTCCTGCTCGCCGACGACGTGGAGTCGGCCTTCGACGATGGCGAGCCCGGATCGGTCCCCGCTCGGTGGCCGTGGTGGGTGGGAGCCGCCGTCGCGCTCGTGCTGGTTCTCGCCGCGTTCGCCCGTGTGCTGGACTTGACCGCCTGATCGCCTTCGGCGCGCACCCGCAGTGTCGGACGCCAGTCCGGCAGTCGGAGTGGCAAGCCGATCGCCCGAAGCGTCCACGCGCAGAACGGAGACCATGTCATGAGCGAGGAGCTGATCGAGGTCGAGACCGAGGAGAGCCTGGCGCGGGAGGCGGCGGCGCAGCGCCTCCGGGACCTCGCCGACCAGCTGTCGCGGCAGAACGCGGTGACCTTCACCAAGGGCGGGCTGCGCCACACCCTCAAGGTGCCGGGCCAGGTGACCTACAGCGTCGAGATCGAGGTCACCGACGAGGGCGGCGAGATCGAGGTCGAGATCACCTGGTGACGGCGAACACGTGGCGGACCATGGTGTTGCCCTGGTCGTCCACGTGGCGGTCGCGCTCGAGCGCACCGACGGCTCGAGCGACCCGCAGCGACGCCTCGTTGCGCTCGTCGACGCCGATCCACGCCTCGCGGGCGCCGGTGTGTTCGCCCACGAACTGCAGGATGAGCCGCACCGCCCGGCTCACGTAGCCCTTCCCGCGGTGCTCGGGATGCGCCGAGTA
>DATLFP010000133.1:0-6813 GCA_035540955.1 Acidimicrobiales bacterium
CTACATCCGGCAGGCGTCGATGCTGGCCATGGAGGCGGGGGCCGACTTCATCAAGACCTCCACCGGGAAGATCGGTGTGAACGCCACGTTGCCCACCGCGCTGTGCATGCTCGAGGCCATCCGCGACTTCCACCACGAGACGGGCAGGCGGATCGGGTTCAAGGCCGCCGGCGGCGTGCGCACCGCCAAGCAGGGCTGGCAGTACCTGGTCGTGGCGCAGGAGACGGTCGGTCCGGAGTGGCTCGACCCCTCCCTGTTCCGCATCGGCGCGTCGAGCATGCTCAACGACGTGCTCCACCAGCTGCACTTCATGAAGACCGGCCGCTACGACCGGCCCGAGCACGCGAGCGTCGACTGATGGCCACCGAATCCCGGGGGCTCGAGTACGCGCCGGCGCCGGAGTCGACCGCAGTGGTGGGCCTGCGCGAGCAGTACGGGCTCTTCATCGGCGGCTCGTTCGTGTCGCCCCGCGGCGGGTCGTGGTTCAAGACCGTCAACCCGGCGTCGGAGGAGGTGTTGGCCGAGGTGGCCGAGGCCGGCGAGGACGACGTCGACCGCGCCGTGCGCGCCGCCCGCGACGCCGCCGCCGGCTGGCAGAAGACGCCGGCACGGGAGCGGGCGAAGGTCATCTACCGCGTCGCCCGCGCCCTCCAGGAGCGGGCGCGGGAGTTCGCCGTGCTCGAGTCGATGGACGGCGGCAAGCCCATCCGCGAGTCGCGCGATGTCGACCTCCCCCTCGCCGCCGCCCACTTCTTCTACTACGCGGGGTGGGCCGACAAGCTCGAGTGGGCCTTCCCCAACCGCACGCCGCGACCGGTCGGCGTCGTCGGCCAGATCATCCCGTGGAACTTCCCGCTGCTGATGGCGGCGTGGAAGCTGGCGCCCGCGCTGGCCACCGGCAACACCGCCGTCCTCAAGCCGGCGGAGACCACGCCGCTCACCGCCCTCCTCCTCGCCGAGGTCCTGCAGGAGGCGGAGGTGCCGCCCGGCGTCGTGAACATCATCACCGGCGCCGGCGCCACCGGCGCCGCGCTCGTCGCCCACCCCGGCATCGACAAGATCGCGTTCACCGGGTCGACGGAGGTCGGCAAGGCGATCCAGCGGGCGATCGCCGGCACCGGCAAGCGCCTCACGCTCGAGCTCGGGGGCAAGGCGGCGAACATCGTCTTCGACGACGCCGCCATCGATCAGGCCGTCGAGGGTGTGGTCAACGGCATCTTCTTCAACCAGGGTCACGTGTGCTGCGCCGGCTCGCGCCTGCTCGTGCAGGAGCCGATCCTCGAGGCGTTCCTCGAGAAGCTGCGCCACCGGATGGCGCTGCTGCGCGTCGGTGACCCGCTCGACAAGAACACCGACGTCGGCGCCGTGAACTCCGAGGCCCAGCTCGTGCGCATCGCCCAGCTGGTCGAGGCCGGACAGGCCGAGGGCGCCGACCTCTGGCAGCCGGTGTGCGCCCTGCCCGAGCGCGGCTTCTGGTTCAAGCCGACGCTGTTCACCAACGTCACCCAGGCCCATCGCATCGCCCGCGAAGAGATCTTCGGGCCGGTGCTCTCCGTCCTCACGTTCCGGACGCCGGAGGAGGCCGTGGCCAAGGCCAACAACACGACCTACGGCCTGTCGGCCGGCATCTGGACCGAGAAGGCGTCGAAGCTGCTGTGGATGGCGCAACGGCTGAAGGCCGGCGTCGTGTGGGGCAACACGTTCAACAAGTTCGACCCGAGCTCACCCTTCGGCGGGTTCAAGGAGTCGGGGTTCGGGCGTGAAGGCGGGCTGCACGGCCTGCTGCCGTACGTGGAGCTCTCGTGATGTCCGCGTCACGGGTGCCGGTCCGCAAGACGTACAAGCTCTTCATCGGCGGCCAGTTCCCCCGCTCGGAGTCGGGCCGCACCTTCGCGGTGCCCGGTCCGAGCGGGAGCGGAGAGCAACGCATCAACGTCGCCCAGGGATCGCGCAAGGACCTGCGCGACGCGGTGCGGGCGGCGCGCGCCGCGCAGCCCGGCTGGGCGGCGAAGACTGCGTACAACCGGGGTCAGGTCGTCTACCGCATCGCCGAGGTGCTCGAGGGTCGCCGCGACCAGTTCGGCGACGCCGACGACGTCGACGCGTCCATCGACCGGCTCGTGTGGTACGCCGGCTGGGCCGACAAGATCAGCCAGGTGTCGGGGTCGCGCAACCCGGTCGCCGGGCCGTTCTGGAACGTCACCTCGCCCGAGCCGGTGGGCGTCGTCGGCGTCGTGGCTCCCGAGGAGCCGCCGCTGCTCGGGCTCGTCTCGCGGGTGGCCCCCGCCCTCGTCGGCGGCAACTCGGTGGTCGCACTGGCGTCGGAGTCGAACCCGCTGGCGGCCATCGACCTGGCCGAGGTGCTGGCCACCTCCGACGTGCCCGCCGGCGTGGTCAACATCCTCACCGGGTTCAAGGCCGAGCTGGTGCCGTGGCTCGCGGGCCACCTCGACGTCGACACCGTCGACATCACCGGTGTGCCCGACGACCTGGTGGCCGAGGTCGAACGCCTCGGCGCCGAGAACGTCAAGCGCATCGTCCGGCCGGCCGACGGCGACCCGCTGGGCGAGTCACCCCACGACGTGCTCGCCTTCCTCGAGCACAAGACGGTGTGGCATCCGGCGGGACCGTGAGCGGCCCGCGCCGCGACCTGCGGGCACTGCCCAAGGCCCACCTCCACCTGCACCTCGAAGCGGCGATGCGGCCGGCGACGCTGCGAGAGCTGGCCGACGAGCACGGCGTGACGCTCCCGGCGCTCGACTTCTCGACCTTCGGTGACTTCATCGTGCTGTACCAGCTGGCCACCGACGTGCTGCGCGGGCCCGAGGACCTGCGCCGGCTGGTGCGGGAGATGGCCGAGGACGCGCGAGACGACGGCGCGGTGTGGGTCGAGTACTTCGTGTACCCGCCGTTGTGGCTCGGCCGCTTCGGCTCCGACGCCGACGCTCTCGACCTGTGCCTCGACGCGGCGCGCGACGCGTCAGCGTCGACCGGCGTCGGCCTCGGCGCCATCGTCACCGCCGACCGGACCCTCGATCCGGCGCTCGCCGAGGACGCCGCCCGGCTGGCGGTGACGCGGGCGGGTGACGGGGTCGTCGGCTTCGGTCTCGCCAACGACGAGTCCCACCACCCGCCCGAGCCGTTCGCGCCGGCGTTCGCCATCGCCCGTGACGGCGGGCTGCTGTCGGTCCCCCACGCCGGCGAGCTGGCCGGGCCCGAGAGCGTGCGCGGCGCGCTCGACGCCCTTCACGCCGACCGCATCGGCCACGGCGTCCGGGCCATCGAAGACCCCGACCTCGTGCGCCGGCTGGCCGACGACGGTGTCGTGTGCGACGTGTGCCCGACATCGAACCTCACGTTGGGGCTCTACCCGTCGATGCGCGAGCACGCCATCGCCTCGCTCGTCGACGCCGGCGTGCCGGTCACCGTCAACGCCGACGACCCGCTGCTCTTCGGGCCTGGCCTGCTGGAGGAGTACACGTCGGTGCGCGACGCGTTCGCCTGGTCCGACGAGCGGATGGCGGCGATCGCTCGCCCGTCCGTCATGGCATCGGGCGCGCCGGACGACGTGAAGGCGGCCGCCGCGGCGGCGATCGACGCCTGGCTCGCCTGACCCCCTCCTGGCCCTCGCGGTCGGTGGTGCGCGTTCAGGTCCGGGTGAGCGCGGTGACCTGGTCGAGGCGGGCCAGCTTCTCCGGGTTGGCGACGATGTAGATGCGGGTGATGCGGCCGTCGTCGAGCGTGACGGTCAGCGCCGCTTTCGACGCGTTGCTGGCGGCGACGCGGACGGCGGGTGACCCGTTGAGCCAGACCGTCGCGGTCTCGAAGTCCACCGAGCGAAGACCTCTCAGCAGGAGGTTGGCCACGCGGTCGGCGCCCTCGACGGGGCGGCGGCTGGCGGGGACCACGCCGCCGCCGTCGGCGACGACGACCACATCGGGCGCCAGGATGTCGAGGAGGCCCTGCAGGTCGCCGTGCCGGACGGCCGCGAGGAACCGGTCCAGCACCTCGTGCTGCTCGGCCGCGCTGACCGCCATCCGCGGGCGTCGGGCCGCGACGTGGGCGCGGGCGCGGTGGGCGATCTGACGGACGGCCACCGGTGACTTGCCCACGGCCTCGGCGATCTCCTCGTACGGGGTGTCGAACACCTCGCGCAGCACGAACACGGCGCGCTCGGCCGGGCCGAGCGTCTCGAGCACCGTGAGCATCGCCATCGACACGCTCTCCGCCAGCTCGACGTCGTTGGCGACGTCGGGGCTCGTGAGCAACGGCTCCGGCAACCACGACCCGATGTAGTCCTCGCGCCGCCGGGTGAGCGTTCGCAGCCGGTTGAGCGCCTGTCGGGTGACGATGCGCACCAGGTATGCCCGCGGCTCGCGCACCGTCGCGTGATCGACCTCGGCCTACCGCAGCCACGTCTCCTGGACGACGTCCTCGGCGTCGGACGCCGAGCCGAGCATCTCGTACGCGACGGTGAACAACAGGCCACGGTGGCGGACGAACGCGTCGACGCTCACGCGGGGCTCACCGTCCCGACCATGGGTTGGGCAAGCGGCACCTCGCAGGTGCGGGAGAAGCCCTGCGACTCGATCCCCAAGGCGGTGTTGGCCCTCGTCGTGGAGTTCGCGAACCCCACCACCGCGGTGAGCTCCAACAGGGCGGGGGCGCCCAGCTGGGTCAGCAAGCGCTGCGACAGCTCGTCGGTGACCTGCGGCGGCGTCATGCTCATCGCTTCCGCGTACTCCAGCACGTCCCGCTCGAGCGGCGTGAACACCGTCGACGCGCGCCACCTGGGCACCTCACTGGCCTTCCTCACATCCAGTCCCTCGTTGTGGGCCTTGAAGTAGTTGAAATCCAGGCACCAGCTGCATCCGACCAGCGACGCGACCGCCATGTGGGCGAACGCCTTCAGGTTGCGGTCCAGCTGGTTCCACTTGTCGAGCTTGCGGCCGAAGCCCATCGAGGAGAACAGCACGGGCCGGTTGTGCCACATCACGCCGACCGCCTCCGGGACCGCACCCAGCTGCTTCCGGGCTAGCCGCTTCAACAGGAACCCCCAGACGCCGGTGACCTCTGCCTTCGGAAGCCGAGTCTCCCTCGCCATGTCTCCTCCTCCTGCCGATGGAATCGACAACAAGACACCGCGGCGCTCTCGGCTGTGACACCCCGCCTCCGTTCCGTTCTCGGCGCATCCAGGCCGGTGCAGCCGGTCTGGGTGCACCGAGATCCTGACGACGCCCAACGATGGCGAGTTCTGGATGCCCTACTCCCACTCGGTCATGCAGAAGTCGTTGCCCTCCGGATCTCGGAGCCAGGCGCTCTCGTCGAAACGTTGGACGACGGTGGCGCCGATGGCGACGGCGTCCGCAATGGCCTCGTCGAGGTTCCCGACGGTCAGATCGAGGTGCACCTTGTTCTTCGCGACCGGCGCCGGATCGGTCTTCTGGAACCCGAGCTTGAGCCCCGGGCCGTCGACCATGACCCCCGGATCGGTCTCCGGGGTCAGGCCCAGGCTCGCGAGGCGAGCGACCTCCTCGTCGTCGTAGGGACGAACGTCGAAGCCGTCCAGCAGCCGAGCCCAGAAGCGCGCCAGCGCTGCGGGATGGTGGCAGTCGAAGACGACCTCGCGAATCTTCACGGTCCGATGCTCCCATCGGTCGACCATCAGTACCTCGGGGTTCGGAACGCCAGAGAGAGCAAGAGAGCGAGAAATCTGCGCGAATCGGTTGACACTCGAACATTCGTTCGCTATCGTGTTGTTGTTCGCTCCGCGCAGACCCAGCCGGAGTGGCGCACTTCCCCCGTTCGACCTGGCTGACCCAGATCTCTTGGGCTCGTGTTCGGAGGAGGTGCTGCGTGCGCGACTGGTCACGATGCGATCCGCTCGCGATCGCGCAGGCCACCGTCGCCCGCGCCGTGCGCGAGCTCGACCCCCAGGCGCTCGATCCCGCCCGCGCCGAGCAGCTCGTCGAGACGTTCGCGTCGATCGAGCGGCTGGCGGCCGCCGGCAAGTCGCTGGCTGCGTCACGAGTGGCGAGCTCGGGTGCATGGCGGGCGCGCGGCGAGCGCAGCAGCGCCGACTGGCTGGCCCGCACGACCGGCTCCTCGGTCGCCGCCGCCCGCGCCGCGCTCGACACCGCCGGGCGACTGGCCGATGCGCCGGGCACCGAGGAGGCGTTCCGGGCCGGGCGGCTCTCGGTGCCGCAGGCCGAGGCCATCGCCGCCGCCGCGACCGTCGATCCCGCCGCCGAGTCGCGGCTGCTCGACATGGCGGCACAGCAGAGCCTGCAGAAGGTGCGCGACGAGGCCGCGCGGGTGCGCGCCGCCGCCGAGCCCGACCCCGCGGCCCGCCACGCTCGGATCCGCCGCGGTCGCTTCTGGCGCCGGTGGACCGACGCCGAGGGCGCGCGGTGCGGGCAGTACCGGCTCACACCCGAGGACGGCGCCGCCTTCGAGGCGGCCGCCCAGCGGTTCATCGACGAGGCATACGCCGCCGCCCGCGAGGCCGGACGCGACGAGCCGGCGGAGGCACATGCCGCCGATGGCCTCGTGGCCATGGCCGCCGCCACCCGTCGACAGCCTGGCGACGGCGCGGGCGAGATCGACGCGGGCGGCGACGCGAGCGGCGACGGGCGTCTCCGCCGAGGACGGGGTCGGCGGCGTACACGCGACCGTCGCGAGCTGATCGGGATCGTGAACCTCGAGTCGCTGCGGCGGGGATCGGTCGCGGCCGGCGAGATGTGCGAGATCGCCGGCATCGGCCCGGTGCCGGTGGAGACGGCGAGAGCCATCTTCGGCGACGCCCTGCTGCGG
>DATLFP010000134.1:0-6048 GCA_035540955.1 Acidimicrobiales bacterium
TCGGCGGCCTCGGCCGCCAGCAGCGGCGACTGGACCGACGGGTACCGGTCGGCGAGCTCGTCGAGCTGGGCTTGGAGACCGACGGTGAGCAGCGCCTCGTAGAGACCCGGAGCCGGTTCCGCCACGGCCGAGAGCTTCGCGTGACGGGGCGGCCGGGCGGGGCGCTCCGTCTCTTGCCGGTCCCGCTCGGCGGGTCGGCCTACTCCTGGGGAGCGTTGAGGGGATCGGCCACGTGGAGGCCCTGGCGGGAAGCGGCCGCAGACAGCGAGTCGTCGGCACTGGTCAGGATCGAGGCCCCGACGAACAGCGCGCCGGCCAGGTGGACGGCGTCATAGCCGCGCAGGCCCTCGGCCTCGGCAAGGTCGGAGGCGGTTTCGATCAGGCCGGCGGTGACATCGACGAGGTGAAGCTCGTCGACCAGGGCTGCGATCTCGCGTTTCGCCGCGTGGTGCTGCTCATCGGTGAGTCGCCCTGCCCGATGGGCTGCCGCCAGCGCCGCTCGAGCCTCGACGACGACCAGGCCAACCGACGCCAGCGCATCCGCCGAGTCCCAGATCAGCGCGGCCGAGTCGGATCCCGCTTCCTCCACCACGAGCTTCAGGAGCGTGGAGGTGTCGACGTAGGTGATCACCGACGGTGATCGGCGACGAGGTCGCTCACCGACGCCTTCGCCTCGATGCGCCGCGCCGGACGGCGGCGCCCCTTCCGGGTCGGTGCCCGAACGACGCCGGCGGCGATGAGATCGGCCAGCCGGTCGGTCGACGCATCGATCGCCGCGATCCGAGCGACGGGCCGGCCGCGGTCGGTCACGATGACCTCCTCACCGGCGCGCACCCGGTCGAGGTACTTGCTCAGCCCGTTCTTGAGGTCCCGGATCCCCACCTCGACCGATGTGGCTCGTTCCATGTGCTCATTGTAGCTACATAGCGCTCTGAAGGCGACGTGAAGCCCCGCGGCGGTCCGCCAGCGCTGCGAAACTCCGCCGGTGATCCCCGCTGACGAGGACTTCGACGGCACCTGGCCGTACGCGCCCCACTTCTTCGAGGGCAGCGGGTTCCGTCAGCACTACGTGGACGAAGGTGCCGGCGACCCGATCGTGCTCCTCCACGGCGAGCCGACCTGGGGGTACCTCTACCGTCGCTTCATCCCCCGTCTCGTCGCCCACGGCCGGGTGGTCGTGCCTGACCACATGGGCTTCGGCAAGAGCGAGACGCCCCAGGACCACGAGTACACGACCCGCGATCACGTCGACAACCTCGAGCGGCTCCTCGACCACCTCGAGCTGACCGACATCACCTTCGTCGGCCAGGACTGGGGCGGGCCCATCGCCAGCGGCTTCGCCCTGCGCCACCCCGAGCGGGTCAAGCGCCTCTGCTACATGAACACCGGCGTGCCCGGCGTGCCGCCGCCGGGCACCAGGACGGTGCAGGACCTGCCGTGGTTCGCGTGGATCCAGACCGCCGAGGCCGACGCGGTGCTCGCCAACCTCGGCGGCAGCATCCTGTCGGTGCTCAAGCGCATCGGCTTCGAGCGCACCGGCCATGTGGACGAGACGTGGGTGCGCGCCTACGCCACCCCGTTCCCGACGCCGGCCGAGTGCCGCGGCGCCCTGCAGTTCCCGCGCAACATCGCCGACCCCGACACCCGTCAGGTGCTGCTCGACAACATCGCCAACCTGCCGGCGCTGGCGGCGAAGCCGGCGATGTACGTGCACGGCGAGGCCGACCGCGCCATCCCCACCGAGATGGGCGTCGGCGCGTTCCGGGCGACGTGGCCGAACGGACCGGTGGTGACGCTGCCCGGCGTCGGCCACTTCATCCAGGAGGACGCGCCCGAGACGGCGTGCGCGCTGATCGAGCAGTTCCTCCAGCTGACCTGAGCTGACCTCTGAGGGGACGTCGTCGGCGGGCACCGGCAGCGAGCGCCCATCGGGGGTCTCGCCGTCGGCGACCCCGCACCGGGACGGCGTTGACGCCGCTCGACCGGGCAGGATGCGAGCCGTGACCGCGGTCGAGGCCGGCTCGGTGCTGGAGACGGTCCTGGTCGGTCCCTTCGTCCACGGCCTCCTCCGCATCTGGCGGGCCGACGGCACGGCCGAGCTCCTCGAGGTGAGCGAGCCCGCGGTGGTGGGCGAGGCCGTCGGTGTCGGGCGGCTGGCGCGCACGTCGCCCGAGCCGAGCCGGTTCCGGGAGGTCGCACTGTTCGACGCCGCCTCCGGCACGCTGCTGCTCATGGAGCGACCGCGCCGCGAGGGCGCGGCCGCGGGTGGCGGCGACGTCGAGGCCGGCGGGGTGCAGGTCGCCACCCGGCCGGCGGAAGAGCCACCCGTCGACACCGCGCTGTGGCGGGCCGCGGCCGACGTCATCGGTGCTGCCGTTGCATCGGCGGTGGCCCGCGGCGAGTTCGTCGTCGTCGAGCCCGGCGGGTGGGAGCCGGGCTCGGAGCCCTACGCACTCGCCATCGTCGTGCCCGGCGACGACGGCGCCCCGGTGTCGCACGTGGAGGCGGTGCCCACCCCGGCCGGCGACCTGTGGCCCGCCGAGGTCCGGGGCCCGCTCCGGGCGCCGGCCACCGCGTCGTCGGTGTCGGTCACCGGTCTGCTCCTCGGTCAGGCGGTGGCGGCGTGGGCCCGCTCGCCGTTCAACGTCGTGCTCACCTTCGGCACCAACCCCCACGGGCCCATCGACGTCCCGGCGTAACGACGGAGACGACCTCGGCCTGAACCGCCGACGAACCTCCCGGCCCGAGGCAGGTGCGCACCGGACCGAGCGTGAAGTGGTGGCCATGACGCTGTCCCGTCGCCGCTTCCTCGCGGCCGGGGGCGTGGGCGCCGCCGCCACCCTGCTCGGTGGCACCGGCGCCCTCGCCCATCACAAGCCCAACCACAAGCCGCCGGGTCGCCCGTCGCCCCCGCCGCCGCTCATCGACCCGGCCGCCTGCCCGGTCGACACCGTCGTGGTCTGCATGATGGAGAACCGCTCCTTCGACCACTACCTGGGCGTGCTGCCCGGGGTCGACGGCCTGCGCAGCGACATGTGGAACCCCGACCGCGACGGCGAGCGCGTCTACGTCCACGACCTCGGCACCGACACCGTCGCCTGGCCCGACCCGTCGCACTCGTGGTCGGGCGGGCGCCGCCAGCTCAACGGCGGCGCCATGGACGGCTTCGTGGTCACCACCGGCTCCCACGAGCCGATGGGCTACTACACCTCCTCGACCATCCCGTGGCTCCAGGCGTTCGCGCCGTCGTTCACGATCTTCGACGCCTGGTTCTGCTCGCATCTCGGCAACACGTGGCCGAACCGCAACTACCTGCACGCCGCCCAGGACTTCGGCTACACGAGCAACGACAGCGGCGACGGCTACCCGGCGGCGCTGAGCATCTACGAGCAGCTCGACCTCGCCGGCGTGTCGTGGAAGTACTACTTCATCGACCTGCCGTTCCTCGCCACCTACGACCGGTTCCCGCAGTGGGTCGAGGAGGGCAAGATCGGCACCGTCGCCGACTACCTGGCCGAGGCGATCGCCGGTCGGCTCCCGAGCGTGGCGATGGTCGACCCCGCGTTCTTCGTGAACGACGACCACCCGCCGGCCGACGTCCAGCTCGGCCAGCGGTTCATGGCCGACGTCTACGGCGCGCTGGCGGCGGGCCCGCACTGGGCGTCGAGCGCGCTGTTCGTCACCTACGACGAGTGGGGCGGGTTCTACGACCACGTCGTGCCGCCGCGGTTCCCCGACCTGCGCCCGTCGGACAACATCGACGAGGACCACTCGCAGGCCGGCTTCCGCGTGCCCACCGTGCTGGCCGGGCCGTATGCCCGCCGGGGCGCGGTGGTGTCGGAGCCGATGGACCACGCGTCGATCACGAAGTTCATCGAGTGGCGCTTCGGGTTGCCCTCGCTCACGCCGCGCGACGCGGCGGCGGTGAACCCGGCGGCGGTGGCGTTCGACTTCGCCTCGCCCGACCTCTCCCTGCCGGAGCTCCCGCTGCCGAAGATCGACCCGGTGGCCACCGCCACCTCGGTCGCCGCCGTCTTCCTCGGGGAGAACCCGGTGCCCGAGCTCACCGAGGTGGCGACCGCCCGGGTACCGGCCGAGCTGCTGCAGCTGCCCGAGACCGGCATCGCCATCCCGACCTTCGACCGCAGCACCGGTCTCGTCGGCGAGCTGTTCCGGGTGCCGCCGGTCGGCGCAGCCCTCCCCGCGTAGCCGTCGGTCGCGGCCGCCCGGAGGCTGTCGCACCCCGGCCATAGCCTGGTGACCATGGCCATCGAGGCTGCCCGCATCGGCTCCGTGCCCTTCACCGTCGCCGACCTGGAGGGCATGCCCGACGATGGGCGCCGCTACGAGCTCAGCAACGGGGCGCTGGTCGTGACGCCAGGCCCGAACCTCCGCCACCAGTCCGTCGTGATGAACCTCGCACTCCTGCTCGCCGCGCACGTCCCGCCGACGCGGCGAGTCCTCGCCGAGGCCGAGCTGTATCTCCGCGATGACATGGTGAAGCGACCCGACCTGATGGTGGTCGACGCAGACGCCCTCGACGGGCAGCGCTACCAGCGCACGCCGCACCTCGTCGTCGAGGTGCGATCGCCGGCGACCGCCGTCCTCGACCGCACCGAGAAGCGCCTCGCCTACGCGGATGCCGGCATCCCCGCCTACTGGCTCGTCGATCCCGACGGCGAGACGATCACCGTGCTCGAGCTCGATGGCGACCAGTACGCCGAGCGGGCGACGCTCGGCCGGGGCGAGCACGTCGAGGTCACCGTGCCGACGCCGATCACCCTCGCGAGCGACGAGGTCCTTCGCTAGCCGGTCCCGGGATCCGGCACGGTGGACGCCCGGATGGGGTCGACCAAGAGCTGACCGTCGAGGACCGGCCATCCGGCTGAGCCGTGCTCCTCGTCGCTGTCGCACCCTCGCCCTACGATCAGCGCCATCTTCCCCCGGCGGTGCTCGTTCGCGGGGGAAGGCATGTCGAGGATCACCAAGGAAGAGGCCCCGTGCTGCCGGGCCCGGGCGCTGCCCGACGGACGGCCGGTCATCGGGTTCTGCTCACCCGAGTGCGTGCGGCGCCCCGGCGTGCCGGAACCGGGAGGAGACGATCGAGACACCACCAGCGCGATCGCCCGCGTCGAGGTCGTTCGTGCGGTCGCCGCCGACGCGCCCGGCTTCGACCTCGTCCCGCCCGACTGATACCCCTACAGGCGGCTGGTGTCATGGCGGCATGAACCCCGTCGCAGCCCTCCTCGCCGCCAGCCCGGCCTGACCAGCCCGCTGCCCCCGCCAACCTTGTTGCGCTCGCCCGCCGACGGCGGGCGAGCGCGACAACCTTCGAGATGGGGGTCCGAACCTTGTCGCGGTGACCCGCTCGGCGCGGGCGAGCGCGACAAGGTTCGGAGTGGGGGTTACGTCGGGCGGACGGGGAGCAGCATCGCCAGCTGGCGGGACTGGGCGACGAGGCGGCCGGCGCCGTCCCAGATCTCGCCGTCCTCGCTGAGGTAGCCGTCGACCAGCACGTGGGTGGCGAACCGGGCCATGAGCCAGCCCGGCTCCGGCCGGGCCCGGACGTGCACGGTGAGCTCGATGGTCGGGACCCAGCCGGCGGGGCCGAGCTCGAACACCGGCGGCGGGAACGCGTCGGCGAACATCGGCAGGGCGCGGACGTCGGGCTCCCGCCCGTCGGCGAAGCGGATCCAGCCGGCGATCTCGGGCACGCCCGTCGGCTCGCCCCGGACCCAGCCCGAGGCGGGCGACAGGCGGGTCTCGAACCGCTCCATCATCGTCGGCTGCGGGCCGATGGCGGGGCCCGACTGGCGGGGGCGGGCGAGGCAGTCCTCGCGCGGAGGCAGGTCGGGCGGCTGCTCGCGCACGAGGGTGGGGCCGGTGGCGGCGACGAGATCGCCGAACACGGCGACGACGCGGACCCGCTCGGTGTCCTGCACCAGCCGGGCGTGCAGGTGGGTGTGGCGCCGGCCCTCGCGGACCACCTCGACCTCGACGACGCCAGGACCGGGCGAGGCGGGCCGGAGGTAGTGGGCGGTGAGCGAG
>DATLFP010000135.1:0-33658 GCA_035540955.1 Acidimicrobiales bacterium
CACGTACAGGTGCTGGGCGGCCTCGCCGAGGTGGGGCACGGCCTGGACCGCGGTGGCGCCGGTGCCGATGATGCCGACCCGCTTGTCGCCGAGCTTGTCGAGGTTCCCGTTCGAGTCCCCGCCGGTGTAGTCGTAGTCCCAGCGGCTGGTGTGGAAGGTGTGGCCCTCGAAGGTGCCGAGACCCGGGACGCCGGGCAGCTTCGGCCGGTGCAGCGGCCCGCTGGCCGACACGACGAACCGCGCCCGCATGCGGTCGCCCCGGTTGGTCGACACGACCCAGCGACGGTCGCCGTCGTCCCACCGGACCTCGGTGACCTCGGTCTGGAAGACCGCGTTGTCGTAGAGGCCGAAGTGGCGCCCGATCGCCTGGCTGTGGGCGAGGATCTCGGGGGCGTGGGAGTACTTCTCGACCGGGACGTAGCCGAGCTCTTCGAGCAGCGGGAGGTAGACGTAGGACTCGATGTCGCACTGGGCGCCCGGGTAGCGGTTCCAGTACCACGTGCCGCCGAAGTCGCCGCCCTTCTCGATGATGCGGATGTCGTCCGGGGCGAGGCCGGCGTCGCGGAGGCGGGCGCCGGCGAGCAGCCCGCCGAACCCGCCACCGAGCACGACCACCTCGACCAGATCGGTGAGCGGCTCTCGCTCGACCCAGGCGGTGTACGGATCGTCGACGAAGCGGGCGAACTCACCGGCGACCTCGACGTACTGGTCGTTGCCGTCGGGCCGCAGCCGCTTGTCGCGCTCCTCGCGGTACTTCGCCCGCAGGACCTCGGGATCGAAGTCGAGCTCGGTCGTGGTCATCGTGCACTCCCCTCGTACGGGTCTCGAAGTCGGGTGTTCGGTCAGCCGATCATCTGCAGCGCCGGGTTGGCGCCCTCGACGATCGCCTTCATGCGGGTCTCCACCGCCGGTGTCATGTCCGGGTGGGTCAGCACGTAGAAGTGGTCCTCGCGGATGGCCTGCAGCACCAGCGATGCGACCTCGGCCGGCGGCATGCCGGTCGCCAGCATCTGCTTGAGCATGTCGGCTCGCCCGTCGTCCGCCCGACCGGCACCGCCACCGAGCGCCGGTGGCCGGTTGCGCTCCGAGGAGTGGATGTTGGTGTTCACCCACCCCGGGCACAGCACCGACACGCCGATGGCGCCGCCCTGCATGTTCATCTCGTGGTACAGCGACTCCGAGATCGCGACCACCGCGAACTTGCTCGCCGAGTACGGGCCCATGAACGGCCCGGCCACGTGGCCGGCGAGCGAGGCGGTGTTGACGACGTGGCCGGGCTCTCCGCCGGCGAGCATCCGGGGCAGGAACGCGTGCAGCCCGTTGATCACGCCCCACAGGTTGACGCCGAGCACCCACTGCCAGTCGGCCAGCGACAGCTCCGCGATCAGCCCACCGGATCCGACGCCGGCGTTGTTGCACAGCACGTGGACCGACCCGAACCGCTCGTAGGCGGCGTCGGCCAGCGCGCCCACCGACTCGGCGTCGGCGACATCGGTCACCACCGGCAGCACCTCGGCGCCGCCGGCGGCCAGCGACTCGGCGGCGGCGGCGAGCGCGCCCTGCTCCACATCGGCGAGCACGACGCGCATGCCTTCCGCCGCGAACCGCTCGGCGAGCCCGAACCCGATCCCGCTGGCGGCGCCGGTGACGACCGCGGTTCGCCCGATCAGGTCGTCCATCAGTACCCGACCGGCTCGCCGGCGGCCACGAACGTCGTGCCGTCGGTAGACGGCACGAACTCGCCGAGGGAGTGGAACTCCTCGAGGAGGTCGCCGCCGTTGGGCTTGGTCTTGATGGCGCGCTCGATCTCGGAGAGCACGAAGGCGCGGTTCTGGTCCTCGAGCATGCCGAGCGACTCCGCCATCGACGCGTCCCACATCGTGTCGATGATCTCGGCGCCCGGGTACTTGCGGCCGGACTCGCCGATGAAGGTGCGGGCCCGCATCTCGCTGAGGCCGGTGCGCAGGTACTCGACGTGCGGCGTCTCGTCGGACTTGATGGCCCGCACGATCTCGGCCGCGGCGCCGTCGCCGGCCACGAGGTCGACGTCGGACAGGACCTCCTCGGCCCAGCTGAACACGTGGAACGCCTTGATCTCCACGAACAGCACCCGAAGCATCGTGGAGATCAGCATCTCCAGGCCGATGTCGATGTCCTCGAACGCCCGGCGCTCCAGAAAACGGGTCATGGCCGCCTGCGGATCGGCGCCGGCGCCGCCGACGGGGATGCCCATCCGCTTCATCATCTCGGCGGTCTGGTCCTCGGTGACCGGGTTCTCGAAGGCGATGTCGCGGGACACGTACCACATGCGGTCGTGGCCGGCTTCGTCCTCCCAGCCCGCCTCGTCGCGGGCGTGGGCCTCGACGAGGCCCTTGGCGAGGTGGTCCAGGGCAGTGCCCCGCACGTCCTCGACGAAGAACTGCTGCATGTCGGCCGGTGCCAGGTAGCGGATCATGGCGCCGAAGCCCTCGACGGTGCCGATGCGGGTGAGCTGCACGATCATCGGCTCGCGGATCCCGTTGCGCAGCAGGAGCTTCGCCTGGGCGACGTTCGGGTAGTTGCCGGGCCACGTCTCGAGCGGCGCGGTCAGCACCGGCGTGCCGGTGAGCTCCTCGTGGTGCTGCTGCCAGCTGCGGATCGCCTCGGTCCGGAACTTGGTGCGGGGCGAGACGTAGGTGCCGTCGGACAGGTAGCCACCGTGGCACCGCACGCCGTTCAGGACGAGCGGCTCCTCGACGTCGTGGGTCGAGAGCAGCTCGTCCCAGGTGTAGTCCAGCTGCAGGTTGCTCATGCTCGCTCCCTCCGGCGCCGCGACAGCGGCGCGAACCTGTGTTGCCTCACGGGGCTACACTCGTGAGGCAACCCTATGCCGCGGCAGCCGAGAAGGGCAATGGTCCACGTCGTGACAGACTTCACAACGGGCATCGCCGGCGGTCGACGGTGACGGCGACCCGCCCGCTGCTGCGTCGCGACGAACGCCGCGCATCGATCCTCGACGGCGCCGCCGCCGCGTTCGCCGACGCCGGCTTCGCCGCCACCTCGATGGAGACGATCGCGGCGTCGGCCGGCGTGTCCAAGCTGATCGTGTACCGCCACTTCGACTCCAAGGAGGAGCTGTACCGGTCGGTCATCGAGCAGGTCGCGGCCCGGCTGGCGGCGGTGTTCGCCGAAGCGGTCGCGCACGGCGATCCCGCCGAGGCACCGGCCCGGGCGTTCCTCGCCGTCGCCCGCGAGGATCCCGACGGCTTCGCCTTGCTCTGGCGGCACTCGGCGCGCGAGCCGCAGTTCGCCGAGCACGTCGAGCGGTTCCGGTCCCTCGCGGTCGCCTACGCCCGATCGCGGCTGGCACCCCTCCTTTCGGACGAGTCGCTGGAGACCTGGGCCGCCGAGACGATCGTGGACGTGCTCGTGGCCTCGGTCCTGCACTGGCTCGACCACGACGACGGCCGGCGCGACGACGCGTTCGTGGCGCGCGCCGGGCGGTCGATGCGCGCGCTGGTCGAGGCCTGGGCCGGCTGAGGGCGCTCAGCCGTCGCCGCGCTGGGTGCCGACCCGCAGCTCGCGGAAGGGCACGTCGCGATCCACCTGGGGCTCCTTCGGGAGGCCGAGGACCCGCTCGCCGATGATGTTGCGCTGCACCTCGTTGGTGCCGCCGGCGATGGAGATGGCATGCGCCGACAGCGCCACGTTCTGCACCTCGCCACCGAGGGGCGCGTCCTCGCCCGCGAGCATGCCGTGCGCCCCGAGGATCGACATGCCGACGTCGCGGGTGGCGTGCAGGTTCACCGCGGCGGCGAGCTTGCCGGTGGAGCCCTCGGGCCCGGGGCGGCCGCCGGCGCGGATGGCGGCGACGGCGCGGTCACCGGTGAGCCGGGTCGCCTCGTTCATGGCGTGGATGCGGGCGATGCCCTGGCGCACGACCGGGTCGCCGGTGACCCCCATCGCCTCGGCCGCCGACCGCAGCAGCCGGGACCCGCCGGCGAAGGCCGCCATCATCGAGCCCATCTCCGCCTCGCCGCCCACGCCCACGCCGGCGACGACGTCGCCCGCCCGCCGGTCGAGGAACCCGGCCTTCTCACCCGGTGTCGCCTGGCTCATCATGTCCCCGCCGATGCCGGCCCGCTCGTAGGCGAGGGTGGTGATGGCCACGCCCCAGCCGGCCCCGACGTCGCCCACGACGTTGGCGTGCGGCACCCGGGCATCGGTGAAGAACACCTCGTTGAAGCTGGCCGCGCCGTTCATCTGCTTGAGCGGCCGGATCTCGATGCCGGGCTGGTCAACGTCGATGATGAAGTAGGTGATCCCCCGGTGCTTCGGGGCATCGACGTCGGTGCGGGCCAGCAGCATGCCCTTGACCGCCTGGCGAGCACCGGAGGTCCACACCTTCTGGCCGTTGACGATCCACTCGTCGCCGTCGCGCACCGCCCTCGTCTGGAGGCTGGCGAGGTCGGAGCCGGAGCCGGGCTCGCTGAAGAGCTGGCACCACGCCTCGGCGCCGGTCGCCAGCGGCGGCAGCCACCACCCCTTCTGCTCCTCGGTGGCGTGGGCGACGATCGTCGGCGCCGCCAGGCCCTGGCCGAGACCGCCGGGTGGGCCGAGGGCGCCGGCCCGGCGCAGCTCGTCGCGCACGACGGCGGCCAGCTCCGGCGACAGCCCGCGGCCGAACCACTCCCGCGGCCAGGTCGGGAACCCCCAGCCCGACTCGCCCAGCCGCTGCCACCACGCCCGCACCGTCAGGTCCGGGTCCCACGCGTCGGCGAGCCACGCCCGCACCTCAGATCGGACGTGCGCCCCCTCGAGCGTGTCCTCGACCGCCTGCTCGGCCTCGGCCATGCCGGCCCCCCAGCTGCTCGAGACGGGCGCCCCCCGTCGGCGCCGCCAACCTACGCCGGCACCCCGACCCGCACAACGGGCGATCCGATCAGGCCAGATCGGGGTCGGCGTCGTGCTCGCCGAGGCGCGGCGCCCGGCCCGCCCGCCACGGCGTCGCCGACAGCCGGTACGGCGCACCGGGCATGCGCACGGTGCCGAGCTCGGGATCCTCGACGTCGACCCAGAACCCCCGGGCCGCGAGGTGCGGGTCCTCGGCGAGGTCGGCGACGGTGTTGACCGGCGTGCACGGGATGCCCCGGCGCTGGGCCTCGGCGAACAGCTCGTGCTTCGGGTACGTCACGGTCAGCTCGCTGGTCCACTCGTCGACCAGCTCGGCCGCCTCGACCCGCGTCAGCACCTCGCGGAAGACGGGCTCGGTCGCCGCCTCGTTGCCGGTCCGCTCGTGCATCCACGCCGCGAGCGCGTCCCAGTGCTCGGGGACCACGATGACCACCGACGCCCAGCCGTCGGCGCACGGGTACAGCCCCCACGGCCGGATGGCGGCGCGCCGGTTGCCCTGGCGCTCGCGGGGCACGAGGTCATCGACCCAGTACGGCACGCCGACCTCGATGCCGGCAAGCATCGCCGACTCGACGATCGACACGTCCACCACCTGACCCTGTCCCGTCCGCCGCCAGGCCCGCAGCGCGAGCAGCGCGCCGATGGCGGCGTTGAACGACGCCAGCACGTGGGCCAGCCGCACCGGCCCGCCCGGCACGACCGGCGGCCGGTCGGGTTCGCCGGTCGTGCGCAGCACGCCCGACTGCGCCCACGCGGTGAGGTTCGAGGCCCGCCAGTGCCGCCGGGGACCGGTGAGGCCGAAGGGCGTGACGGCCACCCACACCAGTGCCGGGTTGGCGGCGCACAGGGCGGCGGGCCCGGTGTCGAGCCCGTCGAGGTGGCCGGGCGGGCTCGTGTCGACCACGACGTCGGCCCGGGCCGCGAGCCGGGCGAGCCGCGCTCGACCTTCCTCGGTCCCGATGTCGGCGACGACCGACCGCTTGTTGGTGTCGAAGTACGCCGAGCCGAGCCCCTTCGGAGGCAGGTGGCGCAGCCGGCTGCCCCCGGGCGGCTCGAGCCGGACCACGTCGGCGCCGAGGTCGGCGAGCAGCTTGGTGGCGTAGGCCACGCTCTCGTCGCCGAGCTCGAGGACCCGGATCCCGTCGAGCGCGCCGGTCACGAGCGCGGCCCCCAGTCCAGCTCGGGCAGGAGCTGGGGCACCCAGTCGAGATAGGGCCGGCGCAAGCGGACGGCGGGATCGCCCATCGGCCACACCGCGCCCCGCTCGGCCATCGCCGCCACCTGCTCGGGCGTGCACCCGGCCAGGCCCACGAGCACCTCCTCGTTGTCCTCGCCGAAGGACGGCGCGCCCCGCTCGATGCCGCCGGGGGTCGCGGCCAGGTTGATCGGGATCGACGTCGTCAGGTCGGGCCCGAACCGGGTGTTGGGCGGCGCGCCCCAGAAGCCCCGGCTGGCGAGGTGCCGGTCGGCGAGCAGGGCGGCGTTGTCGACCACGGCGGCGGCGGCCACCGCGGCGGCCTGGAGCCACTCGGCGATCTCGGCGTCGGTGTGGGCCGCCGTCCACCCGGCGATCAGCGCGTCGAGCTCGTCGAGGTGGGCGAGGCGCCCCTCGGCGGTCGCGAAGCGCTCGTCGGCCAGCCACTCGGGCCGGACCGCGACCCGGCACAGTGCGGCCCACCCGGCGTCGTCCTCGACGGTGATCGCCACCCACCGGTCTCGGCCCCGGCACGGGTACACGCCCTCGGGCGCGGCCCACCCGCCCCGGTTGCCGGCGCGGCCCGGCACGTGGCCAGTCCGGTCATGGTCGACCAGGATGTCGCCGAGGAGGGCGACGGTGGCCTCGAACTGCGCGACCTCCACCCGCTGCCCCTCGCCGGTGCGGTCGCGGTGCTCGAGGGCGGCGAGCGCGCCGACGACGCCGGTGAGCCCGTTGGTGTAGTCGGGCAGCGCGATGCTGGCGATCGCGGCGGGCGGCCGGTCGGGCCAGCCGGTGAGCTCGTCCAGGCCGACCAGCGGCGCCTGGTTGGGGCCCCAGGCGAGATAGTCGTGGTACGGCGTGCCCTCGGTGGCGCCGAACCCGGGCAGCACGACGTAGACGAGATCGGGCCGCAGGGCGGCGAGCGCCTCGTAGCCGAGGCCGCTGTCGCGCAGCGCCGGTGCCGAGAAGTTCGACAGGAACACGTCGCAGGTGGCGACGAGCCGCTCGGCGACGGCGAAGGCCTCGGCGTCCTTCAGGTTCAGCCCGACGCTGCGGACCCCACCCCAGAGCTCGTTGAGCAGCGGGCTGCTGTCGGTCCACACCGCCGGCCCGTGGGTGTCGGGTCCGAGCCAGCGCGAGCCCACCCGGCGGATGAGGTCGGGGTTGACCCGCGACTCGACACGGATCACCTCGGCCCCGAACCACGCGAAGACTCGCGACGCGATCGGCCCGGCGATGCCCACGACGTGCGCGAGCACCCGGATGCCGGCCAGCGGCCGGCTGTCGGCGTCGACCATGCGTCCTCCCCTCGCTCCTCGCCGCACCGTAGCGAGCGGGCGACGGCGCCGCCGGCGCGAGTTTGCCTACGATCGGCCCGGCCGGCGAGAGGGGGAGCCGATGGGGCAGCTGGACGGCATGGTCGCGCTCGTCACCGGGGCGAGCCGCGGGATCGGCGAGGGCATCGCCCGCCGGTTCGCGGCCGAGGGCGCGGCGGTGGCGGTCGTGGCCCGCACCGAGCAGCAGACCGACGAGCGGCTGCCGGGCACCATCCACGACACCGTGGCCGCCATCGAGGCCGCCGGCGGGCGCGCGATCGCGATCGCCGCCGACCTGTCGTCACCGGCCGCCCGGGCCGGCATCGTCCCCGCCGTCGAGGCGGCACTGGGACCGGTCGACATCCTCGTGAACAACGCGGCGGTGACGTTCTTCATCCCCGTCGAGGGGTTCCCCGAGAAGCGGTACCGGCTCATGTTCGAGGTCCAGGTGCGGGCGCCGTTCGAGCTGGCGCAAGCCGTCCTGCCCGGCATGCGGGCCCGCAGGCGGGGCTGGGTCCTGAACATCTCCTCGGTCGCCGCCGTGCACCCCGTCGGCCCGCCCTACGCCGGCATGGCCGCGTTCGGCGGCACCGTCTACGGCATGTGCAAGGCGGCGCTCGAGCGGTTCAGCACCGGCCTCGCCGCCGAGGTCCATGCCGACGGGATCGCGGTGAACGCGCTGTCGCCCACGCTCGGGGTGGCGACCCCCGGCGTGATGTTCCACGGGCTCATCCCCGAGGGTTCGGAGGGCTTCGCCGAGCCCGTGGAGGTCATGGTCGAGGCCGCGCTCGCCCTGTGCAGCGGCGACCCGGCCACGCTGACGGGGCGGATCGCGTACAGCCAGGCGCTCCTCGACGAGCTGGGCAGGGAGCCGGGCCCGATCGAGGGATCGCGGTGAGGATCACCGCCCGCGACGGATCGACGTACGCGGCGGGGCCGCTGGCGGTCCTCGCCGGGGTGAACATCGTCGACGCCCTCGACGTCTCGATCCTGCGCGGCATCCTTCCCTACCTCGAGGACGACTGGGACCTCTCGGACCTGCAGCTGGGCCTGCTCTCGTTCGCGTTCATCTTCGTCCACGCCATCGCCGCCGTCCCCGCCGGGTGGGCGGCCGACCAGTTCCGACGCACGCGCATCATCGGCTGGACGGTGATGAGCTGGGGTCTGCTGTGCTCGCTGAGCGCGGCGGCGGTCGGCTTCTGGCACCTGTTCTTCGCACGGGCGCTGCTCGGCTTCGGCCAGGCCATCGACGACCCGGCCTCGACGTCGCTCCTGTCGGACTTCTACCCGGCCAAGGTGCGGGGCCGGATCTTCTCGTTCAACCAGATCGCCCAGACCGCGGGCGGCGGGATCGGCGTCGTGATCGGAGGCGTGGTCGGCACCACCATCGGCTGGCGGTGGGCATTCCTCGTCGTGGGCATCCCCGGGATGCTCCTCGCCATCCCCGCCTTCCGCCTGCGGGAGCCGATCCGGGGCGAGGCCGAGGGCGCGACGGTGGCGACCGAGACGATGGCGCGCACCGAGGGGATGGGGGCCTCCACGTTCCTGCGCCACGCCGCCACCGACCTGCGCACCCAGCTCCGGATGATCTTCGCCATCCCGACCATGCGCTACGTCCTCGTCGGCGTCGGCACGCTGCTGTTCACCGTCTCGGGGACTGCGGCGTGGCTCGTCATCTACCACGACCGCTACTCGGGCATGACCGAGAGCCAGGCCGCCGCCGCCACCGGCGGCATCCTCGCCATCGCCGGGCTCATCGGCACGTTCTGGGGCGGTTCGATGGCCGACCGCCTCTACGGGCGCGTGCCGGGCGGGCGCATCGCCCTCGTGAGCGGCAGCATCCTGGTGTGCACGGCGCTCTACGTCGTGTCCTACAACGTGCCGGTCGTGCCCGTCCGCCTCGCGCTCCAGTTCCTCGGCACGATCTCGATCACCGGCGCGTTCCCGGCGCTGCGGGCGTCGATGCTCGACGTGGTGCCGACCACGTCGCGGGGCGTGGGCGTGTCGGCGTTCTCGCTCGCGTCGGCCCTGTTCGGCTCGGCGCTGGCACCACCGCTGGTCGGCCTGCTCTCCGACCTCACCTCGCTGTACGCCGCGTTCCACCTGATCCTGCCGCCGATCGTGATCGGGGCCCTGATCGTGCTGCGGGCGCGCTCGACGATCGAGCGGGACGCCGCCGCGGTCATCGCCGCCGCGGCGGCGATCAGCGACACCGAGGCCGTGTAGCCGGCGGCCCCGTGGGCGGCGGCGAGCCGGCCTGGGGGGCTGGTGTCGAACGGGGTCCGCTACCGGGCCCCGTTTCCCGCTCAGGGAGCCGCTCGGGCCCGGTCGGCGGTGTCGACGATGACCACGTCGCAGTGGGCCCGGCGGGCGAGCTCGGCGCCGATGCCTTGCCGGAACCGCCCCGCCGCGTCCCGGTTGCCGACCACCACCGCGTCGGCACCGAGCTCCTCGGCCAGGGCGGCCAGCACCCCGGCAGGCGACCCGGGCGCGGCGCGCCCGATGACCGGTGCCGCCCCGGCGCTGGCGGCCACGGCGACGGCGACGGTATCGTCGACGACCTGCTCGGCCAGCGTGCCGACCGACAGCCGCCACCGGAGCTCCTCGGGAGCGGCGGCCCACGCCCGCTGCTGCGCCGCGGTGGGGCGGGGCCGGTAGGCGTAGGCGACGGCGAGCGTGGCGCCCGCCGGGCCCGCGAGGCGGGCCGCGGCGGTGACCGCCCGGGTGGCGGTGGGCGAGCCGTCGGTGCCGACGAGCACGAGGTCGGTCATGGCAGCGGTCCTTCCGTCGTGGTCGCCCTCACGGTACGGAGCCCGGGTTGCGGGCCGATCAGGCCCGCGTGTCGGCCCGGTCAAGGTTCGCTGTCGCTGGGGTGAACCCGGCGCCCGCCCGCGACACGCGCCATACTTCGTCGCATGTCGCTGAGTCGGCGCGAGGCGTCGTGACCACCTCGATCTCGGGCCGCGCCGCCCTCGTCGGGATCGGCGAGACCGACTACGTGCGAGGCGCCGAGCAGTCGGTGCCCGAGCTCGTGTACCAGGCGTCGATCACGGCCATCCGCGACGCGGGCCTCACCCCCGCCGACATCGACGGGATCATCCCGCCGCCGGGCTTCGTGTCGGGCGAGGAGATCGCCGCCAACCTCGGCATCCCCGAGGTCCGCTACGCCGTCACCGTGCACATGGGCGGCGCCAGCCCCACCGCGTCGCTGCAGAGCGCGGTCATGGCCGTGTCGGCCGGGATCGCCACCAACGTGCTCGTGACCCTCGGCTGGAACGGCTTCTCGGCGCTGCGCCCCCGCCCCGGCGCCCGCCCGACGCGTCGGCGGATGGATGGCGGCCCGTTCGTGGACACCGCGGTGAACTTCTACGTGCCCTACGGGCTGCGGTCGCCGGCCCAGTGGTACTCGCTGTACCTGCGCCGCTACGTCGAGCAGCACGCGGTCCCGCCCGAGGCGGCGGCGGCGGTGGCGCTCGCGTGCCGTCGCCACGCCCACCTCAACGACAAGGCGCTCATGCGGGGCCGGGAGCTGACCCTCGAGGACTACCTCGGCTCCCCGTTCATCGCCGAGCCGCTGCGGCTGCTCGACTGCTGCGTCGAGACCGACTGCGCCGCGGCGGTCGTCGTCACCACCGCCGAGCGGGCGCGCGACCTGCCGCACACGCCGGTGCTGTACCTCGGCGGCGCCGAGGGCCACCCGTATCCCGCCGACGAGATCACCAACCGGCCCGACGTGCTGAAGCTCGGCATCCACGCCGCCGCGCCCCGCGCCTTCGCCATGGCCGGTGTGGCGCCGACCGACATGGACTTCCTCCAGGTCTACGACTGCTTCACCTACGTCGTGCTCCTCGAGCTCGAGGCCCTCGGCTTCGCCGAGCCGGGTGGCGCCGCCGACTTCGTGCGGGACGGCACCATCGAGCTCGGCGGGCGCTACCCGATGAACACCCACGGCGGCCTGCTCTCCCAAGGCCACTGCTGGGGCCTGAACCACGTCGTCGAGGCCGTCCGCCAGCTCCGCCACGACGCCGGTGCGGCCCAGGTGGCGGGCTGCGAGCTCGGCGTCGTGACCGGCTACGGCGACCTCGGGGACGGCAGCGTCGCCGTCCTCGCCAGGGAGGCGCGCACCCGATGAGCACGCCCGGCCTGTTCGTCCCCCAGCCCGAGGGCCTCTCGCTCGCGTTCCACCACGCCGCCATCGAGGGTGGTCGGCTCCACGTCCAGCGGTGCAGCGACTGCGGCCGGTTCCGCCACCCGCCGAGGGTGCACTGCCCCGAGTGCTTCTCGCCGACCTGGACCTTCGAGCCCAGCACCGAGCGGGGCACGGTCTACTCCTACGTCGTGTCCCACCGGTCCTTCGACCCCGCCTGGGTCGAGCGCATCCCCTTCGTCACCCTCGCGGTCGCCCTCGATGAGGGCCCGCGCGTGATCGCCGCGCTCGAGCGCGGGGGCGCCGACGTCGCTCTCGGCACACCCGTGGCCGTGCGGATCGAGGTCCAGAGCCCGGACTTCACGTTCCTCTGGGCGACGCCGGCGGACTGAGCCAGCGACCCAGCGGGCGCACACCGGTCCGAAGCACCCGGCCGCGCGGGGGCGGGTCCCTGGGACGGCGGCTCGGCGGCGCCGCCGTTGACCCCTCCCCCGCCCCGGCGTACCGTCACCCCCGGGGGGCGCGCATGGCCGTGTCGGACACGGCCGTCCACTGGGGGGACGACCAGCAGGGATCGACGACCCGTTGAGCGACGTCGCGCCCTATCTCGTCATCGGGGTCACCGGCGGGGCCTCCTACGCCCTACCTGTCGACCGGCACGAGCGAAGAGGGGCTGCTGGGCCGGGCCGGGTATTGGGCGCTCACGGTCACGCAGGTGCAGCAGGCGGCGCTGGCGGCGGAGTACATGGCCGGCACCCTCGGCGCCACCGAGGGCACCAAGGTCGGCCACCTGCGGCTGAACTCGCCCAACGCCGACGGCATCGCCGCCGCGTTCGTCGCCAGCGCCGAGTCCCGCGGCCTCGAGGTCGTGGTCAACGACGCGGTGGACAAGGACCCCAACCCGGCCCAGCTCCAGGCCGAGTGCGTGAAGCTCCAGCAGGCCGGCGCCGAGATGGTCTACACCTACGCCTCCGGCCTGGTGCTGACCGCCGCCGTGCAGGCCTGCGACCAGCAGGGCTACCGCCCGCAGTGGATGGGCCCGGCCAACGGCGGCGCCTGCGCGCTCGAGCCACCCTTCGGCGGGCCGTTCATGGACGGCTGCCTGGCGTTCTCCACCAGCCGCCGGGTCGAGGCGGTCGACTCGCCCTTCGAGACCACGGCCTGCGAGGAGTGGAAGGCGTCGTTCCCCGGCGAGCCGTGCCCCGAAGCCACCGACCTCGCCGACCTGCCCGGGCTGTGGGCGCTGCTCGACGTGTTCCGGGCCACCATCGAGGCCGCCGGCGAGGACCTCACCCGGTCCGGGTTCAACCAGGCCATGGCCGGCTTCCGCTACGACAACGGCTACCTCAACCCGATCGACTTCGCCGGCACCCAGGTGGGCGGCGTCGGGGTGGTGGTGCTGGAAGCCGACGCCGACGCCGGCGTGCCGGTGGAGATCGAGTCGTCCTGGCCGGCCTCGTTCTGAGGGGCGCGGTCAGCCGGCCGCGCCGAGGTAGGACGCCACCACCCGGGGATGGGCGAGCACCTCCTCGGGTGTGCCGGTCGTGATGACCGCGCCGGCCTCGAGCGCCATGACCCGGTCGGCGATCGAGGTCAGCAGCGGCATGTCGTGCTCGATCACGACGAGGCTGGCGCCGAGCAGCTCACGCAGCTCGAGCAGCAGCGGGCCGAGCGCCTCGGTCTCCCGCTGGGCGATGCCCGAGGAGGGCTCGTCGAGCAGCAGCACCTTCGGACCGGCGGCGAGCAGCCCGGCGAGCTCGACCATCCGTCGCACGCCGGTGGACAGGTCACCCACGAACGCGTCGCGGTAGCCCCGCAGCCCGAAGGCCCGCAGCGCCCGATCGACCGCCCGACCGAAGCGGGCCTCGGCGTCGCGCACCTGGGGCAACCCGAAGAACCCGGGGAGGGCGGCGCCGGCGGTGACGTGGCGGTCCATGGCGCACAGCAACGCCTCGCGCACCGACAGCGACGGCCACAGCCGGGCGGCCTGGAAGGAGCGACCGAGCCCGCCCGCCGCCCTGGCGTTGGCCGGCAGCTCGGTCACGTCGGTGCGGCCGATGGTGATGCGGCCGGTGTCGGCCCGCTGGAACCCCGAGACGAGGTCGAGGATCGTGGTCTTGCCGGCCCCGTTCGGCCCGATGAGGCCGAGGATCTCGCCGTCGCGCAGGGAGAACGTCACGTCGTCGACGGCGCGGATGCCGCCGTAGCGCTTCACCAGCCCGTTGACCGCGAGCACGACGCGGGCGTCCTCGGCCGGACCCGGCGCACGCGCCGCCCGCTCCCCCGCCCGCAGGAACATCGATCGCAGCAGGTCGTCCCGCTCGACCAGGTCGGCGGTGGCACCGGAGAAGCGGACCTCGCCCTTCTCGACGAACACGGCGCGGTCGGCCACCCGCAGCGCCGTGGTGACCGACTGCTCGACGAGCACGATGGCCGTCCCGGCGTCGCGGATCGACGGCAGGATCCCGACGAGCTGGCCGACGACGGTCGGCGCGAGGCCGAGGGACAGCTCGTCGATGAGCAGCACCTTCGGCCGGCCGAGGAACGCGAGCCCCAGCGACAGCATCTGCTGCTCGCCACCGGAGAGGCTCCCGGCCGCGACCTGCCACCGGTCCCGCAGGACCGGGAAGTGCCCGAGCACGGTCTCGGTCGCCGCCGCCACCAGATCGGGCGTGCGGCCGTACAGCCAGGCGGCGAGCCGGAAGTTCTCGGCGACGCTGAGGGTCGGAAAGACGCTCCGTTCGCCCGGCACCAGGCTCAGCCCAGCGGCGGCGATCGACGCCACCGGTCGGCCCGTGATGTCGCCGCCGGCGAGGCGCACCCGACCCGCACGCGGGGCCACCAGGCCGGCGACGGCTCGCAGGAGGGTCGACTTCCCGGCGCCGTTGGTCCCGAGGACGGCGAGGATCTCGCCGGGCTCGACGGTGAGCTCGACGCCGAACAGCACCTGGACCCGCCCGTAGGCGACGTCGAGCGCATCGACGGCGAGCGCCGGCTCAGCCACGTGCCGCCGGCTCGCTGGCGGGCGCCCCGAGGTCCCGCAGCCGCTCGAGCGCCTCGCCGAGCACCTCGGCGTCACCGCCCGAGGGACCGGCCCCGGGCCGGGGGACGGCGATGCCGTGGCGGCGCGCCACCCCGTCGAGGTAGCGGTCACGCAGGGCGTAGAACGGCGCGCTGAGCCCGCGAGGCATGACCATGAGCAGCACCAGCACGCCGACGCCCGAGACGAGCAGGTCCCAGCCGTTGGGCAGGAAGAACTCCGCGCCCCGCACGTAGACCGCGCCGAGGACGGCGCCGGGCAGCGACGTCAGCCCGCCGATGACGACCATGGCGAACAGCTTGAGGCTGACCTGGGGCGAGAACGCGTCGGTGTGCAGCCCCTCCTGCTGGATGACGTAGAGCGCGCCGGCGAAGCCGGCGATCATGCCGGCGACCACGAAGGCGGTGAGCTTGGCCCGGGTCGTGCCGATGCTGGCCGCCTCGGCCGCCGTCTCGTTGTCGCGGCCGGCGACGAGCACCCGGCCGGTACGGCTGGCCCGCAGGTTGCGGGTGCCCCACATCACGAGCACGAGCCCGGCGAGGCACAGCTCGTAGAGCTGCCAGTCGCGCTCGAGCGACACGCCGAAGGGCTCGGGTCGCGCGATGCGGTCCTCCACGAACCAGTCGAGGAACCGGCCGTTGAGGAAGTAGGTGAACGAGGTGACCGCGAACGCGAGCGTGGTGACCGCCAGGAACGGACCGCGGATGCGCAGCGCGGGCAGTCCGATGGCGAGCGACACCGCGCCGGCGACGAGCACCCCGGCCAGCGTGGCGGCGAGGATGTGGACGTCGTGGCGGCCATAGAGCACCGCGGTGGTGGCGCCGCCGAAGCCGGCCAGCGCGAACTGGCCGAGGGAGATGTGGCCCGCCCAGCCGGTCAGCACCACGAGCGACACGGCCACGATGGCGTAGATCACCACGATCGTCAGCGCGTTCTCCTGGCTCGGTCTCGCCACCAGGGGCAGCGCGGCGGCGGCCGCCACCGCCAGCACCTTCAGCCCCATCGCCACCGCCCGCACCTCGGGGTGGCGGCGCACCTCGACGGGGATCGGTCGGGCCTCGCGCATGGCGTCCCAGGTGGCGATGCCGGTGTCGTAGGCGCGCGACAGCACGCCCCGCTGCACGAGCAGCGCCACCAGGATGACCACGACGAGCAGGGCGTCGACCACGGTGGTGTTGGCGTAGCTCCAGGTCACCGCCTCCTGGAACACGCCGAGGAACAGCGCGGCGGCCACGGTCCGGGGCAGGCTCTCCATGCGCCCGATGACCGCGGCGGAGAGCGTGAACAGCAGCAGGGTGCTGCCGCCGCCGGACACGCCGGCGAAGGACGAGAAGCCGACGATCGACACCCGCAGCAGCACGGCGGCGGCCGACAGCACCGCGGCGATGGCCCACACGATGGTGGCGAGGCGGGCGGTGGGCACGCCCAGCAGCGACGCCCGCTCGCCGTTCTCGGCCGCGCCGCGTATGGCGACGCCGTACCGGGTCGCCCGGAGGAACACGCCGAGGGCGATCGCCACCACCGGCACGGCGACGATGGCGACCACGTAGGCGGTGTCGAACACGACGGGCTCGACGGTGAAGCGCAGCTCGCCCGGGACCTTGAACACCCCGTCGCCGAGCTCGTCGTAGAGGAGCGGGATCACGATGGCGACGCCGGCGAGGAGCTGGGCCAGGGCGACCGTTGCCACGGCGAGGATCAGCCGGGGAGCGGCGGCGAAGCGCCGGATCACCAGCCGTTCGAGGGCGACGCCGATCACCACCGCGAGCACCAGGCCGAGCACCACCGCCGGCACGTAGGCCCAGCGGTGGTGCACGACGAGCACGATGGCGATGACGGCGGCCACCGAGCCGAACTCGGCCTGGGCGAAGTTGATGACCTTGCTGGCCCGGAACACCAGCACCAGGCCGATGGCGTTCAGGGCGTAGAGGGAGCCGAGCACCAGGCCCCGCACCGCGATGCCGGCCGGGAGGCCCTCCGGCAGCGCGGCGGCGACGACGGCCCAGCCGGCGAGGGCGACCACCACCACCGCGGCGGCGGCGCCGGCGGGGGTGGCGAGGGCGTCGAGCCGCCATCCGGCGGCGATCCGCCTCGCCGGGGTCACTCGCCGCCGGGTGCGGCGCCGAACACCGCCGGCTCGCCCTCGGGCCACTCGCCGTTGGCGAACCGCTGACCGCCCTCGGTCTCGACCCAGGTCCCGGGCTCGCCGTCGGCGAGGGAGACCGCGTCGGCGTCCCAGTAGACCTCGCGGGAGTCGTCCACCGCGGTGTGGTCGGTGCCGTTCACCCCGTCGGGCCCGCTGGCGAAGGACCAGCGGCCATAGGCGAAGTCGGGGGCGCCGAGGTCGGGCAGGGTGGTGACGCCGGCCGCCAGGTTCTCGGCGGTGAGGTCCGGCCCGGCGGCTTGAACGAGGTTGAACACGTGCACGAGGGCGGAGAACCACCCCGTCGTCCCCCGCGGGAGCGTCTCGCCGAACACCTCCTGGTAGAGCCGGTTGGCCTCGGAGTCCGGCCCGTAGATCTTCGCCGTCGACCCGAGCTGGCTCATGCCGAACAGCGAGCCCTCGACCACCGACTGCTCGTACTGGCGGGCGAAGTTGTCGGTGTCGGTGCCGGCCACGCCGATGCTGATCCACTCCGGGAAGTAGTCCTGGGCCTTGGCCGCCTGGGTCAGGAAGATCACCGAGATCGGGTCGCAGGCGAGCACCACCGAGGTGACCCCGGCGTCCTTGAACTGGACGACGGCCCGCTGGGCCTGCTCGGCGAACCGCGACACGTCGAGCTGGTAGGTGACCACCATGTTGCGCGGGGCGTCGTAGGTGCGCTCGAGCTCGTCGTTGGCGATGTCGATGCACCGCGTGTAGTAGGGGTTATCGGGCACGTAGGTGCCGAGGACGCGGGGCTTGCCCTGCAGGTCGCCCTTGGCGTGCGCCGCGGGCCGACCGAGGAGGCGCTTGCCCATGTACTCGGCGTCCTGGAAGCCGATCCGCTCGCACTCCATCACGATCGACCACACGTAGGGGTCACGCTCGGCGAAGTACTCCTCGGTGTAGTACGGCGCCCCGTCGAAGACCACCAGGCCCTCCTGGCGGGCGCAGTCGGCGAACACGCCCGAGGTGCTCCCGGCGTCGGCGACGGGCTGGCTGATGACGCCGAAGGCGTCGAGCTCCTCGGCGATCTTGGTGGCGTCGGCGCACGCGCCCTCGCGCCCGCCGCCGAGCGCCTCGGCGGTGCCGTCGCCGAACTCGGACTCGTACTCCACGAGCTCGACGCGCCGGCCGTACAGCTCGTAGTGCTCGTTGAAGTGCTCGAGCCACTGGTAGGCGATCGCCTTGGAGTCGTCGCGGGTGGCGAACCCGGCGTCGCGGGCCGCCTGGTCCACGGTCTGCTGGTTGGCGCTCGACGGGAACCGGCGCACGACGATGCGCACCGTGTCGGCGCTCACGCCCCGGGCGGTCTCGCCCCCGTTGTCGCCCTCGAACGCCGGCAGGCACGGCACCGAGTAGCCCACGCCCGCCACCTGGCTCGTGCCCTCCTCGCACGCCACGCCACCCCCGGTCGTGCCCGAGCCGTGGACCAGGTCGCCGGACCCGGGCCGCCACGGCCCCTCCGCCGCGGGCGCGGCGGTGCTCGCCGTCCCGGCCGCCGGCTGCTCCTCCTCGTCGTCGTCGCCGCTCACCACCGGCACGACGACGGCCACCACGGCCACCACCGCCACGAGCGCGTAGATCCACCAGTAGCGCGCCAGGTGCCCCGTGCTGCCGGGCGCGACCCGATCATCGTCGTCGTCCAGGAACGTCACGACCCCTCCCCCCCGAGATGGTGAACCCACAGAGAACACGACGGCGGCGGGTCGCGCAACGACCCTCCGTACGGACCACGGGCGTCGAGGCCGGCGCCGCCGCCGCGCCCGGCACGGCCACCGCGCCGGGGCCGCGTGTACGGTCCGGCCGTGAGCGACGCCGCCGTCGAGCCCGAGGCCCTCGAGCCGGTGGCAGTCGCGGCGCGGACCTCGCCGGCGACGTTCGCCTCGCTGGCCGTGCCCGACTACCGGCAGCTGTGGATCGGCAACGTCCTGTCGTTCCTGGCCGTGCAGATGCAGGTCATCGCCCGCGGGTGGCTGGCCCACGAGCTGACCGGATCGAACGCCGGCCTCGGCGGGGTCTTCCTCGCGTTCGGCGTCCCGATGCTGCTCGTCACCCCCTTCGGTGGCGTCGCCGCCGACCGCCTCTCCAAGCGGCGGCTGCTGCTCGCCGCGCAGCTGACGATGGCGGTGAGCGCCGGGCTCCTCGGGGCCGCCATCGTCGCCGACGTCGTCGCCTACTGGATGCTCGTGGCCGCCGGCGCCGTGCAGGGTGTCGCGTTCTCGGTGCTCGGCCCCGCCCGCATGGCCTTCACCGGGGAGCTGGTCGGCCCCGGGCTCCTGGGCAACGCCATCGTCCTGCAGCAGATGGCCATGAACGGGACCAGGGTGCTCGGCCCATCGGTGGCCGGCGTGCTGCTCGGCGTGCCGGCGGTCGGTGCCGGCGGTGTGTACCTGGTGTCGACCGCGCTCCTCGTGGTCGCCGCCGGGGCCACCGCCGGCCTGCCGCCGGGCCGGCCGGCGACGGCGAGCACCACGTCACCGATGAGCGAGCTGACCGAGGCCGTGCGCTACGTGCGCGCTCGGCCGGACCTGGCCCTGCTCGTCGCCACCGCCTTCGTGGTCGTGGTGGCCGCGTTCCCCTACATCGCGTTCCTGCCCTCGATCGCCGACGAGCTCTTCGACGTCGGCGCCACCGGCTTCGGGATCCTCTCGGCGGCCACCGCCGTGGGCGCCGTCGTCGTGTCGCTGCTGCTCGCCCGCCACGCCGACGGCGCCCGCGCCGCCCTGCTCCAGCGCCTCGCCGGCATCGGCTTCGGGGGCGGCGTCGTCGCGCTCGCGCTGGCGCCGAGCTTCGCCGTCGCGCTCCTCGCCGCCGTGCTGCTGGGCGGGGCGTCGTCGGGCTACCAGTCCATGAACAACAGCCTGGTGCTCGCCCGCACCGACCGTGCCTTCCACGGACGGGTGCAGGCACTGAACATGCTGAGCTTCAGCGGGTTCGGGATGGCGGCGTTGCCCCTGGGCGCGCTCGCCGACGCGGTGGGCCTGCGGGTGACGCTCACCGGCATGGGCGCCGTCGCGCTGGTGGCGATGGCGGTCTCCTCGGTGGCGGGCCGGCGCGTCGACGCCGCCTGACCGCCGCCCGGTCACGGGCGGCGGGCGACCGGGTGACGAGGTCCAGCGCGGTGGCGGCGTCGACGCGTCGACCACGGCCGGGCAGGCGCGCTCGACCACTCGGCGCGGATGATGCGATGTCGGAACCGGATGCGCTCGTCGATGCCCACTCGGCGGCGGTGTCCTGGACGTGCGCATGATCGAAATGCCGTCGGCGATCATCTGGTCGCTCGACCAGGGACGGAACGGTAGCCGAGCGTGTACCTGTCAGAGTCCGACCGGACTTCACGTTCCTCTGGGCGACGCCGGCGGACTGAGCCCCGGGCGCCGAGGTCACTGGCGCGGTGCGCGG
This sequence comes from Acidimicrobiales bacterium, assembly GCA_035540955.1. Taxonomy (GTDB): domain Bacteria; phylum Actinomycetota; class Acidimicrobiia; order Acidimicrobiales; family CADCSY01; genus DATLFP01. Next base: position 20,143 of record DATLFP010000135.1, read on the forward strand.
CGATGGCGGTCTCCACGGTGACGGGCCGGCGGGTCGCCCACCGGCTGCGCGGTGCTCAGGCCGGGGCCAGCGCGTCCCGGAGCGCTCGCCCGGCCCGGTCGACGACGGCGCCGGCGGCGTCGACGGCGGCGCCCATGCCGAAGAAGCCGTGGATCATGCCCGGGCACGCCACGTGTTCGACCGGCACGCCCGCTCCCGCGAGCCGCGCGGCGTAGGCGTCGCCCTCGTCGCGCAGCGGGTCGAACTCGGCGGTGATGACCATCGCCGGGGGCAACCCGGCGAGATCCGCGGCCCGCAGCGGCGACACCCGGGGATCGTCGACCGGACCGGCGTAGAGGTCGTAGAACCAGCGCATGTCCTTGGCGGTGAGGAAGTAGCCCTCGCCGTTGTCGCGATAGGACGCGGTGTCCATCGCGCCGTCGGTCACCGGGTAGACGAGGAGCTGGAACCGGATCGCCGGCCCGCCCTCGTCGCGCCCGAGCTGGGCGACCACCGCGGCGAGGTTCCCGCCGGCGCTGTCGCCCGCCACCGCCAGCCGGGCCCCGTCGACGCCGAGCCGGTCGGCGCTGGCGGCTACCCAGCGGGTGGCGGCCAGGCAGTCCTCGACCGCGGCGGGGAACGGCGCCTCCGGCGCCAGCCGGTAGTCGACGCTGACCACGACGGCGCCGGCCCGGTTGGCGAGCGCGCGGCACGTGGGGTCGTGGCTCTCGATGTCACCCAGGACCCAGCCGCCGCCGTGGAAGTACACCACCACCGGCAGCCCGTGCTCGGTCGAGGGCCGGTACACCCGGGCCGGGAGGTCGCCGGCGGGGCCGGGGATGGCCAGGTCGTCGACGGCGGCGACCTCCTCGGACGGTCCCGCCGTGATCCGGGCGGCGGCGAGCGCGGCGCGGGCCTGCTCGACCGGCAGCTCGGACAGGCCGGGCATCCCCATGGCCTGCATCTGCGAGAGGAGCTGGCTGACCTGCGGGTCGACGGGCACGGGGCCTCCTCCGGTCGGGATGGTGGGAACCTAGACCGCCGGCGCCCCCGGACGGGCGGCGACGGTGGCGAGCACGCGGACCTCCTCGGCGCCCACCCGGCACGGGTCGGCATCGAGCACTACGAACGCGGCGGGGCCGCCGGCGCGCAGCACGCCGCCGCCGGTGCCCGACACCGCGGCGGCCGACCGGGTGACGAGGTCCAGCGCGGTGGCGGCGTCGACGGCCTCGCCGGGGGCGAGGCCGCGCCGGTCGACGGCGGCCGCCATCGACGCCAGCGGCGACGCGTCGACCACGGGCGCGTCGGACGACGCTGCCACCGTCACGCCGGCGTCGAGCAGCGAGCGCACGCGGTAGAGCCACGCCCGCTCGACCTCGCCGAGCTGCTCGGCGTACTTCGCGCCCCGGGCGTGGAGGAACGCCGGCTGGGTCACCACCGCGGCGCCGCTGGCAGCGACCTGCGCCACCTGCTCCGGCAGGCACAGCGACAGGTGCTCGAGCCGGTCGCGGCGCCCCGGCGGCAGCGCCGGCACCGCCCGCAGGGCGCCCAGCGCCCGGTCGACCCCGTCGACGTCGGTGACGTGCAGTGCCACCGGCCAGCCGTCGCGACGGGCGGCGGCGATGAGCGCGTGGAGGTCGCCGGGCTCGTCACCTTCGACCACCACCTTCGCCGCCGGGCCGAGCCGGGCGGTGCCGAGCCGGCTGCCGGGCCGGGCCCCGCCGAGGTCGCCCAGCGCGCGCGCCGAGGGCAGCACCGTCACCTCGAGCGGGGCGAGCGCGGTGGCGGCGAAGCCGTCGAGCAGCTCGACCTCGGCTCGCCCGTTGGTGGCGGTGGCGTCGGTGACGGCGACGACACCGGCGGCCAGCAACGCATCGCGGACGGCGCCGAGCCCGGCGGCGAGCTCGGCGGGGCCGAGTGGCGGCACCGCGGCGAGGCGAGGATCGCGGCTGTCGAGCACGCCGTCGCCGTCGACGCCGAGCCGGCACCGGGCGGCGGTGTTGAGGAGCACGACGCGCCCGGCGGCGTGGTGCACCACGAGCGGCCGTCGGCCGGCGGCGGCGTCGAGCAGCGCAGCGCCCGGGAGCCGGCGCTCGGCGACGAGGGCGTCGTCGAAGCCCGTGGCCCGCAGCCACGCCACCTCCGGCCGCTCGGCGGCTCCCGCGGCCAGCACCCGGCCGAGGGCGGCGAGATCGGGGGCGGCGGCCGGGCCGGCGTCGACCGACAGGCGGGCCGCGGCCATGGCCAGCAGGTGGAGGTGGGGGTCCTCGAACCCGGGGACCACCACCGCCCCGGGCGGGAGCCGGCAGCCGGCACCCCGGGGAGGCGGCTCCAGCGCCGCGACCCGGCCGCGGTGCACAGTGAGGCCGGGCGCGACCGGCCGGGCCGGGTCGAGCGTGCGCACCGGCCCGATCACCCCCCGGTCGAGCCCGTCGAGCCCGCTCCTCACCCGGCCGCTCCCGCCGGGGAGGCGCACTCGCCTATCGGGCCAGCTCCGGGGTGACGATGCGGTAGTTCACCGTGCCGGCGGCGACGACGCGGCGGTCGTCGCGCCGGGCGATCTCGACGTCGGTGAGCAGCAGCTCGCGGTCGTGGTGCAGGACCCGGCCGTACCCGACGAGGTCACCCGCCGGCACCGGCTCGAGGAACCGGGCCTGCAGGCCGGTGGTCGACGCCTTGAACCGGCCCGGGCCGGTCTCGGCCCACGCCGCCATCGACCCCGTGGTGTCGAGCAGCGCGAGCACCGCGCCCTCGGCCACGCCCCCACCGGCATCGCCGGCGGCGGCGGTCGCGGGCAGCACGATGCGCGACCGGCCGCCGGCCATGTGCTCGACCTCCAACCCGAGGACGGCGTGGAACGGCACCCGCCCGATGAACGGTCCCATCGGGCCGGGATCGGCCTCGCCGCCGTCTCCCAACGCGGTAGGGCCGACGACGGGCTCGGCCCCGAAGCGGCCGCGCACCGTGGCGGTGCCGGCCGCGATCGGTTTGCCACCCTCGCCGGCGACCTCGACGCCGACGTAGGCGAGCTCCTTGCCCCGGCGCAGCAGCCGGGCGGTGGCCACGATCCCCTCCGAGAGCGCGGCCGACAGGTACCCGACCTGCACCGCGACGGTGTGCCACGGCCCGCTCTCCTCGCCGAGCGCGGCCCGGGCCACGGCCCCGGCGGCGAGGTCGACCATCGAGGCCGCCACCCCGCCGTGCAGGGCGGTGTCGCCGTTGGAGATCTCGGTGCGGAACCCGAGCGCCAGCCGGGCCCCGTCCGCGCTGAGGTGCTCGGCCCGCACCCCGAGGGTGGCGCCGTACCCGCCCACGGCCACCCATCGCTCGACCCATGCGAGGTCGCTCACGAACCTGCTCCTTGCGCGCTCACTGGCCGACCAGGCCGGTGAGGTCACGGCGCACGACCTTGCCGGTGGAGGTGCGGGGCAGCTCGTCGACCACCACCACCCGCTCGGGGCGCTTGAAGCTCGCCAGCCGCCCGGCACAGAACGCCACCAGGTCCTCGGCGGTGGCGGCGGCGCCCTCGCGCAGGGCCACCACCGCCGCCACCCGCTCGCCCCAGGTCTCGTCGGGCATCCCGACCACGCCGGCCTCGAGCACGTCGGGGTGCTCGTAGAGGACGGCCTCGACCTCCGCGGGGGCGACGTTCTCGCCGCCCCGGATGATGAGGTCGCCCGCCCGCCCGGTGAGGAACAGGTAGCCGTCGGCGTCGAGGTGGCCGACGTCGCCGGTGTGGACCCAGCCCTCGTCGTCGACGGTGACCCGGGTCTTCTCCTCCGCGCCCCAGTAGCCCCGCATCGACCGGAACGTGCGCAGCTGCACCTCGCCGACCTCGCCCGGCCCGAGCGGGTTGCCGTCGGGGTCGACGACCCGCAGCTCGACGTCCTCGAGAGGCCGGCCGACGGATGCGAGCCGGGCCAGCTTGGCCTCGACCTCGGCCGGGTCGCCGGAGAGGTCGTGGTCGTCGGGGCCGAGCACCGCCACCGTGGCGGTGGTCTCGGTCTGGCCGTAGGCGCCCGACCACCGCACCGAGGACGGGAACCGCTCGAGCGCCCGGCGGATCACCGGTGCGGGCATCGGCGCCGCGCCGTAGGTCACCTGCTCCAGGCTCGACAGGTCGGCGCGCTCGAGCGCCGGGTCCTCCAGCAGCCGCGCCAGCATGGTCGGCACCAGGAAGGCGTGGGTCACGCGGTGCTCGGCCACCGCCGCCAGCCACGCCGCCGGCTCGAACTGCGGGAGCAGCACCGTCGGACGGCCGGTGTAGAGCGCGTTGAGCAGCGACGTCACCCCGGCCACGTGGTACAGCGGCGCCGACAGCAGCGACGTGCCCTCGGTGGTGCCGTCGGCGGCGTCGTTGGCGCCCATCACGTAGCCGGTGAGGGCGCCGTGGGTCAGCATGACGCCCTTGGGCATCGAGGTCGTCCCGCTCGTGTACAGCAGGATCGCCACCTCGTCGTCGTCGACGTCCGCGATGTCGAGGTCGGGCTCGGCGGCGTCGCGGGCGGCGGGGTAGCCGTCGGCGTCGTCGAGGACGACGACCTCGGCGAGCGAGGCCGGCCGCACCGCGGCGACGTCGCCGGCGTAGCGCTGCTCGGCGAACAGCACCCGGGCGCCGGAGTCGGCGAGCAGGTGGCGCAGCTCGTCGGGCTTGGCCCGGTAGTTCATGGGCACAACGGTGGCGCCCAGCGCCGCGGTGGCGAACAGCGCCTCGACGACGGCGGCGCGGTTCGTCGACAGGATCCCGACCCGGTCGCCGGGCCCGACGCCGAGGCCGGCGAGCAGGCCGGCGGTACCGGCGACCCGGGCCCGCAGGGTCTCGTAGTCGATCGGCCCCTCGGCGTCGACGAGCGCGGTGCCCTCGGGCACGATCATCGACGGCAGGTCGGCGAGCATGGTCAGGTTCACGCCTCGGTCATCCTCCGGTGATCTCGACAGCCTCGGCGGCCAGCAGGTCGCCGATCTCCTCCGCGTCCATGCCGAGGAGGTCCTCCAGCACGGTGTAGGTGTCCTCCCCCACGCACGGCGCCGGCTTGCGCAGCCGACCCGGCGTGCGCGACAGCCGGGCCTGGAGCCCGTCGTAGGGGACCTCGCCGATCTCGGTGTGGTCGAGGGTGACGAAGTACCCGCGGTGGGCGACCTGCGGATCGAGGTGCAGCCCGGTCTGGTCGTGGACCTCGCCGGCGGGCACGGCCGGCTGCAGGGTGGCGACGAGCTCGCCCTGCTCCCACCCCGCGGTCCAGGCCGCGAGGTGCCCGTCGATCGCCTCCTCGTCGGCCTTCCGCCCGAGCAGCGTCTGGTGCTCGGGCGCCGCCGCCCACGCCGGGTCGCCCATGGCGGCCCGCAGCGCCGCCCACTGGGCGTCGGTCTCGACCGCGATCGCCACCCAGCCCTCGTGGCCCCGCACCGGGCGGGTCGGGTACACGCCGTGCGGGCACGCCCACGGCGACCGGTTGCCGTCACGGGTGGCGGCCCGGCCGGTGAGCTCCACCTCGAGCAGCTCGGGCCCGAGCAGCTGCACCGCCGCCTCGAACTGCGACAGGTCGATGTGCTGGCCCTCGCCGGTGCGGCGGCGGTGGTCGAGGGCGGCGATGAGGGCGGTGGCGGCGAAGCGCTGGCAGATGAAGTCGGTGTAGGCGCCGTACACCGGCACCGGGTCGCGGTCGGGGTGGCCGCAGATCTCGTAGAACCCGGCGAGGGCGGCCATGAGGTTGCCGAAGCCGCGGTAGTCACGGCGGGGGCCGGTCTGGCCCTGCATGCAGGTCGACAGCATCACCATCGACGGGTTGCGCTCCCGCAGCTCGTCGTAGCTCATCCCCCAGGCCGCCATGGTCTTGGGGGTGAAGCTCTCGAGCAGCACGTCGCACCAGTCGACCAGCCGCAGGGCGACGTCGCGGCCCAGCGGGTTCATGAGGTCGAGGCCGATGCCGAGCTTGGACGCGTTGTAGTCGCCATAGAAGTGCGACCGGTTGAGGCCGGGCTGGCCGTCGCGGAACGGCGGGGTGAGCCGGAGCACGTCGGGCCGGGAGCTGGTGTCGAGCCGCACGACCGTCGCCCCGTAGTCGGCGAGGTAGCGGGCGGTGAGCGGCCCCACCCCGACCCAGGACATGTCCCACACCTTGAGGCCCTCGAACACGTCGGTCGTCACAGCACCCCCGCTCGGGCCAGCCGGTCGAGCTCGGTGGCGACGAGGCCGAGCTCGCCGGCGAGGACGTCGTGGTTGTGCTCGCCGATCCGCGGCGCCCGCGGGGTGTCGACCAGCGGGGTGGCGCTGAGCTTGGCCCACGGCCCGGGATAGGCGACGGCGCCCCGCTCGCCGTGGTCGACGGGCACGAAGTACTCGCGGGCGGCGAGCTGCTCATCGGCACGGATGTCGGCGACGGTGTTGACCGGCGCCAGCAGGAACCGCCGCCGCAGCGCCTCGGCGTACAGCTCGTCCTTGGTGCGGGTGAGGAAGAACGCGCCGATCACGTCCGACACCCGCTCGAAGAAGTCGCGGCCCTCGTCGGTGCCGGCGAGGGAGGCGAAGTCGATGCCGGCCCAGTCGACCTCGGTGAGCCAGCCCGGGAGGCCGTCGGTCTCGGCGATCCAGCCGAGCATGCCCTTGACGATCATCGCGCCGAGGGCGCCGCCGGTGATGAGCACGGTCACGTGGCCGTCGGCGCAGGGGAACAGCATGCGGAACCGGGCGTGGCCGTGGGCGACGCTCCGGCCCTGGCGCTGCACCTCGACGCCCTCCAGGTGCGGGAAGGCGGTGGCGTTCATCAGCGTGCGGATGGTGGCGAGCTGGGCGGCGACGTCGACGTGCTGGCCCTCGCCGGTGGACGCGGTGTGGTAGAGCGCCAGCATCGTCGCCACGGCCGCCTCGGCCCCGGCGTGGAGGAAGTACTGCGGCACCGAGATGCGCACCGGGGGGCGGTCGCGGTCGCCGGTGAGCCACAGCGGCCCGCCGGTGGCCGACAGGACCAGGTCGGTGGCGGCCCAGCCGGCGCGGGGCCCGTCCTGGCCGAAGGGCGACACCGAGGTGTACACCAGGCGCGGGTTGGCCGCCGCGAGGTCGTCGTAGCCGAGCCCCCGCTCGGCGAGCCAGCCGGGGTCGAAGGACTCGACGAGCACGTCGGCGTCCGCCGCCAGCCGGCGCATGACGGCCCGCCCGTCGGCGCGGTCGAGGTCGAGGGTGATCCCCCGCTTGCCCCGGTTGAAGAACCACCACCCGAGGCTCTCCTCGGGGTGGGGCACCTCGCCCGCGTACGGCCCCCGCCGCCGGCCGGGATCGCCGCCGGGCGGCTCGACCTTCACCACGTCGGCGCCGAGGTCGGCCAGCAGCTTGCCGGTGAGCCACCCGCGGTCGGTGGTGAGGTCGAGCACCCGGTACGGGCTGAGCGCGCCGCCCACCGCTAGACCGGGTTGCCGTCGGGGCCGAAGTAGCAGGTGGCCAGGTGGCCGTCGGCGCCCAGGGCGTCGTACTCGGCGTCGGTCAGGCCGGCGACCTGCTTCCACACGTACTCGTTGTCCTCGCCCATCGCCGGGATCGGGCCCCACGCCAGCGGCGGGCCGTCCCAGTGCCACAGGTGCCCGGGGTAGCGGTGGGTGCCGGTGTCGACGCCGGTGTTCTCGCGGAAGAAGCCGCGGGCGGCGAGGTGGGGATCGGCCAGGGCCTCGAGCTCGTTCAGCACCGGCCCGGCGGGGACGCCCTCGGCCTGGCACCGGTGGAACACCTCGCCGGGGCCCAGCCCGGCGGTCCACCCGGTGATGCCCTCGTCGATCTCGTCGTGGTGCTCCCGGCGACCGGCGGCGGTGGCGAAGCGCTCGTCCGCGGCCCAGGCCGGCTCCCCCATCGCCCGGCGCAGGCCGGCCCACTCCTCGTCGTCGCCCACCGACACCACGGCCCAGGCGTCGTCGCCGTCGCAGCGGTAGCAGCCCTGGGGCGCGCGGGTGCGATGGCGGTTGCCGAGGGGCGGGTGGTCGCGCCCGGTGCGGGCGGCGTCGACGAGCAGCTCGCCGATGTGCTGCATGAGGTTCTCGGACTGGGCGAACTCGATCAGCGTGCCGGTGCCGGTGCGCTCGCGCCGGCGCAGCGCCGCCATCACCGCGAACGCGCCGGTGGCGCCGCTGGCGGGGTCCATGTGGAACACCGAGGTGGTGCTGGTGGGGTCGGCGTCGGCGTAGCCGCGGATGGCGGTGAGCCCCGACAGCGCCTCGAAGTGGGCGCCGAAGCCGACGTGGTCGCGGTAGGGACCGGACAGGCCCATGGGGGCCATGCGCACGCAGATGAACCGGGGGTTGCGGGCCCGCAGCACGTCCCAGCCGAGGCCGAGCTTGTCGAGCACGCGGGCGGCGTTGTTCTCCACCAGCACGTCGCTGACCTCGACCAGGCGCAGGAACGCCTCGCGGCCGGAGTCCTGCCGGAGGTCGAGGGTGGCGATGCGCTTGCTCCGGGCGTGGCAGTTGAACATGGCGTGGCGGTTCCAGGGCCGCTCGCCGGGGTCCCCGTCGGGGAACGCGCCGACGATCGGCCCGAGCGCCTCGACCATCTCCTTGGAGACCCGGGGCATGAAGCCCTTGGTGCTCGACGGGAACAGGTACGGGTTGTCGATGCGCAGCACCTCGGCCCCGAGGTCGCCGAGCAGCATCGTGCAGTAGGGCCCGGCCCACACCACGCTGAGGTCGAGGACCCGCACCCCCTCCAGCGGCAGCCGCGCCGGGCTGGCGGCGGCGGGCACGGCCGCGGGCCGGGCGGGCGCGGCGAGCTCGGCATCGACCTCGGCGTCGTGCTCGCCGAGCCGCGGCGCGGGCCGGCGCAGCGCCCAGCCGTCGTCCATGCGGAACGGGGCGCCGGGCTGGCGGATGCGGCCGGCGGCGGGGTGGTCGACCTCGACGAGGAAGCCTCTGGCGGTGAAGTGCTCGTCGGCGACGACGTCGGCGGTGGTGTGCACCGCGGTGACCGGCCACTGGTTGGCCTCCGCCGCCGCCATCGCCTCGGCCCTGGTCCGCTCGAGCAGCCACGGGTACAGCACGGCGTCGGTGGCGTCGGGCACCTCGGGGTCGAACAGCCACGTCGGCGTGCCGTACAGCTCGTCGAGGGTGGGGTCCTGCAGGGTGGCGAGCATGCGCGGCACCCAGGTGGGGATCGTGATGACCTGGACGTAGCCGTCGGCGCAGGGATAGATGCCCATCGGCGCCGGCGACAAGCGTTGGGTCCCCTCGCGCCGGGGCAGGGCCCCGTTGTAGGACGCGCCGGTGAGGAACGCGAGGCGGCGGTCGATCGAGCCCTCCTGGCTCTCGAAGTTCGAGCAGTCGAGGTGGATCGCCTCGCCGTGCAGCGCCACCGCGGCGAGGGCGGCGAGGGAGGCGGCGGCGGCGAGGTTGCCGCACTGGTAGCTGATGATGTCGCCGCCGAGCTTGACCGGCTCGCGCTCGGCGAGCCCGGTGGAGCCCATCGGGCCGCCCATCGCGTAGTAGACGATCTCCTCGCCCTTGTAGTGCGCGTAGGGGCCGTCCTGGCCGAAGGGGGTGATGCTGGCGAGGACGACACGGGGGTTGACGGCCCGGAGCGCCTCGAAGCCGAGTCCCCACCGGTCGAGCACCCCCGGGGCCTCGGATTCGATCACGAGGTCGGCGGTGCCCGCGAGCTGCAGCACGCGGTCGCGCCCGGCGGGGGTCGACGGGTCCACGACGATGCCGCGCTTGTTGGTGTTCAGGTGCAGGAACAGCGCGCTCTGCTCGGGATCCTCCTCGTCACCGGGGAACGGGCCACGGCGGCGCGCGGGGTCGCCGCCCGGCGGCTCGGCCTTGATCACCTCCGCACCGAGGTCGGCGAACAGCTTGCCGGCGTAGGGGCCCTGGATGCCCGTCGCCAGCTCGAGCACGCGCATGCCCTCCAGCGCCTGGCTCATCGCGTCAGCCCGTCGGCAGGTTCTCGCCCACCGGGAACGCCCGGGGGCGGGTCGGCCGGTCGCCGAACAGGTCGCTGGCCGCGGCGGCGAGCTCGTCGAGCTCCCAGCGGCCGTCCTTGGTGATCCGGTTCGCGACCGTCGGCATCTGGACCAGCTCGATGGTGCCGCCGCCGACCACGAAGCACTGGCCGCTGATGTGGGCGGCGTGGTCGGAGCACAGGAACGCCACCCAGGGCGCCACGTTGTCGGGGTCCCAGGCGTCGAACGCGCCATCGGCCACGTTGAACGCGCCGAAGGTGTTCTCGGTGAGCCGGGTCCGCGCCCGGGGGCAGATGGCGTTGGCGGTGCAGCCGTGGCGCTCGAGCTCGCGGGCCAGCACCATCGCCATCGACGCGATGCCGGCCTTGGCCGCCGCGTAGTTGAGCTGGCCGGCGTTGCCGTACAGGCCGGCCTCCGAGGAGGTGAGCACGACACGGCCGTTGGCGGGCTGGCCGGTGGCCTTGACCTGCTCGCGCCAGTAGGCCGCCGCCCACCGCACCGGCACGAAGTGCCCGTTGAGGTGGACGCGGATGACCGCGTTCCACTCCTCCTCGGTCATGTTGAACGTCATCCGGTCGCGCAGGATGCCGGCGTTGCAGATGAGGATGTCGAGGCGGCCGAAGGACTCGACCGCCTGGTTCACGAGCCGCTGGCCGCCCTCCCAGTCGGCGACGTCGTCGTAGCTCGCGACGGCGCGACCGCCGGCGGCGACGATCTCGTCCACGGCCTGCTGGGCCGGGCGGTCGTCGTGACCGCTGCCGTCCCACTCGCCGCCGAGGTCGTTCACGACCACCGCCGCGCCCTCGTAGGCGAGCAGCTTGGCGTGCGAGAGGCCCACGCCTCGCGCCCCGCCGGTGACGATGGCGACCTTGCCGTCGAGCCGTCCCACGGCACACCTCCCCTGGCCCGTCGTCGCCCCCGCGACGCGTGGCAGCCGCATCGTGTCACACCACGCGAGACGATGCCGGCTGGTCGTCTCATCGGCCAGCACCCAGAATGAGGCGTGCGCATCGGGACCGCGGTGGCGATCAGGGGACCGCTGCCCGATGTGCGCGAGCAGGCCGCCCTCGTGGACGCGCTCGGCTACGACAGCGTCTGGATCCCCGAGGTCGCCGGCCGCGACGCGCTGGTGACGTGCGCGGCCCTGGCCGGCGACGTCGAGCGGGCCCGGCTGGCGACGGGGATCGTGCCCCTGCCGGCGAGGAGCCCGGTGACGCTGGCCATGGGCGCGGCCACCGTCGCCGAGGTCACCGGTGGCCGGTTCGTGCTCGGCGTCGGCGCCGGTCACCGGGAGACGGCCGCGGCGTGGCTGGGCCGGCGGGCACTGCGCGTGGACGAGGTGGCCGAGCACCTCGAGGTGCTGCGCGCCGTCCTCCACGACGGGCGGGTGCAGCGCGCCGCGGGCGCGTCGCTCCCCGAGCTCGACTTCACCCTGCGCGGGGTCCAGCCGGCGCCGGCCACGCCGATCGTGCTCGCCGCGCTGGGACCGCGCACCGCGGCGCTGGCCGGCGCGCTCGCCGACGGGCTGGTGGCGAACTGGGCGACGCCGGCCCAGGTCGAGCGGCTCGCCGGGTGGGCGCGCGAGGCCGCGACCGCGGGAGGCCGCGACCCCGACGCGCTGGAGATCGCGTGCTACGTGCCGGCCTGCGTCGGTCCCCCCGCCGAGGCCCGCGCCGAGCTCGCGCGCCAGCTCGACGCCTACGGCCGGCTCGACGCCTACCGGCGGGTGCTGGTCGCCGCCGGGCTCGATGCCGACGACCGGAGCCCAGCCGCCCTCGACGCCCTCGGCGCCCACGGCGACGCCGACGCGGTGCGCGCCCGACTCGACGACTACCGCGCGGCCGGCGCCACCCTCGTCGTGCTCGCGCCCTACCCCGTCGGCGACGACCCCTGGGCGTCGATGGCCGAGACGTGGGCGGCGCTCGCACCGGACGCCTGAGCCAGCGCCCGCTCGGCATCGAGGCCGAGCGGCAGCGGCAGGTCGGCGGCGGCCCGCAGCGCCCGCCGGGCGGCCCGCAGCGGGCCGGGGGGCGTCGCCGCCAGCCGGGCGGCCACCTCCATCCCGGCGGCGTCGACGTCGTCGCACACGCGCTGCACCACGCCGAGCTCGGCCGCCTCGTCCGCGGTGATCGTGGTGGCGCTGAGCACGAGCGCCAGCGCGCGGGCGGAGCCGGCCACCCGCAGCAGGCCCTGGGTCCCCCCCGCCGAGGGCAGCATGCCCAGCTTGGTCTCGGGCAGCCCGAGCCGGGTGTCGGGCGCCGCCAGCCGGAGGTCGCACAGCAGCGCCATCTCCAGGCCGGCGCCGAGGGCGTGGCCCTTGAGGCACGCCACGGTGGGCTGGGGCAGCTCCCACAGCGGCGTCCACGGGTCGCGGTCCCACCGGATGCGCCGGGCCTCGAGCACCGAGGGGGCGGTGCCGAACTCGCTGAGGTCGGCGCCAGCGGAGAAGCTCGGCCCCTCGGACCGGAGCACCACCGCCCGGGCGTCGGGGTGGGCGGCGATGGCGGCGAGGGCCTCGATGAGCGCGTCGCGCATGGCGAGGTCGTAGAGGTTGAGCGCGTTGTCGCCCCGCAGCGTCAGCACCCCGACGCCGGCCTCGACCTCCAGCGCGACCCGCGCACTGCTCACGAGGCACCGCCGAGCACGAACGGCGGCCGGGGGAACCCGCGGTCGTCGAGCCAGCCGCGCTCGGCCAGCCGGGCGCGGAGCCCGGCCACGGCCTCGCCCGGCGCGGCGACGAGGCGGCCCGCGCCGTCCGCGGCAGCGAGGGGCGCGGCGGCACCGGCGAGCGAGGCCGTCACCCGACTGGCCCCCGGTCCCGCGAGCGCGGCGAGCACGCCGGCGGCGGCGGCCAGCCCGGCGAGGGGGTCGGGGTACGACAGCACCGGCGCCGCGAACGCTCCGGTCCCGAGGTCGCCGAGGCCGCAGTGGGCGTGGGCGCCGGTGCCGTAGGCGACCCAGCGGTGCTCGGCGGTCCCGGGCTCGAACGCGGTGATCGAGGCGGTCACCAGACCGTCGGCCGCAGGCCCGAGGTCGGCCGGGGTGAGCCCGAGGTTGGGCATGACCCGGGGCGAGAAGCTGTCGACCAGCACGCGGGACGCGCCGATCCGCTCCACGAGCTCGGCGTGGTCGTCGGGGCGGCGGAGGTCGAGCGCGACGTGCTCCTTGCCCGCGTCGAGGGCGGCGAACACCGCCGGCCGGCCCCGCATGCCGTCGGGCCGAACCGCGGATTCGACCTTGGTGACCCGGGCCCCGAGCGCGGCGAGCAGCCAGGTCGCCAGCGGCCCGGCCCACACCGCGGTGAGGTCGACGACCTCGACGCCGGCCAGCGGCGCCGGCGGGTCGGCCGGGGCGAGCGCGGGCGGGGCGTGCTCGGCCCGCGCGCGGGCGGCGGGCGCCGGGCACGGCGGGCGACGGCGGTAGGCCACCACCGGCAGGCGCCACGTCTGGGCCTCGGCCTCGACGGCTCGGGCGTCGGTGCCAGGAGGCAGCGTGCCGAGCAGCCGCTCGAACGCGTCGGCGTCGCCCGGCGCCCCCAGGTCGGCCTGCAGCCACCCGCCGCCGGGCGACGCCGACGCGTTCGAGCGGCTGCTCGGCACGCT
>DATLFP010000136.1:0-7549 GCA_035540955.1 Acidimicrobiales bacterium
GCGAACGGCTGCCCGTCGGCCCCCACCGCCCCGACGACCAGCGCGCACCCTCCTTCGAGGAACGCCACCGTCTCGCCGTCGAGCACGCCGCAGGCTACCGACGGTCACGCCGGTGCCGACGGCGGGGCTCGACGACGGTTAGGAGGTTCTCAGCGTTGCGGTAGCGGGTTCTTCGGAGCGGGGCGGGCGGCGGGAGCGGAGGATCGATCCAGCACCCGACGACCGGCCAACCGCGGCCGGTCACCAACCGGCAGGAGAGCGTCCGTTGACCATCACCACCCACCCGAGCACCCCCGAGCTGCGGCTCGTGACCCATGACCTCTACCGAGACATCCACAAGGCGATCCGCGCCGAGCTGTTCGCGGTCACCGAGGAGGCGGGCCGCCTCGACCCCGCCGAGCGCGACGGCCGGGCGGCGCTCGCCGCCCACGTCGAGGCGGTGGTGGCCCTGCTCGCCTCCCATGCCGAGCACGAGGACGCCGGGATCCAGCCCGCCATCGAGGCCCACCTCCCCGCCCTCGCCGAGCAGATCGCCGGCGACCACGAGCGCCTCGAGGCCCGCATGGTCGACCTGACCGAGCTCGCCCTCGTGAGCGTCGACGCCCCGACGTCAGAGCAGCGGGGAGCGGTGCACCGGCTCTACGTGGAGCTGGCGTCGTTCTCCGGCGTCTACCTCGCCCACCAGGACCTCGAGGAGCGGCTCGTGATGCCCGCGCTCGAGGCCGCCATCGGCCCCGACGCCGTGATCGCCCTGCACCAGCAGCTCGTGGGCAGCATCCCGCCCGAGGAGATGGCCCAGTCGCTCGCCCTCATGCTGCCGGCCATGAACCGCCGGGACCGCGCCGACCTGCTCGGCGGCATGCAGGCCGACGCCCCGGCCGAGGTGTTCCAGGCCGTCTGGGGCCTGGCCCGGTCGGTGCTCGTCCCCGCCGATCACGCCGCGGTGGCCGGCGACCTGGGGCTCGCCTGATCCCGCCGAATGACGGACCGGTCGGGCATTGCCCTTTGCGGGCAATGGGGTTTCCGGGTACAGTCAACGTCGATGGAGCCGGTACTCATCACCATCCAGGACCGCAGTCGCGCCAACGTCGGCAAGATCGCCGACCACGACCGCTACCTCGTGCACCGCGAACCGGACGGCACCTTGATCTGGCAGCCCGCCACGGTGATCCCGGCGGTCGAGGCCCGCCTCCTGGCCGACGAGCGCCTCATGAAGGTCATCGAGGCGAACCGCGCCGATCCGGGCCGGCTCCGTCACCGAGACCGGTCCGCTTCGCCCCGCGAATAGCGCGTGGCCACGCTGGTCTTCTCGCCGGAGGCCGACGACGAGCTCACCCGGCTGGAGAGCGACCCACGTCGGCATCGGCTTGCCGCGCGCCTCAACACCGCCCTCGACGCGCTCGAGGCGAACCCCGGCGACGCCCACAACCGCCGACGCCGGTTCGACACGATCGGTCTGTGGGGGATCGCCGTCGTCGCCGGTGACGAGGAGTGGCTCATCCTCTGGGAGCCCGGCGACGGTGACGACGTCGTCGTGCACCACATCATCCCGGCACCGTAGGCAGCCGGTCCGCTGGCTCCAGCCTGGTGCCGCCGCTCAGGAGCGGGGCTCGACCACCGCGGCAGGCCCGGTGACCGCCGCCGCCTCGCTCATCCCGCACAGCGCCACCAGGGCGAGGCGGGTGAGGGGGGCGCCGGTCGCCTCGGCCACCACGTGCAGCTCGTGGGGGTGCAGCGGCGGCACGACGACGTGGGACACGAGGGGGTGGATGGGGCGGTGGTCGGCCTCGCCGGTGCCCCACAGCTGCTCGTGCAGCTTCTCGCCGAGACGCAGGCCGGTGAACTCGATCTCGATCGGCTCCGGCGCGGCGGCCGCCAGCTGGCGGGCGACCTCGAGGATGCGCACCGGCTCGCCCATGTCGAGCACGAGGGCCTCGCCGTTGCGACCGATGGCGCCGGCCTGCACGAGGAGCTGCACCGCCTCCTCGATGGTCATGAAGAACCGCGTGACGTCGGGGTGGGTGACGGTGATCGGCCCGCCGGCGGCCACCTGAGCCTGGAAGGCGTGCAGCACCGAGCCCCGGCTGCCGAGCACGTTGCCGAACCGGACGCTGAGGAAGGTGCCGTCGGTGCGCTCGGCGGCCCGGGCCGTGAGCCGCTCGGCGATGCGCTTGGTGTAGCCGAGGATGCTGACCGGGTCGGCGGCCTTGTCGGTGGAGACGTTCACGAACCGGTCGACGTCGAAGGCGATGGCGGCGTCGAGCACGTGCTGGGTGGCGTAGACGTTGGTCTTGATCGCCTCCTCGGGGTGCATCTCCAGTAGAGGGAGATGCTTCAGGGCGGCGGCGTGGAACACGACCTCGGGCCGCCAGGTGGCGAACACCTCCCGCACCCGGGCCCGGTCGCGGATGTCGGCCACCACCAGGTTGGGACGGTCGAGGAGGGCCCGGCCCTCGAGGGAGAGCTGGACGGCGTGCAGGGCCGACTCGTCGCGGTCGAGCAGGACCAGCTCGGACGGGCCCCACTTGGCGATCTGGCGGCACAGCTCGGAGCCGATGGAGCCGCCGGCCCCGGTGACGAGCACCCGCTTGTTCGTGAGGTAGCCGGCGATGGAGCCGACGTCGGTGTCGAGCTCGCGGCGGCCGAGGAGGTCGGCGATGGTGACCGCACGGATCTGGCCGGCGTCGAGGGTGCGGCCCACCAGCTCGGCGGGGGTGGGCACCACGTGGAGGGTGAGCCCGGCGTCGAGGCAGGCGGCCTGGGTGCGGCGCACCAGCTCGGCGTCGGCCGAGGGGATGGCGAGCAGCACGTGCGTGGCGCGGGCGTGGGCGGCGACGGCGGCGAGGTCGTCGCTCCCGCCGAGCACCGGCACCCCGAGGATGCGGAGGTTGACCTTCTCGGGGTCGTCGTCGACGAGGGCGACGGGCACGTAGGCGCTGTCGCGGTCGCGCAGCAGCGAGGTGACGACCTGGGCGCCGCCCTCGCCGGCGCCGAAGACGACGAGCCGCTCGGCCCGCTCGGGATCGGGGCGGCGGCGGCGGTCGAGCACGAGGCGCCAGACGTAGCGCCAGCCGGCCATGAGCACGAGGGCGGCGATGGCCCCGCCGAAGGGGACGCTGCCGGGCACCTGGCGCTCGAGGTAGGTGAGGTTGACGATCCCCACGACGGCGCCGGTGGCGGCGGCCGAGGCCACCACGGCCTGGACCTCGTCGAAGGAGCCGTAGCGCCACCGGCCCCGGTAGAGGTGGAACAGCAGGCCGGCCACCACCTGGGTGGTGACGGCGAGGGGCACGACCTGGGCGAGGTCGGCGAAGCCGCCGGCCGGGATGGTGAGGTCGTAGCGGACGGCGAGGGCGGCCGTGAGGCCCACGACCCAGCTGAGGGCGTCGATGGAGCCCTGGATCAGGGCCCGGCGCCGGCCGAGGACACGGAACAGGGCACTCGGGGAGAGCGCCTCCGCACGTGCCGCGTTCACACTGCTGGTCTACGGCATTCGGGGCCTTCGGCCACAGCAGGGTCTGCAAAACGACACCGCCGGGCCACCCTGTCAACGGCCCCCGCGAACGGTGCGAATGGCCCGACCCGGACACCGCTCACGAGGGCGCCCGGGCGCGGCAACCGGCGTTGACCAGGGCAAACAGACCGAGTCGTCCGGATACGCGCTCGTACGACCACGATCTGTGAACTTTCGGGACGCGACCTTTCCGATTCGTAGGGACTCCGCTACAGTGCGTGGTGATCAGGACAAGTGCTGATCGCGGCGCATCGATCCACCGGGCTGCATCTGGTCGCCTGGCCCGGCGGGGAGCGAGTGGCGAACCCGACGCGTGGAGCTGGACCGTGGTGGGCCCGCCCACCCTTCTCGACAAGGGCTCGGATGCGCGAACGGGTGCTGGGGATGGTGGCCGGTCTCACGAGGGCCGTCCGACCCTCGACCTCGACCACTGGTCGAGGGTTGTGGGGTGACGGCGGGACGCCCGACCGGGCCCCCGGTGACATCGTCACCCCTGATCATTCGGCGAATCACCCCGTCCCCCGCGTACAGGTCGAAACCCAACGCTCCGACAATCGCCGGGTGGCAAAGGGCTCTCTGACCTCCCGGGCGCGGCTGCGCGCCTCCTTCGGCGCGCTGCGGGTCCTCGTGGCGGTGGCCGTCGCCGGCTCCTCCTTCGGGATCCTGGCGGCGGCGGTGACGCCCACCCCGGCGGGCGCCGCGGTGAACCTCACCGTCCGCAAGAACACCTGGGACATCGTCGGGCTGCGCAGCAACGTGAGCACCTCGAACATAGCCACCTCGCCTCGGGTGTTCCCGATCGGCATCGAGATCTGCAACGCCGCCGGCAGCGACACGGCCACGGGCGTGACCGCCTCCCTCGGCCACGGCACGATCCCGAACGCGTCGGGTTCGACCCCCGCCTTCGGCAATCTGGCTCCCGTCGGCGCGCAGGCGATCGGCGACATCCCCGGCGGAACCTGCCGCGACGTGCAGTACAGCATCGCCGTCGTCCCGACCGCCACCACCAAGCCGCAGCTCACCGGCGCCTTCGGCAAGACCCTCGACTACACCTGGACGGTCTCTCGCACCGGCGGGTCCGACATCAACGCCACCGGCACCCTCTATGTGGAGAAGCTGGTCCGCCAGAACCGCAACGCGATCCTGCGGGTCGACAGCGCCGCGTGCCTGCCGGCGAGCAGCGACTGCTACGTCTACGCCGGCCAGACCTACACCTTCACCCTCTACAGCAAGTCCGCGCCCAACGGCTACGAGCAGACCGAGGCGTTCCTCGACTTCCCCATGGGCACCTTCGAGGTGCTCGACGTCAAGAGCCGCTACTCGGCGCCGCCCAACGGCACCGCCGAGGGTGTGTACGCCGACGGCTGCGGCTGGGACAACGCCACCCGCGCCTGCGTGGGCCCGCCGAACTACCCCGGCGGCAAGGTCGGTGGCAACCTCATCCGGACGACCTACACGGTCAAGGTGCGGACCGGTGCGACTGCGGGCTCGAGCAGCACCCTGAGCGCCCTCATCTACGACCTGTCGGGCTCGAGCTTCCACTACAACGCCGACTACGGCAGCGGTACGACCGCCAAGACCCTCCGCGTGCTCAACCCCGCCGACCTGTCCATCGACAAGTCGCACACCGGCACCTTCATCCGCGGCGCGCAGGGCATCTACAACCTGACCGTCACCAACCACGGGACGTCCGACTCGGCGACCCCGGTCACGATCGTCGACACCCTTCCCGCCGGGGCGGGCATCTCGTTCCCCGAGTCCGGCTTCGCCACCGCGGGAACGAGCGGGTTCAGCTGCGTTCGCAACAGTGCCCTCCAGGTCACCTGCACCCGCAACACGGCCATCACGAACGGCGCGTCCACCGCGACCTTGCAGCTGCACGTCGATGTCGCCGCCGACGCATCGCCGTCGTTCACCAACCGCGCGACGGTGAGCCAGACGAGCGCCACCATCAACGACCCCAACTCCGCCAACAACACCGACACCGACCCCACCACCACAGCCCTGGGCACCGACGCCGACCTGGTGGTGACCAACACCGCGACCACGGCGATCGCTCGCGGCCAGGTCGGCCAGTACCAGATCGAGGTCCGCAACGACGGTCCCGAGACCGTTCCCGGGCCCATCGTGGTCAGCTACACGCTCAGCCAGGGCGTCACGCCCACGGGCGCGGCGGGCACCGGCTGGGTGTGCGTGATCGACGGGCAGACCGTCACCTGCACCCATGCCGACCAGCTGAGCTCGCTGCAGGAGGCCGACCCGATCATCGTCGACGTGACGGTGGCGGCCGACGCCCCCGATCCGGTCATCACCTCGGCCACGGCGATCTCGACCTCAGAGGTCGCGCCCCCAGATCCCAACGCCGCGAACAACACCGACGTGCGGGTGGTCAAGGGCGTCGGCACCGCGGATCTCGCCATCGACAAGACCAACCCCGGCCTGTTCGCCATCTCCCCCGAGGCCGGGCCCTACAACACCGGCACGTTCACGATCACCGTCAGCAACAACGGGCCGGACGCCGCAGCCGCGTCGGCGACTGACCCGATCCGCGTCACCGACACCCTCCCGTCCGAGCTCGTGTACGTCTCGGCCACCGGCACCGGCTGGTCGTGTTCGGTCACGGGCGGCGTCCTCACCTGTGATCGCTCGACGCCCCTGGCCAGCGGAGCGCAGAGTGCCATCACCCTGACCATGCAGGTGCCGAAGGCAACCGAAGGCGCGGTGGAGGGTCTCGTCCTCAACAGCGCCACGGTCTCGGGCCCGACCTCGGACCCCAACCTCGCCAACAACACGAGCGACGACGCCGCGGCGCTCCGGGCTCAGACCGACGTGGACATCACCAAGGTCGGACCCAACACCGGGGGCACCCCCAACACCATCACCGCCACCAGCTCCCAGAACGGGGCGACGGTCGCGTACACGGTCACCGTCACGAACAACGGGCCCAACCCGGCCACCGGCGTCTACTTCACCGACACGATGCCTCCCGGCTCGCGGTTCCTCTCGGTGGTCAAACCGGGCAACGTGACCGTGACCGCACTCGAGGACGACGAGGACTGCTCGGGGCCGGCAGTCGGCGCCAACGGTGAGATCACGTGCTCGATCGGCGCCCTGGCGGTGAGCGGCACCTCGACCTGGACCATCAACGTCGGAGCGTTCAGCGGCCAGACCGTGGCGCCCATCGTCAACACCGTCGAGGTGTTCAGCGACCAGGTCGACCCCGACGCCACCAACATCGCCACCTACAGCAACCCGTGCACCAACTGCGTGGCCGCACCGACGGTCAGCTACACCGCCGGCCCTGAGACCGTTGACGAGCACGGCACCACGACCCGCACGTACTCGTGGACCGCGACCCATCCGACCATCAACATCAGCGCCGTCACCACCTCCTGCGGCCTCGCCGGGGTGCGCCAGAGCAACTCGACGAGCGGCATCGGCACGCTGAGCGCCAGCGGCACCTTCACCTGCGTGTTCGACGACGGTCCTGCCACCTCGAACGTGACGGTGACCGCCAACGCCGGCGCCAACGCCGTCGCCACGGCGACGCGCGTCGTCACGATCAACAACGTCCCGCCGGCGACCACGATCGCAGCCGACTCTCCCCAGGATGCCGGTGCCACCTACACGGTGACCCTCGGAGTCGCCACCGACGTCTCCACGGCCGACGCTGCGGGCCAGATCCTGTACGCGGTCGACTGCGGCACCGGCGACGGGTTCAGCGAGTACACGACGTCGCGCACGTTCAGCTGTGTGGCGCCGGCGACCGGACCGGTGACGGTCCAGGGACGGGCGATCGACAAGGACGGCGGCGTCAGCACCGTCGTCTCGACCGAGGTGGAGATCACCCCCGAGGTCGACGACTCCGCTGATGTCGCGGTCGACAAGACCGGCCCGGCATCCGCCGCGCCCGGCGACGGCGTCCTCTACACGATCACCGTCACCAACAACGGGCCCGCCTCGGCCACCGGCGTGACCGTCGTCGACACCCTCCCCGACGACCTCGAGGACGTCACCGTCGACTTCGACGACACC
>DATLFP010000137.1:0-15952 GCA_035540955.1 Acidimicrobiales bacterium
GGTCGAACCCCGCGGCGTCGTTCCGCCGCAACCCGGCGGCCCCGTGGCGGCACCTCGACATCGGGCTGGTGGCGGCCGCCATGGCCATCGCGGCCCTCGGCGTGCTCATGGTCTACTCGGCGACCCGCTCCACCCACGGCACCGAGTTCCTGGCCAAGCAGGCCGCGTTCGTCGTCGTCGGCGTGGCGGTGATGGCGATGGCCACGGTGATCGACTACCGGCGGGTCCGCGACCTCGCCCCCGCCCTCTACGTGCTGTGCCTCGGCCTGCTGGTGGCCGTGCTCACACCGCTGGGCAAGATGGTCAACGGATCGCGCTCGTGGTTCGACCTCGGCCAGTTCCAGATCCAGCCCGCCGAGTTCACCAAGCTGGCGGTGATCGTGCTCCTGGCGGCGGTGCTCGAGCGGGCCGCGGGACGGATCGGCGGCGCCATGGTGGTGATCGCGCTGGGGCTCGTGGCGATGCCCCTCGGGCTGATCCTGCTCCAGCCCGACGTCGGCACCGCCATGGTCTTCATCGCGGTGGTCGGCGCGCTCCTGCTCGTTGCGGGGACCGGCCCCCGCATCCTCCTGACCCTTGGGATCGTCGGCGTCGTGGGGCTGATCGCGGTGTTCCAGCTCGACCTGATCCAGGAGTACCAGAAGGAGCGGTTCACGAACTTCGTCTCACCGGGCGGCGACACGACCGGCACCGGCTACAACGTCGCCCAGTCGAAGACGGCGATCGGGGCCGGAGGGCTCACGGGGGCGGGCCTGTTCGAAGGCACGCAGACGAAGCTGCGGTACGTGCCCGAGCAGCAGAGCGACTTCATCTTCACCGTGGTGGGCGAGGAGCTGGGGTTCGTGGGGTGCGCCACCCTGCTGCTCCTCTACGGCCTCCTGGCGTGGCGGATCTGGCACGCCGCCCAGGTGGCGAAAGACCTGCTCGGCACCCTCGTGTGCGTGGGCGTCCTCGCCATGCTGCTGTTCCAGATGTTCGAGAACATCGGCATGACGATGGGGATCATGCCGATCACCGGCATCCCCCTGCCGTTCATGTCCTACGGCGGCTCCTCGATCCTCACGATGTTCGCTGCCGTCGGCCTCGTCCTCAACGTCCACACTCGCCGGTTCTCCTAGCCCCGACCGCCCCCCGAACCGTTCTACGCAAGAAGCGGTCAACTCGGGCGTCGGAGGGGTGTCCGGTACCCTGGGGATGACCATGTCCTCGATCTGGCTCCGCCTGGAGCACCTCCTGGGCAAGGTCCAGAAGCCAGCGCGCTACATCGGCTGCGAGGACGGCGCCCGTGCCCCGGACCACGCACCGCACAAGGTCGCCTGGCTGCTGGCCTACCCCGACACCTACGAGATCGGGCTGCCCAACCAGGGACTCCAGATCCTCTACGAGATCCTCAACGAGCGGCCCGACGCCGTCGCCGAGCGCACCTACGCGCCCTGGACCGACCTCGAGGAGATCCTGCGGGCCGAGGGCCTGCCCCTCTTCAGCGTCGACACCCACCGGCCGGCCGGCGACTTCGACGTGCTGGCGTTCAACCTGAGCGCCGAGCTCACCTACACCAACGTCCTCAACATGGTCGACCTGGCCGGGATCCCGGTGCGGGTCGCCGACCGGGCCCCGGGCGACGCCGTCATCGGGGCCGGCGGCCACTGCACGTTCAACCCCGAGCCGCTGGCCGACTTCCTCGACTTCGTGGTCCTCGGCGACGGCGAGGAGGCGGTCGGCGAGGTCACCGAGGCCATCGCCGGCTGGAAGGACGCCGGCAAGCCCGACCGCCGCAGCCTGCACCTGGCCCTCGCCCAGGTCGAGGGCGTGTACGTGCCCGCCCTCTACGAGCCCACCTTCGACGGACCGCGCATGACCGGCATCGCGCCGGTCGACCCCCGGGTCCCGGTCACGGTCGAGAAGCGCACGATCGCCGACCTCGGCGCCTGGCCCTACCCCAAGCGCCAGCTGGTGCCGCTCACCGAGGTCGTCCACGACCGGCTGAACGTCGAGGTGTTCCGGGGTTGCACCCGCGGATGCCGCTTCTGCCAGGCCGGGATGATCACCCGGCCGGTCCGCGAGCGCCCCGCCGAGCAGGTGAAGCAGATGGTGGCCGACGGCATCCGCCGCACCGGCTACGACGAGGTCGCGCTCACCAGCCTCAGCACCGCCGACATGAGCGGCATCGAGGACATCGTCCAGAGCACGGTGGGCTGCGGCGACAACATCAGCGTCTCGCTGCCCAGCCTTCGGGTCGACGCGTTCACCGTGAACATCGCCGCCGACATCCAGTCGGCCCGCCGCACCGGGCTCACCTTCGCCCCCGAGGCCGGCACGTGGCGGATGCGCCAGGTCATCAACAAGCTCATCACCGAGGACGACCTCTACGCCGCCGTCGACGCCGCCTACAGCCAGGGCTGGCGGCGCATGAAGCTCTACTTCCTCACCGGCCTGCCGACCGAGACGGACGAGGACACCCTCGGGATCGCCACCCTCGCTCGCAACGTCGTCGAGATCGGGCGGCGCTACCACAAGCACCCGAGCGTGAAGGTGAGCGTCGGCGGCTTCGTGCCCAAGCCGTTCACCCCGTTCCAGTGGTTCGGCCAGAACACCCAGGAGGAGCTGTTCCGCAAGGTCAACCTCCTCCGCGACGAGCTGCGCAAGGATCGCCAGGTGCAGCTCACCTGGCACGACTCCCGGGCGTCGGTGGCCGAGGGCATCGCGTCCCGCGGCGACCGCCGCATCGGAAGGGTCATCGAGCAGGTGTGGCGCAACGGCGGGACGTTCCAGGAGTGGAGCGAGCACTTCGACCTCGGCCTCTGGACCGACGCCCTCGCCGCCAACGGCCTGTCGCTCGAGGACGTCGTCTATCGCCACCGCGAGGAGGACGAGGTGCTCCCGTGGGATCACCTCTCGGCCGGCCTGCACAAGGACTTCCTCTGGCAGGACTGGCGCGACGCCCTCGACGAGCTCGGCCTCGAGGACTGCCGGTGGACGCCGTGCTACGACTGCGGGGCCTGCACCGGCTACTCGATCGAGCACGTCGTCGCCTCCGCGACCCCGCCGGCCGGCGGCTCCCAGGGGACCGGTCAGCGGGTCGTCGTCCGATCGGGGGCCGGATGACCGCGATCAGGGTTCGGTTCACGAAGCTCGGGAAGGTCCGGTTCACGAGCCACCGCGATGTGGCTCGCATCTTCGAACGAGCGCTCCGCAAGGCGGCCATCGACGTCGCCTACACGGAGGGCTTCTCCCCCCGGCCGAAGATCGCCTTCGGCCTCGCACTCTCGACCGGCCACGAGTCGTTGGCCGAGTACCTCGACATCGCTCTCCCCGAATCCCGCGATGTCGACGCGACCGAGGTTCCCGGGCGCTTGTCGCCCGCGCTGCCCGCCGGCATCGACGTCGCCGCCGCCGCACCGGTGCAGCCGGGCGATGCCTCACTGCAGGAATCGGTCACGTCGTGCACGTGGCGCATCGAGCTCCGGGACACCCGGCTCGAGGCCGCCGACCGGCTCGTCACGACGGCGCTGGCCGCCGACGAGCTCATGCTCACCCGTATCCGGAAGGGCAAGGAGGTCACTGACGACCTCCGGCCCGCCGTGCTCTCACTTGCGATCGACGACTTCGCCGACGCCGGCCCCCACGTGGCGCTCCTCGCCGAGCTCGCCACCCAGCCGCGGGGCCTGCGTCCGAACGAGCTGCTCCAGGTCCTCGACCCTGAGGTCGAGGCCGGCAGCGTCCTCCGCATCGCGCAGTGGGTGGCACGTGACGGCGCCAAGGTCGAACCCTTGGTGCCCAGAGAGGACTCCTCCGTTGTCCGAGACCACCCCCAACACCTCGCCCTCGCCCGACGCCGGTCGCCCGCCGTCGCCTGACGGCGCCACTGCCCCGAAGAAGCGCCGTCGCGGCTCCCGCGGCGGTCGCAACCGCAACGCTGCTGCGCGGGCGGCCCGCGCCGCGGCGGCCTCGTCGGCCGGCGAAGACCGCCGACCCGACGACCTGCCCGAGCGCATCAGCGAGGGACGACCGTCGGCCGAGGCGGCCGAGCGCGCGCTCGTCCGCAAGCCGAAGATCGGCGACTCCCGGCCCGCGCCCCCGCCGCCGGAAGAGTCGGCGAAGGACGGCGCGTCGGACAGCCCCGCCAAGAAGCGCCGCCGGCGCGGTGGCCGGGGCCGGAGCCGCGGCGGGAACCGCCCCGTCGAGCAGGTGGTCGGTGACGCCGTCGAGCTCGACGAGGAGACCCTCGAGCGCCGCCGGGGGCGGGAGCGCAAGGGCCGGGCCGTCGGGCGCTACCTCATGTGCGTCTCCGTGACGCCGCAGGCCACGCAGATCGCGGTGATGGAGGGCCGGGCGCTCATCGAGCACTACGTCTCCCGGCCCCAGGACGACGTGAGCCAGATCCACGGCAACATCTATCTGGGCCGGGTCCAGAACGTGCTGCCCGGCATGGAAGCCGCCTTCGTCGACATCGGCACCCCCAAGAACGCCGTGCTCTACCGGGGTGACGTGCAGTACGACCCCGAGGACGTCGAGGGGGGCGGGCAGAACGCCCGCATCGAGCAGCTGCTGCGGGCCCGCCAGTCGATCGTGTGCCAGGTCACGAAGAACCCGATCGGCAGCAAGGGTGCCCGGCTCACCCAGGAGGTCTCGCTCCCGGGCCGGTTCGTCGTGCTCATCCCGGGTTCGACGACCTACGGGATCTCCAAGCGCCTGACCGACGACGAGCGCAAGCGGCTCCGTTCGATCCTCGATCGCATCAAGCCCGCCGAGCACGGCCTCATCGTGCGCACGGCGGCGGAGGGCGCGACGCGCGAGGAGCTCGAGCGCGACGTGGCCCGGCTGCTCCAGCAGTGGGAGCAGATCGACGCCCTGGCCAAGCGCTCGACGGCCCCGACGCTGCTCTACCGGGAGCCGGACATGGCCGTCCGGATCATCCGCGAGGAGTTCAACGCCAACTACCGGGGCATCGTGATCGACGACCCCGCGCTGCACGCCGAGGTGCGCGACTACGTGGGAAGCATCACGCCCGAGCTCGCCGATCGGGTCGAGCTGCACGATCCGACGACGGAGCGGCTCCCACTCTTCGAGCAGCACCACGTGCACGAGCAGCTCCACAAGGCGCTCGACCGCAAGGTGTGGCTGCCGTCGGGCGGCTCGCTGATCATCGAGCGCACCGAGGCGCTCACCGTCATCGACGTCAACACCGGCAAGAACGTCGGCAAGTCCTCGCTCGAGGAGACGGTGTTCAAGAACAACCTGGAGGCGGCCGAGGAGGTCGCCCGCCAGCTCCGCCTGCGCGACATCGGTGGGATCATCGTCATCGACTTCATCGACATGGAGATCCGCAAGAACCGCGACGAGGTCGTGCGCGTGTTCCGGGACGCGCTCGCCCGGGACAAGACCCGCACCCAGGTGTTCGAGATCTCCGAGCTCGGCCTCGTGGAGATGACCCGCAAGCGCATCGGCGAGGGCCTGCTCGAGTCGATGTCGTCCACCTGTCCGGAGTGCGAGGGCCGAGGCATCGTCCTCGACCGCACCCTGCTCGACGACTGACCGCGGTTGATCCGGTGCGCGATCGCGCACTGAGGTCGCATGAGGCGAGTGCTGGGGGTAGCCATCGCCGGCCTGGTGCTCGCGGGCGGGCTGGCGGCCGTGACCGACGAGTCGACCACGGGCGCCCGGACGCTGGTCACCGGGCGGGCCGAGCGATCCGGGACCGAGACCCTCGAGCGGGTGCCCGAGCGACGGCCCCGACCTTGGTCCGGAGGACCGGGGGCGGTGCGAGCCTCGAGCGCGAGCGACGCGGCCGTCGTCGAGCTGCTGAGGCACGACTCCTGCGCCGGCCTGCTCGACCACCTCCGGGGACGGGCGCTCCCGCTGGTCACCGAGTGGGGGCTGGGCGGTGGTGGCGGCGTGGCAGCAACCCCCACCGCGGGAGCCGCTGACGCCGGCGGGGCGGCCGCATCGGGGACAGGAGGGTCGTTCTCGACCACGAACGTGCAGGAACGGGGCATCGATGAGCCCGACATCGTGAAGAACGACGCCACCCGGCTCTTCACGGTCTTCGATGCGACCCTGCGGTCCCTGGTCATCGATGACGATGGCGTGCCCCGGGTCGTCGACAGCCTCGCCCTCCCGGCGCCCGGCTACGAGCTGCTCCTCCACGGCGAGCGGCTCGTGGCCATCGCCACCGACCACCAGGCGTCCTCGCCGACGACGCGCCTCCTCGTCGTCGACGTCCGCGATCCGCGGGACATCGCGACCGTCGCCGACGTGAAGCTCGACGGTTGGTACATCTCGTCCCGGCAGGTCGACGGGAGCGTCCGGATCGTCCTGACCCAACCGGGTCCGGACCTGCCGTTCACCTTCCCCCGGTCCGACGATCCCGACGAGCGGGCGCGGGCGCTGGCCCGCAACCGCGCGGTGATCGTCTCGTCGATCGTCTCCGACTGGCTACCCGAGGTGACCGCCTGCGACGACGTCTACACGCCGATGACCGTCGCCGGGTTCGCCTCCACGACGGTGCTCACCTTCGATGCGGTCGCGGGAGAGGTGCTGAGCTCGGCGTCGGTCGTCGCCGATGCCGGAGAGGTGTACAGCAGCCCGACCCACCTCTACGTGGCGTCCGGCGTGCTCGACGCCGTGGCGGTCGACGGTGTCCCGGCCGCGGTCACCCACATCCACCGCTTCGACCTCACCGATCGGCGGCGCGTGGTCTACGAGGCGTCCGGGGTCGTTCCCGGCCACCTGCTCCGGCCGTTCATGTGGGGCGGCAGCGGGATGGGGCAGTGGTCGATGTCCGAGCACGAGGACCTCCTCCGGGTGGCCACGACGATGGGCGGGTCGTGGGACGAGGCGACCGCCAGCCAGAGCGCGGTGACGGTGCTGCGGGTCGAGGGCGACCGGCTCGTCCCGATCGGCGCGGTTCACGGCCTGGGCGTTGGTGAGCAGATCTACGCCGTGCGGTTCATGGGCGCCCGCGGCTACGTGGTCACCTACCGGAAGACCGACCCGCTGTACGTCCTGGACCTCGCCGATCCGCGGGCGCCACGCGTCGCCGGCGAGCTGAAGATCCCCGGCTACTCGGCCTATCTCCATCCCGTGGAGGACGGGCGTCTGCTGGGGATCGGCCAGGACGACCCGGACGAGGACGGCATGGCCGACGGCACGCAGGCCTCGCTGTTCGACGTGGGTGACCCGACCGCACCGCGGCGCATCGATCAGCTCTCCCTCGGCGAACGCGGCACTGTCTCGGGTGTCGAGCACGACCATCGTGCCTTCACGTGGTGGGCCGAGCCGCGGCGCGGCGTGATCCCGTTGACGATCCCGAGTGACGGCTTCACCGGCGCGATCGTCATCGGCCTCGAAGACGATGCGCTCACCGAGATCGGGCGCATCTCGCACGGTGCTCCATCCCGTGGCGACTGCCAGGTCCCGATCGAGCGGTCACGGGTCATCGGCGACAGCGTGTTCACCTTCTCCCACACCGGCGTGGCGGTGCACGGCCTGGACGACGTCGAAGCGCGCTTCACGACGGCGTACTCGGAAGTGTCTCCGCACTGTCACGCCGAGCCGGACGAGCGACCCCCGACGACCACGACGACCACGACGCTCGTCGGGCTCGGGCTCGAACCAGACTGATCGGGATGGTCGACGACGTCGCCTGGGTCCGCGCCGCCGCTCGTGGTGACGCGGCCGCCGTGAGACGGCTGCTCGACGAGGCCGGGCCGGTGGTCTACGGCTACGTCCACGCCCGAGTGGGCGGCAACGACGAGGTGGCGGCCGACATCGTGCAGGACACGTTCCTCGAGGCCGTGCGCGGCGCGGCCGGGTTCCGGGGTGACTCGGCGGCGACGACCTGGCTCTGCGCCATCGCGTCACGACGGCTGGCGCGTCACTACGAGCGCGAGCGGCGCGAGGCCGAGGCTCGCCGCGGTCTCCACGCCCAACCGGCGATCGAGGAGCGGGACGTCGAGCACGTCGAGGAGCGCGACCGCGTCGTCCGGGCCCTGGGTCGTCTCTCGGGGCTGCACCGGCAGGTGCTCGTGATGAAGTACCTCGACGGCCGGGCGGTCGCCGACATCGCCAACGAGCTCGGCCGCACGCGCGTGCAGGTGCAGTCGTTGCTCCAACGGGCCCGTGATCACCTCCGCCAGGAGCTGGAGGTGGCCTCGTGAACGATCAGCAAGCGGCAGCGATCCTCGCTCGCATCGACGGACCGCGCCCGCTGCCGGCCGACCTCGAGTCGACGCTGGTCGACGAGCTGACCTCACCCGTCGCCCGGCTGGGTGTGGGCGATCAGTCCCGTGCTCTGCCGGAGGACCTGCGACGCCGGCTGGCCGCATCGCTCGCGGCGTCGACCGCGACGCCGGTCCCCGCCACGCTCCGGCGCCGGATCGAACGGGCGACCACGCGGAGGCCGGTGCTGCAGCGCGTCGCCGCGGCGGCGGCCGGCCTGCTCCTGATCGCGGGGCTGGCGGGTCTGCTGGTCACGGGCGATGACGCGCCGCTCGATGTCGCGGGACCGGCGACGACCTCGCGCCCGGGAGCCGACACCACGTCGTTGCATCCGCTCCCGGGCGCGGGCGCCAGTGTCGGTGACGCCGACGGTTCGACCGCGGGGGGACCGCCCGTGGGCACGGGCAGGCACGGACCCGAGGCGCCGCCGTTCACCGACGGCGCGGCGTCCGACGCGGTGCCCGGCGGTGCGCCGGCCGGCGCCGCCACCGCGGGGCAGACCCCGCTGCGGGTGGCGGTTGCCGGGTCGGCGACCGATGTCGACCTCGGCTTCCGGGCCTACATCGACGTCCTGAACGCTTCCGGAGGGGTTCGGGGTCGTCAGGTCGAGCTCGTCGGTGCGAGCGCGCCGGACGTGGCGGTCGGGGTGAACGTCGCCGAAGGCGCGATGAGGTCCAGTCCGCCGGGCGTGTGGTTCGAGACGGTGCACGTCGAGGACCAGCGGCTCCGGCGTGGGATCGTCGCCATGGTGAGCGCCATCGAGCGCCAGGCCCGGCTGGCGGCAGCCACGGCGTTCCCCACCGACGGCGGGGGCCGGGCCATCGTCTATGCCGGTCGGTCGGAGCCGTGGTTGACCGTGGTGCCCGACGCGATCGAGGTCGTCCTGCGAGCGCGGGGCGTGACCGTCGTGCGGATCCCCTTCGACGGCGCGATCGCGCCGGTGACCGGCGATGCCGCCTTCTTGAGCCTGGCGCCCACCGACGTTGCGGCGTGGCTCGATGCGTTCTCCGGTTCGCCGCCACCGCGGGGGACGTGGGGGGTCGCGTCGGCGTGGCTCGACGAGCACGCGGCGGCTGCCTCCGCCGCCGGCCTCCGGGTGCTCTCGCCGTACCGCCCCGCCGGCAGCGAGGAGACCAGGTCGCTCACCGAGGCGCTCGGCGACCGGTCGCTGTCGGCCGGGGCCGTGCACGGCTGGGTGACCGGCAAGGCCGTCGCCCACCTCCTCTTCGAGAACGGCGGCACCACCGTCACCGAAGGCGACCTCGATCGGCTGATCGGCTGGGACCTCGGCTGGGCTCCGCCGTTCGAGGTGCGGGCCGGCACGCGATCGCGGACACCCGACGCTGTGCTCCTCGTCCCGACCGACGCCGGCTTCGTCGCCGACGGCGCGTTCCTGCGAGACGACTGACGTCGCTCCAAGGTGCCGGGTGGGTCAGCGCTCGTCGGGGACCCGGAACACGGTCTCCTCGCGGCGCTCGGCCGACGTGGCGAGGTCGAGCAGGTGGCGGGCGACGTGGGCGGGGGAGTTGAACGCGCCGGCCTCCTTGAAGCCCCGGAAGCGCTCGACGAGGGGGAACACCTCGGCCGGGGTGGCCCGGATGGCGGCCTGCATGTCGGTGTCGACGATGCCGGGGGCCACGGCATGGGCCCGCACCCACGGCTCCTCGAGCGCGATGCACTCCATCAGCCGGTCGACGCCCGCCTTGCTGGCGCAGTACGCCGACCACGCCGGGTACCCCCGCTGGGCCGCCCCCGAGGAGATGGTGACCAGGCAGCCGCTCCCGAGGGGACGGCGGTGCTCGAGGTAGGCCTGGGCGCAGTGCAGCGCCCCGAGGAGGTTGACCTCGACGACCCGCGCGAACGCCTCGGGATCGACGTCGCGGACCGGGGCGATCGGCTCGAGCAGCCCGGCGTTGCTCACCCACAGGTCGATCGGGCCCAGCTCGCCCGCGACCCGCTCGAGGAACGTCCGGACCGCCGATCGATCGGTCACGTCGACGCCAGCCCGCACGTCGCCGACGGTGGGCTCGGTCCGGGCACAGGCCCCGACGCGGACGCCGGCATCGACGAACGCCCTGGTCAGCCCCTCGCCGAGGCCCCGGCTCGCCCCGGTGACAACGGCAACCTTCACGACTTCCGAATCGGATTCCACGACCGGTAGAGTTGCATCCCTATGTACGCAGTCATCCAGACCGGCGGCAAGCAGGCGCGGGTCGCCGAGGGTGACCGCGTGGAGGTCGAGCTGCTCGGCGAGGAGCCGGGCGCCGAGGTCGCCTTCCGCCCCGTGCTGCTCGTCGACGGCGACACCATCGTCACCAAGCCCACCGACCTGGCGGGCGCATCGGTCGCCGGTCGGGTCATCGAGCTCACCAAGGGCCCGAAGATCCGCGGCTTCACCTACAAGAACAAGTCGAACCAGCGCCGGCGGTGGGGTCACCGCCAGAAGTACGCCCTGGTCGAGATCACCGGGATCACGAGGAAGTAGCGCCATGTCGAAGACCAAGGGCGGCGGCTCCACCAGGAACGGCCGGGACTCCGCAGCGCAGCGCCTCGGCGTGAAGCGCTTCGACGGTCAGCTGGTGACCGCCGGTTCGATCATCGTGCGCCAGCGGGGCACGAAGTTCCACCCGGGCGAGAACGTCGGCCGGGGCAGCGACGACACCCTGTTCGCCACCGCCGACGGCACCGTCAAGTTCGGTCAGCGCAAGGGCCGCAAGCTCGTCGACATCCTGCCGGTCACCGACCAGCCGTCCTGAGCGCTCGGGGCGCCGTTCGGCGCCCGGTCAGCAGGCCCCGGGGACGGGTCTCGCTCGGTTCGTCGATGGTGGTGGCCAGGCCGGCCGCCTCGAACGCGTCGCGGTACTGGTCCCAGGTGAAGAGGCCGACCTCGTGGCGCTCGGCGAGGTGCTCGATGCCCTCGGCGGTGCCGACCAGGTAGCGGAACTCGATGGTGCTGATGTCGCCCTCGACGGTGATGCGGCTCATGCGGGTGACCTGCAACCCCGGCGCCTCGGCGTGGACGGCGCTGATCCGCCCCTCGACGATCACCTCGCGCTGCAGCCACGGCTCGACGAGCAGCGTGCCGCCCGGGTTCAGGTGGTCGACCATGGCCGCCACCGCTTGCCGGAGCCGCGCTTCGGTGCGGGCATAGCCGATCGAGGAGAACATGCAGATCACCGCGTCGAAGGTGCGGCCGAGGTCGAAGCCGGTCATGTCGGCGACCTCGATGGCGAGCCCCGGGCACCGGTCGCGGGCGATCGCCACCATGGTCGGGTCGAGGTCGATGCCGGCGCACTCGAACCGGTCGCGGAGGTGGGCGAGGTGCAGCCCGGTGCCGCAGGCGACGTCGAGGAGCGACCGGGCATCGGGCAGGCGAGCGGCGATCGAGTCGGCCGCGGCCGCGTAGTCGATCCCCACGGCCTCGGCGTAGATCAGGTCGTAGTACCTGGCTGACTTGTCGAACACCGGCGCCCCACCGCTGCTCGCCGGCGCGCTGCGCGCCGGACCCGACTACAGCGACTGTGGCAGCCGCCTCGGGTTCCAGCCCAGCGATTTCACGGCGGTGCCGAACGCGAAACGGTCGGTCATGCCGGCGACGTAGGTGACGGCGCCCTCGATGCCCCGCTCCGGTTCGAAGTGCTCGACCAGCGCTCGTAGCACGTCGATGACCAGCGCGCCCTGCTCACGCGACGACGGCCGCAGGTAGATCCGGTCGTAGTTGAACGCCCGGAAGGCGGCCAGTGCATCGGCCATCTCCGGCGCCATGCCCACCCGCCCGGTGGCGGCGATCCCCTCGAGCACGGCGCCGATGAACGACGACAGCTGCGTGCGACGGTCGCCGCCACACCGCTCGCGCACGAGCGCGGGCAGGTGCGAGGGATCGACGATCCCCGCCGACACGGCGTCCTCGAAGTCGTGGCACACGTAGGCGATCCGGTCGGCCCAGGAGACGACCTCGCCCTCCGGGGTGGACGGGGCGGGGCGCGACCACGAGTGGTTGCGGATGCCGTCGAGGGTCTCGGCGCACAGGTTGAGGTCGGCCAGCACCACGTCGGCCCCCCGGACGGCGTGGTCGTACCCGCCGTCGACGTACGGGCTGAGCGCGTCCTCGCTGGCGTGGCCGCCCGGCCCGTGGCCGCAGTCGTGACCGAGGGCGATCGCCTCGGTGAGGGCGACGTTGAGGCGGGCGGCGCGGGCGATCGAGGTCGCCACCTGCGCCACCTCGAGCGCGTGGGTGAGGCGGGTGCGCTGGTGGTCGTCGGGAAAGACGAACACCTGGGTCTTGCCGGCCAGCCGCCGGAAGGCGCTGCCGTGGAGGATGCGGTCGCGGTCTCGCTCGAAGCACGTGCGGTGCGGGTCGGGCTCCTCCTCGATGGCGCGGTGTCCGCTGCCCACCGCCCGGGTGGCGCCCGGCGCCAGGAGCTCGCCCTCGGCCGCCTCGCGGGCGCCGCGGTCGAAGGGGTCGACGGCGCCCACCTCGGTGCCGCCGTCGGCATGGGCCAGCCGCAGCTCGGCGCCGCCGTGACCGGCCATGGTCGAGGCCCAGCGCCGCTCCCGATCCGTCGCCTCCACGTGATCACGGTATCGAGACGGTGCGACAGCATCGGCCCCGTAGCGTTGAGCACCGTGTCCGGGTTCGTCGACGAGAGCGGCCTCCATGTGAAGGCCGGCGACGGCGGGGCCGGCCAGGTCTCGTACCGCCGCGAGGCCCACGTGCCCAAGGGCGGGCCTGACGGCGGCGACGGCGGCAAGGGCGGCGACGTCTGGCTCGTCGCCGACCGCAACGTCGCCTCCCTCGTGGGGTTCAAGGACCACCCCCACCGGCGGGCCGACAACGGCGCCCACGGCGGGAGCAAGAAGGCCCACGGCCGGCGGGGCGCCGACCTCTTCGTCCCCGTCCCCGAGGGCACGGTGATCAAGGACCAGAGCGGCCGGGTCATCGCCGACCTGGTGGCCGAGGGCGACCGGTTCCTCGCCGCCGAGGGCGGCCGCGGCGGCCGGGGCAACGCGTCGTTCCTGAGCAACCGGCGGCGGGCCCCGTCCTTCGCCGAGCAGGGCGAGGTCGGCCAGGAGCGGTGGCTGCGCATGGAGCTCAAGCTCTTGGCCGACGTCGCCATCGTCGGGTTCCCCAACGCCGGCAAGAGCACCCTGATCGCCGCGATCTCGGCGGCCAAGCCCAAGATCGCCGACTACCCCTTCACCACGTTGGTCCCGAACCTCGGCGTCGTCCGCATGGAGGACGGCTTCGAGATGGTCGTGGCCGACATCCCCGGGCTCATCGAGGGGGCGGCCGAGGGCAAGGGCCTGGGCCATCAGTTCCTGCGCCACGTCGAGCGGGCGCGGGTGCTGCTCGTGCTGCTCGACCTCGCTGCCGACGAGGAGCAGACCCCGGCCGAGCAGCAGCAGGTCCTGCTCCAGGAGCTGGGCCGCTACGAGCCCGAGCTGCTGGCCCGGCCTCGCCTGGCAGTCGGCTCGAAGGCCGACGTCGGCGGCCACGACTTCGACGGCCCCGCCCTCTCGGCGGTCACCGGCGAGGGCGTGCGGGAGGTGGTCGGCGCCCTCGCCGACCTCGTGCGCGAGGCGCGGGCGACCCAGCCGGCTCCGGTCGCCTACGCCGTGCACCGTCCGGCCGCCGAGTCGTTCCGGATCGAGCGCGACGACCGCGGCGCGTTCGTCGTCGTCGGACGCGAGGCCGAACGCGCCGTCGCCCTCAACGACCTCACCAACCCCGAGGCCCTCGGGGTGGCCCAGGATCGCCTCAAGCGGCTCGGCGTCGATCGGGCGCTGGCCCGGGCCGGGGCCAAGCAGGGCGATCAGGTCCGCATCGGCCGGCTCACCTTCGACTACGACGAGGGATGACATGAGCACCGTCGTGGTCAAGATCGGGACGTCGTCGATCACCGACGACTCGGGCGCCATCCACGCGCCGTCGGTCGAGAAGCTGTGCGACGAGGTGGCCGCCCTGCGCGCCGAGGGGCACCGCCTGGTCGTGGTCACGAGCGGCGCCATCGCCGCCGGCCTGCCTGCGCTCGGCATGCAGCGGCGGGACGCGCCCGACGTGCAGACCCTGCAGGCGGTGTCCGCCATCGGCCAGCCCCGCCTGCTCCGGGTCTACGAGGACGCGTTCGCCGCCCACGGCATCGTGACCGGGCAGGTGCTGCTGACCCCGCTCGACTTCATGCTGCGCCAGCAGTACCTGCACGCCCGGGACACCCTGCAGCGGCTCCTGGCGCTCGGGGCGATGCCCATCGTCAACGAGAACGACGCGCTCGCCGACGACGAGATCCGCTTCGGTGACAACGACCGCATCGCCGCGCTCGTCGCCCACCTCGTGGGGGCCGACCTGCTCGTGCTCCTCACCGACGCCGCCGGTCTCTTCACCGCCGATCCACGACTCGACACCGGGGCCTCCCTGATCGAGGAGATCATCGAGGTCGACGCCCAGCTCGAGGCGGTCGCCGGCGGGACCGGCACCGACCGGGGGAGTGGCGGCATGGCCTCGAAGCTCGCGGCGGCGAAGATCGCGGCGTGGTCCGGCGTTCGGGCCGTCATCGCCGGGGCCGACCGGCCCGGCGTGCTCAGCGACGCGGTGGCCGGGGTTCCCGGCACGGGAACGGTCGTGCGGCCCCGCGAGCGCCGGCTCCCGGCCCGCGAGCTGTGGATCGCGTTCGCGGTGGGGGCGGCGGGCACGGTCACCGTGGACGAGGGAGCACGGCGGGCGCTCATCGAGCGCAGCGTGTCGCTGCTGCCCGCCGGTGTGGTGGGGAGCGCCGGCCGGTTCGCGGCGGGCGAGGCGGTGGAGATCCTGGGCCCCGACGGTCGCCCGTTCGCGAAGGGGTTGGTGCGGGTGGACAGCACCACGCTCGCCGCCGTCGCCGGGCGGCGGACGGCGGACCTGCCCGAGGGGGTCCCGCACGAGGTCGTGCACCGCGACGACCTCGTCGTCCTGCCCTGACCCCGGACGCGCCGATGCGCCAGCCCGGCGGATGGCTGGCGCATCGGTGGGGTGGGGGTTGGTGGGAGGAGAAGTCAGGAGCGAGATCGACCTACGGGGTCGTCGTCGTCGTCGTGCAAGCCACGTCGTTGCTCTGGGCGGCGATCTGGTCGCCGGTGCACTGGAGCGTGTCGCGGGCGCTGGTGCCGAGGAAGGAGATGGCGCCGATGGCGACGGCGGCCACCAGGGCCACGAGGAGGGTGTACTCCACGAGCGAGGCGCCGGCCTCGCCGATGCGCTTCACGGCCGAGCGGATTGCGTTGAGAGCTGCCATGGGTTCGTGCCTTTCGGTGTGGTGGGGTTGCCGGGTGGGCGTTGGACAGATGGTCGACCGCTCGGGCCGCAAAGTGAATGCCCCGGACGTGCCATTTCGAGATGGCCCGTTCGGACTAGACCGTGAACACGGGTGGTCCATGGGCTAGTCCGTTCGGGCTAGGGCGAAACGGCTCGCTGGGGCTATGGCACAAGCCTCGGCGTCCCCGTCATCCTGAGGTGACCGCCGAACGGCCGACGTGACCGGCGATCTGTCAATGGTCATGCACCCGCCCACTGGAGCCCTCCGTTGCAGCCTCCCGCAGCTCACCGAATCGAACGAGAGCGTGGTGCGGTGCTCATCCTGAGCGCCCTCCTCGTGCCCGCTCTCGTCGCGGTCGGGGCGCTGACGATCGGGGTGAGCAGCGTCTGGACCAGCCGCCACGACGTGCAGCGGGCGGCCGACCTCGGGGCGCTGGCCGCGGC
>DATLFP010000138.1:0-4052 GCA_035540955.1 Acidimicrobiales bacterium
AGCACCACGGTGTCGCCGATCTCGCCGCCGATGTCGCGCAGCCCGCACGCCTGGGTCGTGCAGCCGGGCGTGTCGGCCTTCGGGTAGAAGTAGATGAGCGTCTTGGCCTTGCGCTCCTTGACCAGCGTGCTCAGCTTCACCTTCTCGCCGTGCTGGTCGAGCAGCGTGAAGTCGGGCGCCTTGTCACCAGGCTCGAGCGGCATGCGACGACACTAGGTCGGTGAGCATCAAGGGCTGGTGGCGCATCGTCGATCCTGACCGGTATCAGGGCCGAGCTCATCGACGCACTGGAGGCCGGATGACCAAGACCGGGACTGCTCACGACCGCATCGCCGATGCCGCCCTCGCTGACCTCACTGCCGTGCGACCGAGCGATGACGCCGTCGGCGCCGCCGTCGCAGCATCGGTGTGGCCCATCACGCGAGCGACGGATCCGTGCCCTCGATCCGGGCGACCAGAGACGCCCGACCCGCATCAGGCTCGTACCACTCGACATACAACCCCGGCCCCTCGATGACGCTGCGCGGGACCGCAGCGTTCACCGACTCGTTTCCGACCGATGCTCCGTCGACGATGTTGCTGACACAGCGGTTCCTGATCAGCACGCCCAGCAGATCTCCAACCTCACTCCCGTGCACCGGTTCCGTCATGACCTGCCTTTGTCGTCGCGGTCGGTTCTAACCCATCTCAAGACGCCGGCGGCGGCAAGTCCACGACACACAAGATCAGGACCCGGCCGGCACAACGAACGTCATGACCCCCGAACGCAGGATGGCGACCGGCTTCACCGACTACGGCTGCACCGCTTCAGCCGAGGGACCGTGCGGGCCCGCCGTACTGGCTGCCGGCCCGGGCAGCCGACCGGCGACGAGGCAGGCCAGCACCATCGTGGCCGTGGCTCCGACCAAGACGACCCGCGAGCCGGCGGCCTCGCCGGTCACCAGGGCGGCGATGGCGATCGAGGCGGTGATGCTGCCGACATAGCGACTGGTGGCAAAGACTCCGGCCGCCGACGCGGTCCGCTCCTCGCGCACTGACTCCAGGGCGGCGGTCATCATGCTCGGAACCGAGAAGCCGATACCCAGACCGAAGACGGCAAGGGCGCCGACGAGCACGATGGGCGCGATGCTGGGCGCCCCGGCGGCCACCACGGCGATGGCGGCGGCAGCCACCGCCAGCCCGCCGACCACCGGCGCACGCCGACCGCGGCGGTCTCCCCACCGACCCCCCGGCGGCCCCGTCACGATCATCCCGATGGTCAGCGCGGAAAGCGCCAGCCCGGTCGTGCCCGCGCCCCAGCCCTGGGCAGCGAGGAGCACGGGCGCCAGGAGCAGCAGGGCGTACTGGCCCTGGGTGGAGAGCGCCTGAGCGGCGAACGAGGCGACGAACACCGGGTTGGCGACCATCCCGTGGGCCACCGAGGTGGTTGGGTCGTCAGCCTCCGGGGCGGGGCCTGGATCGGTGCGGCGCAGGGCGAGCAGAGCGGCGGCAGCGATCGGGATGTTGACGAGGAACATGGCGGGCCAGCCCGCCACCTCGATGGCGGCCCCGCCGACGATTGGCCCGGCGGCGGCGCCCACGGCGATCACCGAGCCGAGGATGCCGAAGGTGCGGCCCCGCTCGGCCGGCGGTGACGCCGCCCGCAGCATCGACTGCACGCCGGGGACGAGCGCGGCGGCGAACACCGCCTGCAGCCCGCGCGCCGCCACCAGCAGCGTGAGATTGGGCGAAGCGCCGGCGAGCAGCGACGTCAGCGAGATCCCGAGCAGGGCCGCCGTGACGGTGCTGCGGCTGCCGAGGCGGTCAACGACCCGCCCAGCCACAGGCTGGCCGACCAGCATGGCCAGGAGGTAGACGGTCACGAGGACGCTGACCCGGCCAGCCGACGCGCCGAAGTCGTCGGCGATGTCGGGCAGGGCCACTGCGATCATCGTCGAGTTGAGCGGCACCAGACCGGCCGCCGCGGCGATGCCGATGACGGCGGCTCGTGTCGGGGGCGATGCCGGCGCCGACGTCGGCCCCGGCCCGATCATCCGAGGATGGTCACCTCACCGGTGGTGCCGTCGACTCGGACCCGGTCGCCGT
This sequence comes from Acidimicrobiales bacterium, assembly GCA_035540955.1. Classification (GTDB taxonomy): domain Bacteria; phylum Actinomycetota; class Acidimicrobiia; order Acidimicrobiales; family CADCSY01; genus DATLFP01. The sequence continues at coordinate 2,086 of DATLFP010000138.1, forward strand.
CGCTGATGCGCTCCGTGCCGTTGACCGTCCCCACGACGGCGGGGAAGCCCATCTCCCGGGCGACGATGCCGGCGTGGCAGGCGAAGCTGCCGTGGTCGGTCACGATGCCGCTGAGGAGGTGGAGGATCGAGTTGCATGCCTCACCGGTGGCACGGGCCACGAGCACGTCGCCGGGCTCGAGCGTGATCAGATCGGCGGCGTCGCGCACCAGGCGGGCCCGCCCCTCGGCCACCCCGGCGCTGGCCGGGATGCCGACCACGGTCGCGCCGGTGCCCGCCGGTTCCTCGAGCTGACCCAGGATGCCCTCGATGAGGAAGCCGACCGCGGCCATGACCCGGGCCAGCGGCGGCGGCAGCTGCTCCAGCGGCGGGCGAGGCGGCGGCGGGTCGCCCAGGTGGCGGGGGGCACCGGCGGCGGTCGCCGCCTGGCGGGCGGCGGCGGCGGCGCCCAGCTCGTCAGCCACCGGCCGTGGGTCGGCCAAGACCCCGACGGCCAGATCGAACGTCGCGTCGAGGACGTGCTCGGGATCGTGGAGTCGGCCCTGGGCGTGCAGGCGATGGCCCACCTCCAGCAGGGCGAGGCGGAGGAGACCAACCGCGGAGATGTCGCTGTACAGGCCCCGCTCGTCGCGGAGCCGGTACACGAGGCGGGCCTCGTCAAGCAGCTCGTCGAACTGCTGCAGCGCCTCACCGCTGAGCTCGGCCCGCAGCGACTCGACGAAGCTGTCGGCCCGCCGCCGGGCCTCGGCGGGATCGGCATCGAGCGCGGCGGCGAGGCGACCGAGGAGGATCTCGGGCATCTCGCCGAGGGTGGGGTTCAGGACGTCGAAGCCCTCGATCAGGCGCATCCGGACCGTGCGCACGTAGTCGTCCACCGCCGGCACCCGCTCCCGCAGGGCGGCGAGCCGCTCGGCGGGATCGCCGTCGCCCACGACGAGCGCCCGGGCCCCGGCATCCTCGCTCACGCCCTCCACGGCGGTGGCGATCTCCGGCGAGACGACGGCCGAGACCGGCGAGCAGCCGTCGAACACGCCGAGCAGCGCCGTCGGTGGCCGCTGGAGCAGCCCGGAGGCGGCGAGCAGGAAGTCGCCGACGGGGAGCATGGCGGCCATGTTGTACCGGTGGTGCTGATAGGTCATGTCCTGCACGTGGGACCGGCACGCGAGGAGGTGCTCGGCCAGCTGCGCCTCGTCGAGTCGGGCGAGATCGACGTCGCCCAGCTCTCGGTGCCGAGCAATCGACGCCGGCTTGCGGACGGTGTCCCAGTCGAGCAGGTCCTCGCGCCAGCGCTTCTTCTCGAACGACTCGGCCGCCACCTGGGTGCGCCGCCCGATCTCGGCCCCGATCTCGTCGGGCGTCATCGGGCCGTCGGGTCCCGGGAGGTCGAACGGCTGTGGCTGGTGATACGTGAAGCCGTTGACGCTGGCCATCGCCAAGCGGTCGAGCAGGACGCCGTAGCGCGAGAACGTCTCGGTGAAGCCCCGGTTGAAGCCCGCGGGGTAGAGCTCCTGCATCACCGGGCTCATTGCCTCCGGCATGTGCGCCTGATCCTGCTGCCAGGGCCCCGGGGCCGGCGGCGTCCACTCGCTCATCGATGTCCCCCTCGCGGCCACATCCCCCGACATGACTCACTGCGGAGCGTACGCCTCCCGTCACCATCCGGCCATGGATGGCACGCACGCGAGCTCGGCGAGCGGATCACGAGCTTGACCGCGCCAGGTTCGGCGATCTCGCGCAGCCGCGACGGCGGACACGCCGAGCGCGCTGCCCGAGAGGTCTCCGATCGGGACCGTGCCATCCGCGTCGCCAAGAGTGTTCTCGGGGGCGGCACCTATTGTGCCGATCGTGACGTCGACTGACCTGGGGCTCGGTTCCTTCACCTCCGAGGGACCGTGGGAGGTCGACCTCGACGCGCTCACGTGGCGGCGTGGGCTCGACCGCGTGCGCCGGGAGACCCAGGCCGAGGCG
>DATLFP010000139.1:0-6875 GCA_035540955.1 Acidimicrobiales bacterium
GCCCGCCGGCAGGGTCTCGCCCGAGCCCGGGAGGAAAGGCTCGCCTACCATCGCCGGACCGACACTGACCACCCCGAGGAGACCTCGTGACTTGGTTCATTTCCAAGCCGATCTCCGCGGTTAAGTCAGACACACCTCAACCGCCGCGAGGAGGGGACCCCGAAGGAGCACGGGTCCGTAGCACACGCCGTCATCAGCGCACGTCCCGGGCCCTCGAGGCCGTAGAGAACCCAGATCCGTTCGACGTCGCTGGTGGCGCTCACCCACATGACGGTCAGCGCCACCGCGCCCGTGCCGGCCGGCACCACCGCCGCCAACGGTGGGGCGGGCTGGTGGCCCGGCGCCTCCTCAGTAGTTGAAGACCAGCGCGCCACCCTCGGTGAACTCGTACAGGGACGGCGCGCCCTTGACCTCAGCGCCCTCGGTCCACTCGGCGCTCTCCATGCCGCGCACCTTCACGCAGACGGGACAGGCGAAGAAGCGGCCGCCCTTCTCGACGTACTCGGCGTGCAGATCGGAGATCGACGGTGCGTTCGGTACGTTGACCTTGGCGGCGAAGCCCTTGGTGGCGACATGGATGCCGTCCTTGGTCAGCCACATCAGCGCCTGCTTCCCCGCCCGGAGCGCCTCCACGCCCAACAGGTAGGCGATGAGGACGCTCTCTGCGTCATCCTCTGCATGGGTGAGCCCGACCACGACCTTGTCGTCAGCGGCCACGTTTCCTCCTTGCGCGTCGTCCGACGTGAACATCGAACTGGTCAAGCCAACTACACCACACCGCCGGCACGGGTGCCGCCGTCTCCGCCTCGTCCAGCTGCCCAACGACGGATCTCGCACCGACGGGCCTACAGATCGAGTCGCTCCTCACCATGACGACCACCCGAGCACGGCAGGGGATCCCGTCGCCAGTTGGCGCTGGCAGCGGCGGGTGCTTCCTTCGGAGAAAAGGTCGGGACGACCTCGCGGAGCTGCGATGTACTGGTGGTCATGTTCGCCGCCACTCCCGACCCGCCGTACACCGCGGTCATCTTCACGTCGCGGCGCACCACCTCGGACGACGCCGAGTATGGCCGTGCCGCAGAGCGCATGGAAGAACTGGCAGGGAGGCAGCCGGGCTACCTCGGGATCGAGTCTGCGCGCGATTCCCGGACCAGGTTCGGCATCACCGTCTCCTACTGGGAGACGGAGGCCGCCGCGAGATCCTGGAAGCAGGTTGCCGACCACCTCCGAGTCCAGCGACTCGGAGCGGCCAAGTGGTACGAGCGTTACCACGTCCGCATTGCGACGGTCGGCCGGGCGTACGACCGGCGAACGGACCGGCGTCAGGACCTTTCCACCAACGAGGGGTGTCGGCAGGAGACCGGGTCGCGCCGCCCTGCGAACGGCGAGGTCCGTCACTGGGCGTGAACCACGGGTCGCGAGGGTGCCGGGCGCGATCCCCCGAGGGGCCCAATCCCAGCTCCGCCGAGCGCTCGTGGAGCGGGAATGAGGAGCCCCGCACGACGTCGAGCTCGGCAGCGCAATGCGCCAGCTCGAGGTCCCCGAGCACGGGTCCCCTTGGCAACGGCCAAGAGGTCGACCGCTCGGCCGCGGCGCGATCGGTTGGTGTCGGGACTCGAGGTGGCTCCTGCCATGGCGCGCTCCTGTCTCGTGGGATCGACGCCGATGCGGCGGCTCTCGGTCGGATCTCCTGTACGCGAACGGCTCCGTGCGGCGCTCAACGCCGAACGGCCGGCACCGTCAGCCTGAACTCGGCGGGCTCGCCCCTCGACGTGGTCCCCGTGACGATCACCTCCTGGGGATCCGGACCGCCGAGGACCCCGGCGCTTGCGCCGTCGGTCGCCACGCGCCCGGCTGCGTCGATGTCGATGGTGATGGGCTCGCCACCCCCTGCCATGCTCACGGTCGCATCGGAGGTCGGCTCGAAGCCCTGGCCCTCGATGCGGTAGCTCGAGGGACCGCCGACCAGGCACAGCTCCGCCGGCCCCGACCGCCCACAGATCTCACGCGCCTCTGACCCGCAGCCGGCGACGAGAAGGGCGAACCCCACGACGATCGGCGCGGCGAGCGAACGGCGTCTCGATGGCATCGCTCCCCCGTCCCTACGACGCTGGCGGCGGTCCGAGACCGCCGACGCCCCGCTGATCGATCGTGCGCGCACCGTTCGCCTCCCCTCGTCACCCGGCCGACGCCGGCGGATGCACCCTTGGACGTACGAACGGTGGATCGGCCTCCCTGGAACCCGAGCTCGTGATGAAAGGCGTGGCCGTCGGAGGTGCGGCGTTCCTGCCCACCGCCGACTTGATGCGGACATGCGCCGGCGCGGCGGCCAGGTAGCAGGCGCTTCCGCGAACCGCGGCCCGGCGGCTGCGCGGCCCGGCCACGGCCATCCCCGCGGCGGCGGCCGCCCACGTGGGCGGGCGCTTCAGCTTGTCCGCCACCTTGGCCGAAGCGGGTCACCCCCTTGCGCGAGCCCTCCTTCACCATCTCGGTCATCAACGCATCTTCTGCTCGCTGCGCCCGGCCCATGCCTCTCCGATCGGGAATCGTCTGCGACCGTGCGCAACGCACGAACGGTCGTCCCGATCACCTCGCCACCCCGGGCGGGAGGCCACCAGTCGTGCGCCAGCACGAGCCAGGGCCATGGATCGTCAAGAACCGGGTCCGTTCCCGATGTTCGGTGACGGGCCGACGTGGACATCGCCATCCCCACGATCGTCGTCGATCACCGGACGAAGGTCCTGGAGCAGTTGCGAGCGCGCCCGGGCGACGCGCGAGCGGATGGTCCCGACGGCACAGGCGCACACCTCGGCCGCCTCGGCATAACTGAGACCGACGATCTGCGTGAGGACGAAGGCGGCTCGCCGGTCGTGGTCGAGTCCCCCGAGGAGGTGGACGAGCTCGACGAGCCCGCCTGCCTCCGAGGCGGGGCCTTCCGGCGGCTGACGACTGATGCGCTCGTTCAGCCGTCTGCGGCGGCGCCCCTCGCGGATCGCGTCGGCCACCGTCCGCCGGGCGATCGAGAACAGCCAGGTCCGGGCCGTGGACTCGCCCCGGAAATGGGGCAGGGCGCGCAGCACCCGGACGAAGACGTCGTTGGTGAGGTCGTCGGCCCGACCGGGTTCGTCGGCGAGAGCGGCGCAGAACCGCCAGATGTCGCGGTAGGTGGCGCGGGCGAAGGCACCCAGGGCCACAGGGTCGCCGTCACGGGCGGCGACGAGGAGCTGGGTGAGGATGCCGCCGTCCGGTTCTCGATCCACGGCGCAACTGATAGCAGCCGGCCGGAACTTTCGCGCCGTCTCGTGCGACTACCTGGCATGCAGTGCGAACACGCCCGCGAAGCCATGTCCGCCCTCATCGACGGCGAGGATCCCGGCGCGGCGGCCGAAGAGGTCGCCGCCCACCTGGCGAGGTGCGGCGCCTGCGAGAGATGGCGGCAGGATCTCGACGCGCGCCCGAGTGTCGTGGCGATGACCGCCGCACCGGGCGAACACGTCCTCCCTGCCGTGCTGGGGGCGCTCTCGCGCGAGCGCGCTGCCGTCGAGGAGGAGCGGGAGCGCCGAGCGCTGGCGCCGTGGCGGATCGGGCTCGTGGTCGTGGCCGTGACCCAGCCGCTGTTGGTCCTCCCGTCGTTGGTGTCTGCTCAGTGGCTGGGCCATGCACACGACGCGCGCGAGATCGGTTCCTGGCACCTGGCGCTGGCCGTCGGCTTCCTCTTCGCCGCCCATCGGCCCGCCCGCGCCTGGGGGATGCTCCCGCTGGTGGCCGCGCTGGTCGCCGCCCTCGTCGTCACCGCCGGGATCGACATGGCAAACGGCAACGCCGGTTTGGCCAGCGAGCTTGCCCATGCCGTGGACGTCGGTGGCCTGGCCTGCCTGTGGGCGCTGTCGGCCCGGGTGCCACGGCCAGCCATACGGCCACGACCGGTATGAGGAGGGCGCTGCTCGCCGGCGTCGTCGTCATCGTCGCCCTGGTCCCGGCCCGCCCCACCGCGGCCCATGCCGTGCTCCGCGCGTCGGAGCCGCTGGACCGCCAGGTGCTGGCCGAGGCGCCCGAGCGCGTCGTCCTGCGGTTCTCGGAGGCGGTGGCGGTGTCGCGTTCGAGCGTGCGCGTTCTCGACCACCACGGCGACACCGTCGTCGGACGTGGCGCCCGCCACGTGCCCGGTGACGATTCCCAGGTCGAGCTGGCCCTGCCCGATCTCGGTGACGGGACGTACGTCGTCACCTGGCGGGTGGTGTCGGCCGATTCCCACCCGGCCGTCGGCGCCGTCAGCTTCCGTGTGGGCGAGGCGACCGACGACTTCCACATCGGCGCCAGACTGCTGGAGGCGCCGGGCGGCGACCCCACCGTCGGCGTCGTCTTCGGCGTCGTGCGCTTCGCCTTGTTCGCCTCGGTGATCCTCCTCGTCGGCGTCGGTGCCTTCGTCGCCGTGGTGTGGCCGGAGGGGAGGCGGCGGCAGGGCCCGCGCCGGCTTCTCGTCGCCGCCTGGGCCGGTGTCGTGGTGTCCACCATGGCGTCGATCGGGCTCCAGGGCGCCTACACGTCGGGCGGCGGGCTCGGCCGGGCCGTCTCGCCGAGCGTCGTCGGCGACGTGTTGCGCACCCGCTACGGCGACGCCGGCATCGCCCGCCTCGCGGTGCTCCTGGGCGCCGGAGCGGTCGCCCTCGTCCTCCGGCGGCCGCCGGCGCGTCCGCCGTTCGGTCCTCGGCGAGCGACGCTCGGCGCCTTGGCCGTCGCGGCGGCTGCGCTGGCTCTCCTGGCGTCGATCAGCTGGATCGGCCATGCCTCGACCGGCCGCTTCAGGGGGGCCGCCCTCGTGCTCGACGTCGTCCACCTGGCAGCGGTCAGCGTGTGGGTCGGGGGCCTGGTCGCTCTGCTCGCCTTCGTGCTGCGACGCCCACCACCCGAGGGCGAACACCGAGCCGGGGCAGTGGCCGTCCGGTTCTCGGCTGTTGCCCTGGCGGCCGTCGTCGCCATGGTGGCGACGGGAACGCTGCAGAGCTGGCGCCAGCTGGACGGCGTCGGCGAGCTCACCTCCACCACCTTCGGGCGGCTGCTCGTCGTGAAGGTGGCGCTCGTCGCCGGCATGCTGGTGGCCGGCGGCTTCAGCCGGCGAGCGGTGCGTGAGGCCCTGGCGTCGAGGTCGCCGGCGCTCAGCCCCGGGCCCGGTGCGGAAGCCCAGTCGCCGCCCGACCGGGTCGGCGTGCTCCGGCGCTGGGTCGGGTTGGAGGCGGCCGGTGCCGCCTTGGTCATCGCGGTCACGGCTGGGCTCGTCAACGCCGTTCCCGCCCGCTCTGCGGCCGACGTCACCGGGCCGGCCCTGCCCTTCTCCACCGAGCTCGCCAAGGACGGCGTGAAGCTGTCGGTGACCCTGGAGCCCGCCCGCACCGGGCTGGACGACCTCCACGTGTACGTCATCTCGGAGGCGGGTCGCTTCGCCTCCGCCGGCCGGCCCATCGACGCGCTCGAGGTGTCGGCCACCCTGCGTCTCGCCGAGGGCGACACCGGTCCCATCGAGGTGCCCCTGGTGGAGAACGCTCCGGGTCACTGGTCGGCCTTCGGCTTTCCCATCCCCATCGCCGGCACCTGGGAGCTGGAGGTGGCGGCGCTCGTCAGCGACATCGACCTCGTCCGGGTCCGCACCGACGTGTCCATCCGATAGCCCACAACCAACAGGAGAAGCGATGAAGAAGACCCGCGCGCTCGCCGTCGTCGCACCGATGGCGCTCGCCCTTGCCATCCCGGCGGCTGCGTCCGCCCACGTCACAGTGCAGCCTCCGGAGGCCGAGAAGGGTGGCTTCGCCAAGCTCGCTTTCCGGACGCCCAACGAGCGCGACGACGCCGGGACCGTCAAGCTCGAGGTCACCTTCCCGCCCGAGGCGCCCTTCGCCTTCTTCAACGTGCGAGCCGTCCCCGGATGGACGTCGACGGTCGAGAGAGCGACGCTGCCCCAGCCCCTCGAGGTCTTCGGGCGGACGATCAACGAGGCCGTGAGCAAGGTGACCTGGGAGGGCGGGACCATCCCGCCCGGGGGGTTCGAAGAGTTCGAGGTATCGGTCGGACCGCTGCCCGAGGATGCCGATCAGCTCGTCTTCAAGGCGCTTCAGACCTACAGCAGCGGTGAGGTGGTGCGCTGGATCGAGGTGCGTGAGCCCGGTGCGGCGGAGGACCCGGAGCACCCGGCGCCGGTGCTGGAGCTGGCCGACGCCGAGCCGGAGGATGCCAACGGCGAGTCGTCGGGCGCAAGTGCGTCTGCGGCCGTCGGCGACCTCGAGGAGGACGTCGACCGTGCCAACCGGCTCGCCGCCATCGCGGTGGCGTTAGCCGCGGCCGCCGCCGTCGTCAGCGTCCTCTCGGTCCGTCGCCGTCGGGCGTAGCCGGGCCACGAGCCTCGCTCACATCCCTACCCCCGACAACCGACCGACGACGTCCCGTACGCCATGGCATCCGGCGACGAACCTCTCCTGATCGCGGCGCCCGGATCGACAGCACCCGGAGCAATCCGCAGCGCACGCGTCACGACAGGAGATCGATGCTCGGTTGACCGGCACCCATGCTTCCGCCGCCTACGTCGCGGCGGGCGGCTACATCCACGTCAGCGAGTGGCTCGACGAATTCCGGTTCGTTCCCACGTCGCGCCGAGCCCTGGCATGGCCGATCGGCCCCGACGCGGCGATCGGGCCGGCCCGCCCCTGAAGGACGGCACCGGCCCGATGCGTCGCCGCACCTAGCGCTCGCACCCCTGGCTGTTGAGGATGGCCACCGAGCAGTCGATGGAGTTGGCGTGGCCGGAGATGGTCTTGCCTCCCGGCCCGGTGTGGCCGGCGACGCCGCCCCCGCCCACCTGGGCGAGCACGTTGTCGAGGTCCACC
>DATLFP010000140.1:0-2254 GCA_035540955.1 Acidimicrobiales bacterium
GGTCGACGTGGTCACCCTCGACCTCTCCTACCTCTCGCTGGCGACCGCCCTCCCCCAGCTGCAGGTGGAGCTCTCCCCCGGCGCCGACCTGGTGGCCCTGGTCAAGCCGGTGTTCGAGCTCCAGCTGCCAGGCCTGCCCGATGACCCCTATCGAGCGCTCCTCGAGGCGACCGTCGCCGCCGCCCGGGGAGCGGAACGGGCAGGCTGGACGGTGGTGGCCGCCACCGGCTCCCCCGTGCGGGGTCGGGGTGGCGCCGTCGAAGGGTTCCTCCACGCCGTGATCCGATCGACCTGAGCGGCGCCGCCCCCGAGCGCGCCATCATCTGTGGCGTGAGGCTCTATCGGGTCATCGTGCCGGTGCGCGACATCGAAGCCGCCAGCACCTTCTACGGCGAGGTCTTCGGCTCGCCCGGCGAGCGGGTGTCCGGCGGCCGCCACTACTTCGACGCCGGCGGTGTGCTGTTCGCGTGCTACGACCCGGTCGCCGACGGCGACAAGCGCACGAGCGAGCCCAACCCCGAGCACCTCTACCTGTCGACCACCGAGCCCCTGGAGTCGGTGCGCGACACCTGGACCGGCGGAGGCGGGACGCTCGATGACGACATCCGCGAACGGCCGTGGGGCGAGACGTCGTTCTACGGCCGCGACCCGTGGGGCAACCGCGTCGTGTTCGTCGCCGCCGGCACCGAGTACACCGGCGGCGTCTGGGGCTGACCGCTACAGCCCGAGGATGGGGGCGAGGAACTCGCCGGTGTGGGAGCCGGGGGTCTTCGCCACCAGCTCGGGCGACCCCTCGACCACCACGGTGCCGCCTCCGTCGCCGCCCTCGGGCCCGAGGTCGATGATCCAGTCGGCGGTCTTGATCACGTCGAGGTTGTGCTCGATCACGAGCACGGTGTTGCCCTGGTCAACGAGCCGGGACAGCACCGACAGCAGCCGGCGGATGTCCTCGAAGTGCAGGCCGGTGGTCGGCTCGTCGAGGATGTAGATGGTGTGGCCGGTGCTCCGCTTGGCGAGCTCGGACGCCAGCTTCACCCGTTGCGCCTCGCCGCCGGAGAGGGTCGGCGCCGGCTGGCCGAGACGCACGTAGCCGAGGCCGACGTCGACCAGCGTCTGCAGGTGGCGGGCGATGGGTGGCTGGTTGGAGAAGAACTCGAGGCCCTCCTCGATGGGCAGGTCGAGGATCTCGGCGATGTTCTTGCCCTTGAACGTGATGTCGAGGGTGTCGCGGTTGTAGCGGGCGCCCTTGCACACCTCGCAGGGCACGTAGACGTCGGGCAGGAAGTGCATCTCGATCTTGATCGTCCCGTCGCCGGCGCACGCCTCGCACCGGCCGCCCTTGACGTTGAAGGAGAACCGGCCCGGCTGGTAGCCGCGGATCTGCGCCTCCTGGGTCTGGGTCATGAGCTTGCGGATGTGGTCGAACACACCGGTGTAGGTGGCCGGGTTCGAGCGGGGCGTGCGGCCGATCGGCGACTGGTCGATGTCGATGACCTTGTCGAGCGACGACGCTCCCTCCACCGACTTGTGCAGTCCGGGCGCCGTCTTCGACTTGTAGATCTTCTGCATCAGCGACTTCAGCAGGATCTCGTTGACGAGGGTCGACTTCCCCGATCCCGACACGCCGGTCACGCACACGAAGCAGCCGAGCGGGATCTCCACGTCGATGTTCTGGAGGTTGTGCTCGCGTGCCCCCCGGATGACGACCCAGTCGTCGTTCGGCTTGCGCCTCATCTCCGGGATCGGGATCGACCGCTTGCCGGCGAGGTACTGACCGGTGATCGACTTCCGGTTGCGGAGCAGGCCGGCGACCGTGCCCGAGTGGACGACCTCGCCGCCGTGCTCGCCGGCGCCGGGACCGATGTCGACGACGTGGTCGGCGACGCGGATGGTCTCCTCGTCGTGCTCGACGACGAGAACCGTGTTGCCGAGGTCGCGCAGGCGCACGAGGGTGTCGATCAGCTTGCGGTTGTCGCGCTGGTGCAGGCCGATCGACGGCTCGTCGAGCACGTAGAGCACGCCGACCAGCGCCGAGCCGATCTGGCTCGCCAGCCGGATGCGCTGGGCCTCGCCCCCGGCGAGCGTGCCCGCCGACCGGTCGAGGCTCAGGTAACCGAGGCCGACGTCGAGCAGGAACCCGAGCCGTGCGTTGATCTCCTTCACGACCCGCTCGGCGATCATGCGGTCTCGCTCGGACAGCTCGAGGCCGCGGAGGACCGCGGCGGCATCGCGGATGGACAGCGACGAGACCTGG
>DATLFP010000141.1:0-10978 GCA_035540955.1 Acidimicrobiales bacterium
GCATGCCTCCTCCCCCGCGTCGCGCCCTCATCGCGACAGACCAGCAGATTCGGACACGGCGAGTCGCCGGCGATGAGTTCCGCGGGCCTCTACCGTCGGACCCGCATGCGCATCATCCTCAGCGACTTCATCAGCCTCGACGGCGTCGTCCAGGCCCCCGGCGGGGCCGAGGAGGACACCGACGGCGGGTTCCGCAACGGCGGCTGGTCCATGCCGATGTTCGACCCCGAGATGATGGGTTCGGCCATCGACGAGGGCATGAAGTCGACCGAAGCGCTCCTGTACGGGCGACGGACCTGGGAGGGCATGGCGGCGGCGTGGCCGGAGCGGGCCGGCGACCCCTACGCCGACCGGATGAACGCCCTCCCGAAGTACGTGGCGTCGCGCACCCTCTCGGCCGACGCCGTCGCGGCGCGATGGGACGGCTCGAGGCTCATCCCCGAGGGCGGCGGTGACGCCATCGAGGCCATCCGGACGCTGCGGGCCACCGGCGGCGACGGCGACATCCAGCTGTGGGGCAGCCCCTCCCTCGCCGCCCAGCTCGTGGCGCACGACCTCGTCGACGAGTACCGGCTCATGGTCGAGCCGATCCTGCTCGGCGGGGGCAAGTCGATCTTTCCCGCCGACGGTCGAGCGCGAGCCCTCGAGCTCGCGTCGGTGACCACCGCCAAGACCGGCGTGCTGATCTGCACCTACGTCCCGATGGGAGCCGCGACGCGCTGAGATCGCCGGCGCCTAGGACCACAGCGACACGAGGTCGCGAGTGACGGTGTCGGGTCCGGCGGGCACCGGTGAGGACGCGAGCACGGCGGCGTCGACGGCGGGGGGCTCGGCGAACAGCGGACGGATCTCCTGGACGAATCGGGACGGCTGTGCGAGCGAGTGGGGGTCGTCGTCGCGGAAGCGGTGGTCGTAGAAGCGCTCCGGATGGATCACGTAGAGGTGATCGCGGGCCCGGGTGAGGGCGACGTAGCACAAGCGCCGCTCCTCCTCGAGTCCTTCCTTCGTGCTGAGCGACATGTCCGAGGGCAGCACGCCGTCGGTGGCGTGGATCAGGTAGACGACGTCCCACTCCCCTCCCTTCGCCGAGTGCACCGTGCTCAGGATCACGAAGTCGTCGTCGAGCAGCGGCGGACCCGCGAGCTCGCTCGTGCGGTTGGGCGGGTCGATGGTGAGCTCGGACAGGAACTGGCCGCGCGTGGCGCACGACGCCGCGATCGCCTGCAGCTGCTCCAGATCGGTCAGCCGCTCGGCGGCGTTGTCGTACCGGCGCTCGAACATGGCCCTCGTCCCGGTGCGGATGATCTCCACCTCGGCCTGCGGCTCGATCGTGGGATCCTCGAGACAGGCGGCCAGCACCGAGCGCAGCACGCCGAGGTCGGCCCGCGCCCGGGCGGGCTCGACAGGTGGGTCCTCGACGAAGGACCGCACCGCCTGCAGGTTCGGAAGCTGGAGGGCGTCCATGACCGACCGGCGCGTCGCCGGCCCGACCCCGTCGGCCAGGCCCAGCGTTCGGTGCCACGCCAGCTCGTCGGAGGGGTTCTCGAGGATGCGGAGCACGGCGAGGAGATCCTTGACGTGCGCGGCTTCGAGGAAGCGCAGCCCGCCGTACTTGACGAACGGGATCCGGCGCCGGGAGAGCTCGACCTCGAGCCGGTCGCTGTTGTGCCCGGCGCGGAACAGCACCGCCTGATCCCGCAGCGCGATGCCCTGCTCGCGGTGCTCGAGCAGCCGGGCGCACACGTACACCGCCTGCGCCGCCTCGTCCGCCGCTCGGGCCAGCACCGGCATCGGCGGGGTCGTCGTGAACGACCGCGCCGCCCGCAGCTGCTTGGGGTAGACGCCGGCGGCGCCCGCCATCAGACCGTTGGCGGTGTCGAGGATGGGCTGCGCCGAGCGGTAGTTGTCCTCGAGGGTGACGACCCGGGCCGTCGGGAACCGGTCGGGAAACGCGGTCATCGCCGCGCACGTCGCCGCCCGGAACCCGTAGATCGCCTGGGCGTCGTCGCCGACCACGAAGAGCCCGTCGCCCTCGGGCCGGAGCCCGGCGACGATGTCGGCCTGGAGAACGTTGGTGTCCTGGTACTCGTCGACCAGCACGTGGTCGAACCGCGCCGCGATCTGGGGGGCCGCCGGGCTCGCCGTCACGAGCGCCCGCCAGTAGAGCAGCAGATCGTCGTAGTCGAGCATGCCGCGCGCCCGCTTTCGCTCCGTGTACTCGGTGAAGACCCGCGCGATGTCGGCGGCATCGGCATCGCACCAAGGGAAACGCTCCCGGAGCACGTCGGCGAGCGGCTCCTGCGCGTTGACGACACGGGAGTAGATGCCGAGCAAGGTCTCCTTCTTGGGGAACCGGGCGCCGCGCTCGGCGAAGCCGAGGTTCGTCCGCACCACCCCCAGCAGCTCGGCGGCATCGCTCTGATCGAGCACCGACAGCCGGGCCGGCAGGCCGACGGACGGACCGTGCTCACGGAGCAGTCGATGGCCGACGGCATGGAACGTGCCGCCCCACACCTTCGCGGCGCCGGTCGCACCGAGGCTGTCGGCCCGGCGGATCATCTCCCGCGCCGCTCGACGCGTGAAGGTGAGCAGCAGGATCCGGGCCGGGTCCTGGCCCTCGGTGATCAGACGGGCGACTCGGGCGGCGATGGTCCGGGTCTTGCCCGTGCCCGCGCCGGCCATGACCAGCAGTGGTCCGCCGGTGTGCGAGACGGCCTCCAGCTGCGCCGCGTTCAGCTCCTCCCGCCAGCGATGGTCGTCCACGTCGGGCCTCCGGCTCGCTCGTCCGATGGTCGAACACTAGTTCGACCATCGGACGCCGGCTGGTCAGCCCAGCCGTGTCAGGACGTTCCGGGTGATCTGCTCGATCTGCGGGTCGCGGGCGGCCAGGCCATGGGCCCAGTCGGTCGAGCCCGAGGTGACGACGGTCGCCCCGGCGCCGTTCGTGTAGGCGCCCAGGACGGCGTGGCCGTGGCGGATGCGGTCCATGGCCTCGGGGTCGCGGGTCCCGAACACACGTGACGCGATGTACTCGAGCTCGCTCGGCTCCCCTGGTCTCGGCGGCCGCGGGGCCGTCTCGCGCGTGAAGTGCTGCGTCGGGCAGGTGCCGAGGATCTCGAAGGTCGGCGGGGTCCCGTCCTCACCAGTCGGGTACGGCAGCCCGTCCCGGTACGTGAACACGCATCCGTCACACTCGTAGCCGACCACCGTGGCCCCGGCTCCGAGCACGTCGCCGTAGCCGAGCCCGGTGCCGTCGAAGATCCAGTGGCCGGCGCGGTGCACGGTGTAGCCGCCGAGGCCGGCGGTCACGTTGCGCCCGATGCGGTGGTAGCCGCCGCGGGTGAAGGACACGCCGGTCATGTGGTTCTCCGGACGGCCCACGACCACGTCCGACCAGAAGGTTGTGACCTCCGGCTCGCGGTCGCTGCCCAGCAACGGGTCGTTCTTGAAGAACCCCTTGTAGCCGACCATCACGTCGCGGTCGTCGCCTTCGATGCGGACCTGCCACAGGGACGTGTTGCCGGAGAAGAATGCCGCGTTGCCGCCGCGCGCGATGAACGACTCGACCGTGTCCCGCATCCCGGCCGACCAGTACTCGTCGTGCCCCACCGAGAGATAGAGGCCGGCGCCGTCGAGCACCTCCGGGTGCGCCTCGAGGTCGGCGTTCGTGCAGACACCGATCTCGAAGCCCTCGCGCTCGGCCCACTCGATGAATGGTTGCTCCCAGTCGGGCCAGCCCGCCGACCCGGCGTAGCCCGAGAGGTGGTTGAGCTGGAGGTAGCCGACGTGCGCGGCGTTCTGCGGGTCGGGTGCGCCGGTCCCGGTCACCCGCCGCCCCTTGCCGGGCGGCTTGTGCAGATAGCCCGGCGCCATCGGGCGCCTCATGGCGACGTGGGTGCCGCCCGTGTAGAGGTTCGGCCCGCCGAAGTCGTTGTAGGCGTGCCAGGTGTTCGTCGCGAGCGCGAGGACGATGCGGGTGCCGGCGGCGGGGCGGACGACGAAGAACGCCCGGTCGCGCCGCACCTTCTCGCCGACGTCGATCTCGAAGGTCACCTCGTAGTAGCCCGATCGCCACGCCGGGTCGACGTCGATCGTCAGCGCCACTGGCCAGCCGCACCCCTTCGAGGACGCGTCCGGGGGTGTCGCATGCTCGTCGGCCGCGACCTGGCCGGCGAAGACGACCTCGCGCCGGCCGCCGACCCGCGCCACCTCGACGCGGACCGGCCGTCCCCCGGACGACGAGAGGTGGACACCGACCTGGTCCCCTCCCGCGACCGACTGCGGCCAGCAGTACCCGGTCACCACCTCGCGCGCCATCGGCCGGACCTTAACGTTCCTCGATCCCTCGGGAATCGGGCCGCACACCTCGTTCTGGGACCGATCAGGTACGCGAGGTCGGCCCGATCGGTCCCAGAACGGGGGTTGGTTCGTCGGCGGGGACGACCGGGAGCGCGATGGCGCGGGCTTCGGCGCGCGCGCAGATCGCCCGGATGAGGCCCGGGAAGATCCAGCGGTGGAACGGCAGGAGCGCGTACCAGTACAGGTGTCCCAGGGCGCCGCGCGGCTCGAAGAACGCCGTCTGCTGGACGCGGGACCCGGCGTGGTGCGGAAGCACCTCGAACTGGAGCCATGCCGTGCCGGGTAGCCGCATCTCGGCGCGGAGGCGCACGAGGCGGTACGGCTCCAGCGCCTCGACGCGCCAGAAGTCGAGCGGTTCGCCGACGAGCAGCTCGCGGGGGTGGCGGCGACCGCGGCGCATGCCCACGCCGCCGATGAGCCAGTCGAGGAGCCCCCGGGCCTGCCACAGCCAGTTGCCCGCCGGCCACCCGTCATCCCCGCCGAGCGCGCAGATCACCTCGAACACGCGTGACGGCGGCGCGCGGGTCACCGCCTGGTGCCGCTCGAGCACCATCCCCTCGTGATCCGCCAGCTCACGGGTTCCGGCCCGCTCATCGGTGAGGCTGGCGAGACTCGACGCCCACGTCGTCTCGATGGTGTCGGTCGCCATGCGATGCAGGGCGAGCTCGACGGCCTCCTCGTAGCGCATCGGCTGCACCGCGAACTCGCGCGCCGCCCGCCCGTCGCGGACGACCATGTCGGTCTGAAGGCTCTCGACCAGGGGTTCCGCGATCCGCCGAGGGATCGGCGTGACGATGCCGGCAAAGGTCCCGCCCCACTCGGGATGGGGGACGGGGAACGTCACCATCGCCCGGCGAAGTCCCCGGATCTGCGCGTAGCGCTGCATCATCTGCCGGTAGGTGAGGACGTCGGCGCCGCCGATCTCGTACACGCCGACCGCCGACGGATGGTCGAGCGCCTCCAACAGGTACTCGAGGACGTTGCGGACGCCGATCGGCTGGCACCGGGAGTCGACCCAGCGCGGCATCACCATGATCGGGAGACGCTCGGTCAACGTGCGCAGCATCTCGAAGCTCGCCGAGCCGGACCCGACGATCAGTCCAGCGCGCAGCTCGACCACGGGTACGCCCCGGGCGGCCAGGACCTCGCCGACCTCGTGACGGGACACGAGGTGCCGGCTCCGGACGGCGGCCGGATCACCGAGGCCGCCGAGATACACGATGCGACGGACGCCGGCATGGGATGCCGCCGCCGCGAACTTCGCCGCGAGCTCCCGGTCACGGTCGCGGAACGACTCGCTACCGGCCATCGAGTGCACGAGGTAGTAGGCGACGTCGACCGAGCGCATCGCGACCGCCAGCGCCTCGGCATCGGCGACGTCGCCGCCGATCACGTCGACGTCCTGCCAGCCTCGACCGGCGACCCGACGGGGGTCGCGCACGAGGCACCGCACCGACCGTCCCTCGGCGAGCAGGCGTGGGACCAGGCGACCGCCGATGTAGCCCGTCGCGCCGGTGACGAGGATCGGGTCAGGGCGCGCGCCGCTCACACCCCGCAGCGTCAGCGACCGACGGGGCCACCACCAGGGCCCAAGGTCCTGGGTTCGGGACCTTCGGCCCTACGAGGCGCAACCGGCGCCTCCCTACCGTCGGGGGAGCATGGCGTACCCCCCGACCACCGCGTGCGAGCGCGGTAGGGCGACCGGATGAGCCCGGACGCGATCGACCTGACGCAGGTCGCCGGTGCCGGCGGCGTCGTGTGGTCGGTCTCGCCGGACGGGCTCCACGCCAACCTGGTCGTGCTCGAGTGCGGTGGCTCGATCCCCGCCCATCGCAACGACGGCCTCGACGTGCTGCTCGTCGTGCTGGCCGGCGCCGGCGTCGCGACCGTCGACGGCGAGGCCATCGAGCTCAGGGCCGGCGCCGCGCTGCTCGTTCCCCGCGGCACCGAACGTTCGGTCACGGCTGGCGACCCGGGCCTGCGCTACTTGGCGGTGCACGCGCAGCGGGGCCCGCTGACGATCGGCGAGAAGGACCTCAGTGATGAAGTGTCGTCGAGGGCGCGGAACGAGCCGCCGCCGTGACCGCCATCGCCGTCGCCGATCCCCCCGCTCACCCCTGCGAGGTCAGCCTCGCTCGAACCCCCGGAGTACCGGCATGACCATCGTTCACGACACCGACACGCTCGGCGACCTCGTCGCCGCCAACCCGGCTGCTGCCCGCGTCCTCGACGGCTTCGGGCTCGACTACTGCTGCCACGGCGACCGCAGCCTGGTCGACGCCTGCGCCGCCGCCGGCCTCGACGCTCGCACGGTCGCCGACGAGCTCGCGGGGCTCGACGTCGCCGGCGACACCGAGTGGACGACGCTCGCGCCGGACGAGCTGGCCGCCCACATCGTCGCGACGCACCACCGGTACCTGTGGGATGAGCTGCCGCTGCTCGAGTCGCTGGCCGCCAAGGTGCTCGACGTGCACGGCGAACGCCATCCCGAGCTGGGTGAGGTCCACGAGCTGGTCGTTGCGCTCCGAGCCGACCTCGAGCCCCATCTGACGAAGGAGGAGCGGGTGCTGTTCCCCGCCATCGAAGCACTCACGCGGGGCCAGCGCGAGTTCCCGTTCGGTCCGGTCGCCAACCCCATCCGGGTGATGATCATGGAGCACGATCGGGCCGGCGAGCTGCTCGCTCGCGTGCGCGCCGCCACCGGGGGCTACTCGGTGCCTGCTGACGGCTGTGCCAGCTACCGCTCGCTGTACGAGCGCCTGGCCGCCCTGGAGCTGGACACCCACCAGCACATCCACAAGGAGAACCACGTCCTGTTCCCCGCCGCGCTCCGCCTCGCCGACGCCTGATGGCCGTCGCCGCTCCCGCCATCGAGGGCGGCGGTCGGCACGAGAGCCGGCTGACACGAACGAAGAACCTGCGAGCGATCAACGTCGCCGTCGGGCTTGCTCACCTGGCGCAAGCGGCGCTGATGCTCGCGCTGAGCAACGACCTCGCGTTGCCGGTCACAGCGTCGTGGGCCGCCGGCGATCCCGTCGTAGCCCGGATGCCGGGGGTGCCCGAGGAGGTCTTCGCGCTCGCGATCGGCCCGGCGGTCGCGCTGTTCCTGCTCCTCGCGGCCATCGACCATCTGGTGGTCGCCGCGCCTGGCGTCCACCGCTGGTACGAGCGGCTGATCGACCGCGACCGCAACGACGTGCGCTGGATCGAGTACGCGCTCAGCGCGGCGCTGATGATGGTGCTGGTGAGCCGGTTCGCCGGGGTCGCCGACCTGGCTGCACTCATCGGTGTGTTCGCACTGACGACCTCGATGATCCTGTTCGGCCTCGTGATGGAGCGCCAGCAGCGTCCCGGGAGCGCCGACTGGAGCGCGTTCTGGTTCGGCTCGCTTGCGGGCGTGGTGCCGTGGGTGACCGTCGGGATCTACCTCGTCAACGGCGCGTCGCCCCCTGGGTTCGTCTATGCGATCGTCGCCATCCAGTTCGTCTTCTTCTTCAGCTTCGCCCTGAACATGGCGCTGCAGTACCTCCAGGTGGGCCGCTGGCGCGACTATCGCTTCGGCGAGGTCGTCTACATGCTGCTCAGCCTCGGGGCGAAGTCGGCTCTCGCCTGGCTGGTGTTCGCGAACGTGCTCAGGTCGTGATGTGACGGGCGACGTCAGCGAGGGCGGGGAGCGGGCTCGTCGAGGGCCGCGAGGACGAGCTCGGCGGCGTCAGCGATGGCGTCGAGCTGCGAGGGCGTGAGCCGGTCGACGAACAGGCGGCGCACGGTGGCAACGTGCCCCGGCGCGGCGGCCTCGATGGCTCGGCGCCCGCGGCTCGTGACGACGACGTAGGCGCCCCGGCGGTCCGAGTCGCACTTCTCCTTCTTCACGAGGCTCCGGTCGGCCATGCGGGCGACCTGATGCGAGAGCCGGCTCTTCTCCCAGCCGAGGGCCGCGGCCAGCTCGAACAGCCGCATCCGACCGTCGGGGCGGTCAGTCAGCACGACCAGCACGACGTAGTCCGGGTAGGACAGACCGGAGTCGGCAGCCAGCTGGCGAGCGAGCGCGCCGTCGAGGCGCATGTGCATGACCTGCAGGGAGCGCCATGCCCGCTCTTCGCGGTCGGTCAACCATCGAACGTCGTCCACGAGCCCACTCTACGTGCGGAATAGATGATACGTCCACTATGTTAGTGGATGCATCAACTACTTTGGAGGAACGACCTCATGACCACGCTCACCACCCCCACCACCCTGACCGGCACCTACACCATCGACCCGACCCACAGCCGGATCGGCTTCGTGGCCCGGCACGCCATGGTCACGAAGGTCCGCGGCTCGTTCAACGAGTTCGAGGGCTCCGGCTACTTCGACGCCGACAACCCGGCCGCCTCGCACCTGCAGCTCACGATCAGGGCCGCGAGCATCGACACCCGGAACGCCGACCGCGACGGGCACCTGCGCTCGAATGACTTCTTCGACATGGAGAGCCACCCGGAGATCACGTTCACCTCCACCGCCGTCGAGTCGACCGGAGGCGACGGCTACCGCGTGTCCGGCGACCTCACCATCAAGGGCGTCACCAAGCCCGTCACCGTCGACTTCGAGTACACCGGCGCCGCCGTCGACCCCTTCGACAACCAGCGCATCGGATTGGAGGGGAAGACCACCGTCAACCGCAAGGACTGGGGCATCAGCTGGAACGCCGCCCTCGACGCCGGCGGTGTGCTGGTCAGCGAGAAGGTGACCCTCGAGCTCGAGGTGTCTGCCATCCGCACCCCCGAGGCCGGCTAGACCTCGACACGCCGGGTCCTTCCGGGCCGGTGACACGACCGGCCCGGGAGGGCCGCAGCTCGCCGAAAGGACGCAACATGGCCATCTCTCCCGTCCGCCTCAACCACGCCGTGCTCTTCGTGGCCGACCTCGACCGGTCGGTGCGCTTCTACACCGAGGTGTTCGGCATGGACGTCATCGCCCGCGAACCGCGAGCCAACGCCGCCTTCCTGCGACTGCCGCGCTCGGGCAACCACCACGACCTCGGCCTGTTCGGCGTCGGCGCCGCCGACGGCCCCAAGCGGCGCGGCGCCATTGGCTTGTACCACCTCGCGTGGCAGCTCGACACCATCGACGAGCTCGCCGCCGCCCGCGAGGTGCTGCTGGCCAGTGGGGCCTACACCGGCGAGTCGAGTCACGGGGCCACCAAGAGCCTCTATGGCGCCGATCCCGACGGCAACGAGTTCGAGCTCATGTGGATGCTCCCCCGAGACGAATGGGGCCCGTACGAGAACGCGGCGCCGATCGACCACCTCGATCTCGCGGGTGAGGTGGATCGGTGGAGCGGCGTGCGCACCGCCGGGCCGCCTCCGCCGGGAGCCGACATGCGAGGATGACGCGCATGTCCGCCGTCACGGAGCACTACGAGCGCTCGGACGCGCTCAGCAAGGTCCAGGCCGCGCTCGATCGCCTCGCTCCGGATGGCCGGACGGTCACCCTCGACGAGCTCGCCGGGTTCGATCACTTCCACACCGCCGGGGCGCTGGCGACCGCCCGGATGGCCGATCTCCTCGCACCGGGTCCCGACGACCTCGTCCTCGACGCGGGAGCCGGCCTCGGGGGACCGGCTCGGTACCTGGCCCAGCGAGTGGGCTGCCACGTCATCGGCATCGACCTCACACCGCAGTTCGTGGAGGTCGGGCGTCTGCTCAACACCCGGACCGGACTGGACGCGCTGGTGGAGCTCCGGGTCGGCGACATCACCAGCATCGACCTCGAAGACGGCGCCGTCGATCACGTGTGGACCCAGCACGTCGCCATGAACATCGCCGATCGGCCCTCGCTGTACCGAGAGATCCGTCGCGTCATGAAGCCCGGGGGACGGTTCGCGCTCTTCGACGTGATCGACGGCGGCGGGGGCGAGCTGCTGCTGCCGGTCCCGTGGGCGACCGAGCCGAGCCACAACCACCTGGTCACCCGGGATCAGCTCCGCTCGCTGCTCGAGTCCGCGGGGTTCCGCATCGACCTCGACGACGACCCCGCGGCCGAGCTGCTCCCTGCCATGCAGAAGATGATGGAGGCGCCACCCGCGCACGGTCTCACGACCTCGATGTTCATCGACGACGTCGAGACCAAGGGCCCGCGCTACCTGCAGAACCTCGCCGAGGGGCGCACGGCGCTCTCGCTGATGGTGTGCACCGCCCTCTGAACCCGGATCGGACGACACGACCGTCTGACGATCCCGCCCGGCGCTAGTAGCTGAACGTCGTGGCCGCCTCGTCGCCGATCCAGCTCCACATCGGCACCGTCCCCTGGAGCTCCGCTCCGCTGATCAGCTGCGCCTCGTCGAGCTTCTTCGCGTTGAAGCAGATCGGGCACACGAGCAGCTCGCCGCCCTTCTCCGTGAACTGCTCGAACAGTCGCTCGAGCGGCGGGCAGCCGTCGCAGGACGTTCCGACCGCGACGCCCTTCTGCGCGACCCGCACCGCCTCCTTCGTCAGGAACATCGCTACCTGCTTGCCGGCGTCGAGCGCGGCGCCGCCGACGAGGAACGCGACGAGCACGCGCTCGGGGTCCTCGAGGCCGGTCGAAAGGTTGATCACGACCTTGTTGCCGTCCGCCATCTCATGCCCCTCTCTTGTAG
>DATLFP010000142.1:0-3035 GCA_035540955.1 Acidimicrobiales bacterium
GGCCAGGCCGGGCCGCCGCGGCCCTCGCCCCGGCGGCCCGGCCTGGCCCCGTGGTGCTCCGGCTCCCCGGGGGTCGGCGGGTCGAGCCGGTGCTGCTCGGCGCCCGCGACCTCACGGTGCGCTTCGGCCACCTCGACGCCCTGCGCGACGTGAGCGTCGACGTGGCGCCCGGCGAGATCGTCGGCGTCATCGGTCCCAACGGCGCCGGCAAGACGACGCTGTTCAACTGCCTGTCGGGCTTCGTCACCCCGGCGGCGGGGGCGGTGTGGTTCGCGGGCCATGACGTCTCGCGGTGGTCGCCGTCGCGCCGGGCTGACGCCGGCCTCGGCCGCACGTTCCAGCAGGGGGGCCTGGCCCTGGCCGAGTCGGCGATGGCGAACCTGCTCGTGGCCCAGCACCCGACGGTGGCGCCGGCGTGGCCGCCCTCGGCGCTGGGCGCCGGGCCCCGCCAGGGCGGGGCCGAGCGGCGCCGGCGGGCAGTGGCCGAGGAGGTGCTCGGCTTGCTCGGGCTCGCCGCCGTCGCCGAGCGCCCCGCGGCCGACCTGCCCTACGGGAACCGGAAGCTGCTGGAGCTGGGCTGCGCCCTCGTCGCCCGCCCCCGGGTGCTGCTGCTCGACGAGCCCGCCGCCGGGCTGGCCGGCGACGAGGTCGCGTGGCTGGGCCGGGTCATCGAGGGCATCCGGGGCCAGCTCGGCGTGGCCGTGCTCGTCATCGAGCACCACGTCCCGCTCGTCAAGGACATCGCCGACCGGGTCACCGTGCTGAACTTCGGCCGGCTGCTCGCCGCCGGGGACCCGGGAGAGGTCACCCGCGACCCCGCAGTGGTCGAGGCGTACCTCGGGCACCGGGGCGTGGCCGCCGCCCGCGGCGCCGGGCCCGCCGGCGGGAGCGCGACGTGAGCGGGGCCAGCCTCGAGCTGCGGTCGCTGGTGGCCGGCTACGGCGGCGAGCCGGTGCTGCGCGGCATCGAGCTGTCGCTGCCCGCCGGCGGATTCGGCGCCGTGCTCGGGCCCAACGGCGCCGGGAAGACGACGACGCTGCGGTCGGTGATGGGCATCGCCCGGGTGACGGCCGGCGCCGTGGTCCTCGACGGCGAGGAGGTCGAGCACCTCGGCACCGGCCAGATCATCGCTCGCGGTGTCGCGCTGTCGCCCGAGGGGCGCCAGGTGTTCCCCACGCTGTCGGTGGCCGACAACCTGGCCAGCGGCGCCATCGCCGGTGGCGGCTGGGGCGCCCGCACCGGACGCATGGCGCGGGTGTTCGACTACTTCCCGGTCCTGCGCGACCGCCTCGACCAGGCGGCCGGCACGCTGTCGGGGGGCGAGCAGCAGATGCTGGCGGTGGGGCGGGCGCTGATGAGCGAGCCCCGGCTGCTGCTCGTCGACGAGGCGTCGCTCGGGCTGGGGCCGGTCATGGTCGAGCGCCTCTTCGAGCTGCTCGCCCGCGTCCACGCCGACGGCGTCACCCTGCTCGCCGTCGAGCAGAACATCGCCGTCGTCGAGCACGCCAGCCACGTGTGGGTGCTCGACCGGGGCCGGGTCGACTTCGGCGGGCTCACCGCCGAGGTCGCCGACCGGCTGCAACGTGATGTGGTGTCGGCCTACCTGGGCCGCGAGGAAGGGAGGGACGATGCCTGAAGGTGCCGACCGCGCCGAGGTGACCCGCGAGGTCGACTGGTCGGCGTTCGAGAGCCTGTGGCGGCCCGGCGACGAGCTGGCCTCGCCGCCCCGCCTGCGGGCGGTGTCGACGGTGATCGCCCTGGTGCTGTGGGCGGTCTCGCTGGTGCTGCTCGGCGTGACCTGGAACGAGGTGGCCGAGCGCAACAACGTGGCCGACCAGGTGCCGTGGCTGGTGAGCGGCGGCCTCGTGGCCATCGTGCTGGCGATCATCGGCGGTGCCGTCTACCTCGGAGGCGGACCCCCGATCGGTCGCCGGCCGCCCCCGCCGCCGGCGGGCGACGGATGACCCGGCCCACGGTCACCGGGTGCCGCCGAGGCGGGCGGCGACAGCGGCCGCGAGGCGGGTCATGGTGGCCTCCGCGCGGCAGTGTCGGCCCCGTGTCGAGCCGAACCGCCCCGCAGGCCCGTCAGTACGTGATGACCGAGCGGATCACCTCGCCGGCCTCCATGGCGCGGAAGCCGTCGTTGACCTGGCCGAGCGAGAGGGTGCTGCTCACCATGGCGTCGAGGTCGAGCTGGCCTGACTCCACGAGCCTGACGAGGCGGGGGAAGTCGCGCATCACCTGCGCCGAGCCGTAGAGGCTGCCGATCACGGTCTTCTCGCCGAAGATGAGGTCGCCGATCGGCACCTCGAGCGTGGCGTCGAACTTCGGCACGCCGACGGCTACCGCCGTCCCGCGCCGGCGGACCATGCCATAGGCCTGCAACAGCGTCGCCGCGTGGCCGATGACCTCGAACGCGTAGTCGACGCCGCGCCCACCGGTCAGCTCCTTGACCGCGGCGACCGGGTCGCGACCCTCTCCGGCGACCACGCCGTGGGTCGCACCGAGCTTCATTGCCATGTCGACCTTCGACTGCAGCGTGTCGACGGCGATGATGATCGACGCCCCGGCGATGCGGGCGCCCTGGATGGCGGCCGTTCCCACCCCGCCGCAGCCGATGACCGCGACGGTCGAGCCGGGCTCCACCCGCGCCGTGTTCATGACCGCGCCCATCCCCGTGGTGACACCGCACCCGATAAGGGCGAGCTGCTCGACGGGGACGTCGGTCTCGACCTTCACGACCGAGCGCTCGTGGATCACCGTGCACTCGGCGAACGTCGCGCATCCCCCGAGGGCACCGGCGAGCATCGCACCGTCGGCGCGGGTGAACTTCGGCGGCGCGAAGAAGCCGACGTCACACAGCTGGCTCTCGCCTCGCACGCAGTGCCAGCACCGCCCGCAGGCAGGGATGAAGCTGACGACGACCGTGTCCCCCACCTTCACCTTCTCCACCCCGGAGCCGACGGCTTCGACGGTCCCCGCCCCCTCGTGGCCGAGGATGCTCGGCCCGGGGATCGGCAGCGTGCCGTTCAGCA
>DATLFP010000143.1:0-41213 GCA_035540955.1 Acidimicrobiales bacterium
GCGTTCGCCGAGGCCCGCGAGCGTGATGTCGCCGTCCTGCTCTCCGTCGGCTACAGCGCCTGCCACTGGTGCCACGTGATGGCGCACGAGTCGTTCGAGGACGACGACACGGCGGCGCTCATGAACGAGCGGTTCGTGAACATCAAGGTCGACCGCGAGGAGCGACCCGACGTCGACGCCCTGTACATGGAGGCGGTCCAGGCGTTGACCGGGCACGGTGGCTGGCCCATGACCGTGTTCCTCACCCCCGAGGGCGAGCCGTTCTTCGGGGGGACGTACTTCCCGAAGTCGGGTCGCCAGGGGATGCCGTCGTTCACCCAGCTGCTCGGCGCCATCGACCAGGCGTGGCGAACGCAGCGGGGCGAGCTCCTCGACCAGGCGTCGAAGCTCACCGAGGCGATCGCCACGGCCGCCTCGTTCGGCGACGCCACCCTGCCCGGCCTCGACCTGCTCGAGGCGGCCGGCGCCGTCCTCCTCGGACAGGTCGACCGGGAGCGTGGCGGGCTCGGTCGCGCGCCGAAGTTCCCCCAGTCCATGAGCCTCGACGCGCTGCTCCGCCTCCACGCCCGCACCGGCGACCCCGAGCTGCTCGAGGCCGTCACCGTCTCCCTCGACGCCATGGCCTCCGGCGGCATCTACGACCACCTCGGCGGCGGGTTCGCCCGTTACTCGGTCGACGACACCTGGCTGGTGCCCCACTTCGAGAAGATGCTCTACGACCAGGCGCTGCTCCTCCGCGTCTACCTGCACGCCTGGCAGGTGACCGGCGAGCCGCGCTACCGCCAGGTCGTCGACGAGACGGTCGGCTACGTGCTGCGCGACCTTCGTCACCCCGATGGCGGCCTCTACTCGGCCGAGGACGCCGACTCCGAGGGCGAAGAGGGCCGCTTCTACGTGTGGTCGCTCGCCGAGATCCGCGACGTGTGCGGCGACGACGCCCCGGAGGCGATCAGGTGGTGGGGCGTCACCGACGCCGGCAACTTCGAGGGCGCGAACATCCTCCACCGCTGGTCGCGCGGCGATCTCGTGCGGCCGCCTGCCGTCGAGCGGGCCCGCGCCGCGTTGTTCGAGCGCCGGGCCACCCGCGTCCGCCCCGGGCTCGACGACAAGGTCCTCACCGAGTGGAACGCCCTGTTCGTCGCCTCCCTCGCCGAAGCCGCCGCCGCGACCGGCCGGACCGACTGGCGCGATGCCGCCGTCGCCACCGCCGACTTCCTGTTCGCCAACCTCCGCGGCAGCGACGGCCGCTGGCACCGGTCGTGGACGGCTCCCGGTCAGCACGCCACGAGCGCGAGCGCGGGCGCCCGCCATCTCGCCTACGCCGCCGATCACGCCGCGCTCGTCGATGCCTGCACCCGCCTCGCCGAAGCGACCGGAGAAGCCCGGTGGATCGCCCGTGCTCGCGAGGTCGCCGCCGACCTGCTCGATCGGTTCTGGGATGACGAGAGCGGTGGGCTGTTCACCACCGGCCACGACGCGCCCCGCCTCGTCGCCCGCCAGAAGGACGTCCTCGACGGCGCGACCCCGTCGGCCGCCAGCACGGCGGCGCTCGCCCTCCTCCGCCTCGCCACGCTCACCGGCGACGACGAGTACGACCGACGCGCCCGGATCCTCGTCACCCTCGCCGGCGACGCGCCGGCGCGGGCGCCGACCGCGTTCGCGCAGCTCCTGGCGGCCGTCGACCTCGCCGCCGGGCCGACGGCGGAGGTCGCGGTGGTGGGCGACCGACCCGACCTGGTCGGTGAAGCGCTGCGTCGCTACCTCCCCCGTGCCGTCGTCGCCTGGGGCGAGCCCTACCCCTCCCCGCTGTGGGAGGGACGCCAGGACGGCGCCGCCTACCTGTGCGAGCGGTTCGCGTGCCGCCAGCCGGCGCACTCGGTGGCCGAGCTGGCGGCCCAGCTCGACGCCATCACCTGACGGCGTCGGCGATCTGGGACGCCACGGCGGCGCTGATCGCCGCCGTGCCCCCATAGAGCACGACCTCCCGCACGTCGTGGCGGCGCTGGGCGAGCTCGGCGGCAACGGCCGGGGAGAGGGCGGCGCCATCGGTGAGCAGCAGCCCGCCGCCGAGCGCGGCGAGGTGCGGGGCGCCGGCGAGGGCGTCGGCGAAGGTGCGGTCCCCGGCCACGGCGAGGGTCCGCACCGTCGGCAGGAGCCGGTCGAGCACCCGCTGCGAGAGCTCGGCCGTCGACCCGGCGGTGATCCGCTCGGCACCGGGCGCCGCGGCGGCGGCGACGCCACCGATGGCCACGTGGCGCACCGGGGCATGGGCGAGGTAGTCCTCGGTGGCGGCCGGCAGCGCGCCGCCGTCGGTCAGCACCACCACACCGCCGAGGGCGGCCGCCGCCGCGCCGGCGATGAGCCCCTCGCGGAAGGTCCGCCCATCGGCGATCAGGACCATCTTCGGCGACGACACCTCGTCGGCGATGGCGACCGCCGTCTCGAAGCGATTGGGACCGGCAATGCGCCGTGGTGTGAAGCCGGCGGCCCGGACCTGGCTCACGATCGGCTCCCCGATCACGCCGGTGCCGCCCAGGAGGTACACGACCCCACCACGGTCGACGGCCCGCTCGAGCTCGTCGGTGACCCGCGGATCGAGGCCGGCGCCGCCCGTCAGCAGGAGCGGCCCGCCCACTCGGGCGGCCAGAGGTCCGCCGGCGATGGCGTCGGGGAAGTTCTCGCTCGACGCGAGGACGGCGGCCGGGGCGGCGCCGTCGTCGAACCGGTCAGCGCTCAGCGCAATGGCCGTCTCGATGCGATCGAGGCCGGCGAGCCTGGTGATCTCGGGCGCCCCGCTCGACGCGATCGGATCGCTGAGCATGCCGTCGGGGGCCACGTCGTGGGCGTTGTCCCAATCGTCGTCGAAGGGCACGTCGTCGTACTCCATGCCGACGCCGAGCTGGACCGTCCGCGGCATGGTGCGCACGCAGTCGGCACCGGCCAGCAGCGTGTAGGTGCCGCCCTCGAGGTCGGCCGACGCCGCCGTCGGGCACTCGATGGGCTCGTCCTCGCCGAAGGAGAGGAGCACGCCGCGAGGCACACCGTCGGGCCCGACCGGCTCGAAGTACCACAGCCACACCCCGCCGAAGAACCCGTCGACCTCCTTGGGGTCGACGATGAAGGCGCTCAACGACAACCGCCCCGACGTCCACGCGGGGTCGGTCGGGTCGACGGCCTGGACGACCGAGACCTCGA
Organism: Acidimicrobiales bacterium; assembly: GCA_035540955.1. Classification (GTDB taxonomy): domain Bacteria; phylum Actinomycetota; class Acidimicrobiia; order Acidimicrobiales; family CADCSY01; genus DATLFP01. Next base: position 3,196 of record DATLFP010000143.1, read on the forward strand.
TCTCGAGCGATCGGCTCTCGTGGCGCACCGCCACCGCCGTGATGTCGACGCGCGGCTCGTGCACCGGCGTTTCGGTCTCGAAGCGGCGAACGTCTCCGGACGCGTCCTCGATCGTGAGCGATTCACCGGCGGCCGGCACCGCGCCGGCGACCATGGTCGCGGCGGCGACCACGGCCACCGCCATCCGCCGTCCGTTCAACGCAAGCCTCCCTCGATACCGTCACGCGACGGTACCGAGGGATCGAGCGGCGGGGAGGTCGGGCTGCTAGGCGGCCGAGCGCTCCAGGATGTGGACGCCGCACGCCGAGCCCAGCCCGATGACGTGGGCGAGCCCGACCTTGGCGCCCTCGATCTGGCGGTCACCGGCCTCACCCCGCAGGTGATGGCAGACCTCCCAGATGTTGGCGATGCCAGTGGCCGAGATGGGATGGCCCTTGGACTGCAGCCCGCCCGACACGTTGACCGGCGTCGAGCCGTCGCGCCACGGCGCCCCGGAGAGGAAGAAGTCGACAGCCCCGCCCTCGTCGCACAGGTTGAGGTTGTCGTAGTGGACGAGCTCGGCCGTCGCGAAGCAGTCGTGCAGCTCCACCAGGTCGAGGTCGGACGGGGAGACCCCCGCCTGCTCGTAGGCCTGCGCCGCCGCCCGCTTGGTGAGCGTGTTCACGTCGGGCAGCACCTGGCACGCCTCGGTGTAGGGGTCGGAGGTGAGCACCGACGCCGAGATCTTCACCGCTCGCCGCTGCTGCTCCTTCGAGAGCGTCTTGAGCTTCGCCCCGCTGACGACCACCGCCGCCGCCGCGCCGTCGCAGTTCGCCGAGCACATCGGTCGGGTGTTCGGGTAGGCGATCATGATGTCGCCCATGATCTCCTCGAGCGTCATCTTCTTCTGATACGCGGCGAGGGGGTTCAGCGTGGAGTGGGCGTGGTTCTTCTCGCTGATCTTGGCGAACAGCTCGAAGCTCGTGCCGCCGTACTTGTGCCCGTACTCCATGCCCACCTGCGCGAACACACCCGGCATGGTGTTGGTCCCGATGCGGCCATCGGTGTTGGCCACCGCGCCGAACCGGCCGGCGGGCTCCCACGCCTCCTTGTCCTTCTTCGGCTGGCCGCCAGCGCCCAGCAGGCCGGCGCCGGCGAGCTTCTCCACGCCGACCGCGAGACCCATGTCGACCTCGCCGGCCTTGACGGCCATCACCGCGGTGCGCAGCGCGGTTGCCCCCGTGGCGCACGCGTTCGACACGTTGTAGACGGGGATGCCGGTCTGGCCGATCTGCTTCTGCAGCTGCTGGCCGATGCCGCCCTGGCCCATGAGGTTGCCGGCGGCGAGGATGCCCATGTCCTTCATGGTCACCCCGCCGTCCTTGAGGGCGGCACGGGCGGCCTCGGCGCCGAGGTCGACCACGTCCTTGTCGGGGTGCTTGCCGAACTTGGTCATGTGGATCCCGAGGATCCAGACGTCGTCTGCCATCTCTGTCTCCTTACGAGATCGGGCGGAACCCGAAGCCCACGGCCTCGGTGCCCTCGGAATCGGTCCCGACCGAGGTGGTGGCCAGCTCCACCTTCATGCCGAGCTGCACGTGCTGGTCGTCGGGCTCCACGTCGATGAGGTTGCCGCGCACGCTGGTGCCGTCGCAGTCGACGATCGCCGCGACGAACGGCACGGGCACGCCCGGCGCCGCCATCGAGACGATGGTGAACGCCTTCACCTCACCGCTGGTCGCGATGTCGACCTTCTTGAACTCGTCGTTCTCGCACGACGCGCACGCATTGCGGCGGTCGAAGAAGCGGGCCCCGCAGGCGGTGCACTCGTTGGCGACGAGGTGCGGCTGCGGCTCCAGCGCCAGGTACTCGACGAGCGGTACCTGCTTCCCCATGGTCATCCCCTCCACGAACGTTCGATGAGCGACCGGACCGTACCCCAACCCGCCGTCAGCCCGCGGGGTCGGCCGAGCGGGTCGACCACCGGCCCCGGTGGATGATCTCCTCGAGCCCGCGGCGGGCGAGTGCCGAGGACCGACCGGGCTCGTCGGGGGCCGGGTGGCCGAGGGCCACGGCCCCGAGCGCCCGGTGGCCGGCGGGCACACCGAAGGCGTCGAGGATCTCGGCCTGGTGGACGAACAGGCCGAAGAACAGCGCGCCGAGCCCCTCGGCCACCACCGCCAGGAGCAGGTTCTCGACCGCCGCGCCACCGTCGATCCACCAGTACGGGACGGGCCAGGCGTCGAGGTCGGCCAGGCCGGTCCGGGCCTTGTCGGGCTGGGCGTAGCGGCGGGCGTACGCCTCGGGCTCCACCAGGGGGATGACCACCACGGGGGCCTCGAACAGCCCCTGCCACCGGAACCGGGCCCGCGCCTCGGGGACCGGGAAGGAGAGCTCCCAGAAGCGGGCCCGGTCCTCGGCCTCGGTGAGCACCAGCAGGTCGACGGGCTGGCTGTTGCCCGCCGACGGGCCCCGCCGGGCGGCGTCGAGCACCCGGTCGAGCGCCTCGGGCGCCACCGGCCGGCCGTCGTAGCTGCGCACCATCCGCCGCCGCCGGATCGCCTCGTGCACGTCCACGCCGGCAGTCTGTCCAACTCAGGGTCGGAGGACGTGGAGGGCGTTGGTGGTGCGGGTCATGGCGACGTAGACCCGGCGGGCGCCGCCCTCGCCCTCGGCGGCGATGGCGTCGGGGTCGACGACCACCACGGCATCGAACTCGAGGCCCTTGGCCTCGGTCACGTCGAGGACGGGGACGCCGATCCCCGCCAGGTCGGCGCACCGGGCGAGGGGGGCGATCACCGCCACCGTCCCCCCCGCCGCCGGGCCGGCGACCAGGCCGGCGACCACGTCCGCCACGACCTCGGTGGTGATCGCCCCGACCTCGGTCACCGCCGGCTCCTGGGTGGAGCGGACCGATCGGGTGCGGCTCGTGGCCACCCCGGCGGCGGCCAGCACGTCCTCGGCCGCGGCCATCACCTCGATCGGGGTCCGGTAGTTCACGGTGAGCTCGGCCAGCTCGAAGTCCTCGGCCTCCAGGGCGGCGACCGCCGCCTCCCACGAGCCGGTCCCGCCCGGCCGGATGGCCTGGTCCTGGTCGCCGGCGATCGTCATCGACCGGGTCGGGCACCGGCGGGCCAGCGCCCGCCACTGCATGGCCGACAGGTCCTGGGCCTCGTCGACGACGACGTGGCCGTAGGCGAGGTCCCCGGGCCGGCCGGCGACGTCCGGCGTGAAGTTCCGGGCCACGATCGAGTCGTGCACCGAGCGCAGCTGCTGGGCCGCGAAGTCGCCCATCACCGCCCACGTGCGGAAGTACCGCACCGGCTCGCACACGTCGCACCGCAGCCGGTCGTGCTGCGGCTCGGTCCCCCGGTTGAGGTAGGTGAGCTCGGCGCCGCACTCGGGGCATGACGGGAGCAGGTCGGCCAGCAGCCGGTCGACCATCGGGTCCTCCTCGCTCGCCGGCGCCCGCCGCCGGCGGCGCTCGGGCAGCGGCCCCAGCAGCGTGGCCAGCTCGTCGAGCAGGGCCACGTCGGCCACGCTCCAGGGGTCGTCCTCGCCCGCCTGCCGGTGCAGCAGCGCGACCTCCTCGTCGGTGAGGAGATCCCGCCCAGCCCGGGCCAGGCGCCGGGGTGAGGCGTACAGCGACCGCAGGAACCGCTCGGGAGTGAGGAGCGGCCACATCCCGTCGACGATCCCCGCCACCGCCCGCCGGTCGAGGAGCTCGAGCACCGGGGGCGCCTGCTCGGGCGGCGCCACGACGCCGTGGCGCACCTCCCGGTCGCGGGCGTCGTCGAGGGCCGACTGGAGGGCGGCCACCACGCCCCGCTCCACCTGCCGGCGCCGGCCGTTGTGGGTGCCGCCGGCACGCCGGGCCCGACGTACCACCGCGTCCAGCGCCTCAGCGGTGACGTGCAGCACGAACCGCCCGCAGGGCACCGCCACCTCGTCCTTGGGCGCCCGCTGCCGGGCCCGCACCGCCCGGGCCAGGAACGTCGCCATCCGAGCGTCGCCCTTCACCCGCACGACCTCTTCGGGCTCGTGCCGACCGACGGCGACCGGCGGGCCGAGCTCGGCCGGCGTGACCAGCACCACCCGGTCCTCGCCGAGCGAGGGGACGACCTCCTCGACGTAGCGCAGGAAGGTGTCGTTCGGCCCGACGAACAGGATCGCCGAGCCCCGGAACGACTGGTGCTCGGCGTACAGCAGGTACGCGGCGCGGTGGAGGGCCACGGCCGTCTTCCCCGTCCCCGGTGCGCCCTGCACGACGAGCACGCCGGCCTTGGGCCGACGGATGACCCGGTCCTGCTCGGCCTGGATGGTGGCGACCACGTCGGTCATGCGGCCGGTGCGGGGAGCGGCCACCGCCGCCAGCAGGGCGCCCTCGCCCACCAGGTCGAGCTCGCCCCGGGCCGCGGCCTCGGTGTCGAGCACCTCGTCGTCGAGACCGACCAGCTCGTCGCCCCGCCACCGGAAGTGCCGGCGGCGGACGACGCCCATCGGGTCGCCCGCCACCGCCCGGTAGAAGGCGGCCGCCGCCGGCGCCCGCCAGTCGATGATGAGCGGGTCCCCGGCGGCGTCGGCCACCGCCAGCCGGCCGATGTACCACCGGTCGCCGTCGTCCCGGTCGAGGCGGCCCACGGCCATGCGCCCCTTGGGGACGTCGAGCGCGGCGAGGCGGTGGGCGGCCTGCGCGGCGACGACGTCCCGCTCGAACAGCGAGTCGACCACGTAGTCCTCGTCCCGCCAGTACGCCTCGCCGGCGAGCTGGCGAGCCTTGGCCCGCAGCTCCTGGAGCCGCTCGTAGGCGGCGTCGACGTAGTCCCGCTCGGCGATCAGCTCGTGACCATCGTTGTCCATGGGATCGGGCAGTGTGCGCCCCCGATACCGGTGGAATCAACCGCCTGGCGGCTGGTAGGTTGGGTTACGCGGCGGCAGTGTCGGCGTCGCCGCCGAGCGCAGCGCGGAAGCGCGGTGTGTCGAGCAGGCGGGCCGTGGCCTCGTAGGCAGCCCGGGCGATGGCGCCGGTGTCCGACGGCCGCATCGGATCGCGCCCGTGGACCTGCAGCTCGGCCGCCGACGGGCGCAGCAGCAGCACCTCGGCGCCGAGCCGGCGGGCGGCCCGCGCCTCGCGGGACGCGCTGCGGGCCGGGATCCGTCGCACCAGCTGGCGCACGGTGTCGGGAGCAGCCGCCGGGTCGAAGGCCATCGGCACCGAGCCGATGATCAGGTCACAGCCCCAGGTGGCGGCCAGGTCGAGGTGGGTCGAGGAGTGCGCGCCGCCGTCGACCAGGTAGCGGCGGCCGACCCGGACGGGCCGGAACACCCCGGGGATGGCGCAGGAGGCCCGGACCGCCTCGACGAGGGTGGCCCCGGTGCCGCCCCGGCGGCGGAGGACGACCCGGCGTCCGGTCTGCAGGTCGACCGCCACCAGCCACAGCGGCGCCTCGGGCCACTCGTCGGGCACCACCTCGGCCAGCTGGGCGCGCAGCTCGAGGTCGTCGAACATCCCCGCGGGGAACCGGCGGGCCACGAACCCGGGCACCGGCGGCAGCGGCGCCCGCACGACCGAGCGGGAGGCGACGTAGGCCGAGCCCACGGCCCGGAGCGCCGTGGCCAGCACCGACCCCCCGTAGGGGCGCAGCACCTCGGCCCGGCGCCGGTCCCGTTCGGCGTCGTCGAGCTCGGCGACGACGGGGTGGCGGTCGAGGGCGAAGTCCCAGCAGTCTCGCGCCGACCACCCCGAGCGCAGCAGGGTCCCGATCACCGACCCGGCGCTCGTGCCCACGATCAGGTCCGCCTCGGCCGGGTCGATCCCGCCCTCGGTGTGGAGTGCGTGGAGCACGCCGGCGTGGTAGCTCATGCCGACCACACCGCCCGCGCCCAGGACGAGCCCGACCTTCACAGCCTCCTGTTTACCCTCTGCTCACCATCGCGAACGCGATGGGGCGCAGCGTCCCCGCTCGCCCAGCTACGCGAGGGTGCGGAGGTCTTCCTCCATCGCCCAGCCGAAGGCGACCAGCGAGTCGCCCCGGCCCAGGTCGAGGCCCTTGAACAGCTCGGCCAGGCCGTCGATGAGCTTCTCGGGCTTCAGGGTCTCGTGGTCGAGCACGCACGGCGGGCTGCCCTGGCCCTTGGTGCGGAAGGAGCGGTCGTCGTAGCCGTCGTCGACCCCGAACCGCTTGGCCAGCCGCCGGCCCCAGGCCCGGTCCTCGCCGGTGGTCTTGTAGCCGGGGCGGGGGGTGATGTCCTGCAGCTTCAGCGAGCAGGCGAAGGCCTCGTAGCCCGACGGGTCGACGACCTGGGTCCCGACCAGCACGTCCTCGTCGGGGAAGGCCATGACGGCCCGGCGCAGCTCGTCGAGCATGAGCGCCTTGAGCACCTCGCTCCGCTTGGCGGTGCGCTTCACCGACGCCAGCCCGATCAGCACGCACGGGGTGCCGCCGATCCGCTCGAGGGTCGAGAACGAGAAGCCCTGGAGCACCCCGTTGTTGCGGGCGCGGGTCACGAGGACCCACTCCTCACGCTGCTTGGAGAGGAGCCCGATGTCGTACCGGGCAGGGCCGTCGGCACAGATGTCGGCCATCTCCTCGACCTCGGTGTCGGAGAGAGCCGTGCAGTCCTTCGTCTCGACCTCGATCGCCATTGCGGTGCCAATCCCCCGATCGCGAGTACGTGCAACGAGCCACTGCCGCCGGGCGGCGAGGTACCAGTATCGCAAATCTCACGCTTGGTGACACAGGCGTCAGGTGACCGGGGCGAGAAACCCCTGGTCAGGCGGGGGTTCGGACCACCTCGGGTCCGAACGCAGCGAGCAGCTCGCCGCGCAGGCCGTTCGTCTCGTCGACGTTGAACGCCGGGGACAGCCGCACCGTCTGGGCCCCGAGGACGACGTGCACCGGCGACGGGCCCGGGTGCTGCTGGAGGATCTCCTTGAGGCGCCCGACGGTGCTCTCGTCGACGGCGTGGGCGGGGAAGGCGAGCGTGAGGGGCGTGGCGTCCTCGGAGATCTCGAGCACGGCGATCTCCATGGCGATGATCTTCGGCTCGTCGTCCCGGGTGTCGAGCCGACCCTTGATCGTGACGATCCGGTCGTCGGCCAGCTTGTGACCGTGCTCGGCCATGGTCTTGGGGAAGACCATCACCTCGCAGGCGGCGGCGAGGTCCTCGAGGACGAAGGTCGCCATCAGCTCGCCCTTCCTCGTGTACTTGCGGGCCAGCCCGGTGACGACCCCGCCCACGATCCGCATGTCGCCGGCGTCGAGCTCGCGCAGCTCGGCGATGGTCACCTCGCACTTGCGGCGCAGGTGGCCCTCGACCCCGTTGAGCGGGTGATCGCTCACGTAGAGGCCGAGCATCTCCTTCTCGTACTGGAGGCTCTCGGTCTTGTCGAAGGCCCGGTCGGGGATCTCGATGCGGGCCTCGGCGGTGGACGGGCCGCCGTCGTCGAGCGCCGCGAACAGCTCGAACTGGCCCTCGGCCTCCTTGCGCCGGCGGGCGAGGGTCCGGTCGATGATCAGCTCGTGGACATCGAGCAGGCCCCGGCGCGGGTGGCCCAGGGAGTCGAACGCGCCGGCCTTGACGAGCGACTCGATGGCGCGCTTGTTGAGCACGTTCACCTCGACCCGGTCGCAGAAGTCGTAGAAGTCGGTGAAGGGGCCGTTCGCGTCGCGCTCGGCGATGATCTGCTCGACGAGCCCCTCCCCCACGTTCCGCACCGCGGACAGGCCGAACAGGATCGTGCGCTGGGCGTCGAGTGACGGGGCGAAGTCCGAGACCGAGCGGTTCACGTCGGGGACGAGCACGGTGATGCCCATCGACCGGCACTCGCTCAGGTACACCGCGCTCTTGTCCTGGTTGTCCTTGACCGAGGTCAGCAGCGCGCTCAGGTACTCGACCGGGTGGTTCGCCTTCAGCCACGCCGTCTGGAACGAGACGAGGCCGTAGCCGTAGGCGTGGGCCTTGGGAAACGCGTAGTCGGCGAAGGGCTCGATGATGTCGAACCACTGCTCGCCCAGCTTGCGGTCGTAGCCGTTGGCCTCGACGGCGTCGACGAACTTGCCGCGCTCGGCCGCCATCATCGAGCGCACCTTCTTGGCCGCCGCCTTGCGCAGGTTGTCGGCCTCGGCCAGCGAGTAGCCGCCGAACTTCTGGGCGACCCGCATCAGGGACTCCTGGTAGATCATCAGCCCCTGGGTGTCGGCCAGCACCTCCTCGGCGTCGGGGTGCAGGAACTCGACGGGCTTCCGCCCGTTCTTGCGGTCGGCGTAGTCGTTGTGCATGTTCGCCGCCATCGGCCCCGGCCGATAGAGGGCGACGAGGGCGGCGACGTCGTCGAAGGAGGTCGGCGCCAGCGACTTCATGAGCGCCCGCATCGGGCCGCCCTCGAGCTGGAACACGCCGATCGACTCACCCCGGCGGAGCATGGCGAGGGTCGGCTCGTCGGTGAGATCGACGTGGTCGATGTCGGGCCGGGTCCCCGAGGAGCGCTCGATGAGGTCGAGGGCGTTCTCGATCACCGACAGGTTGCGGAGCCCGAGGAAGTCCATCTTCAGGAGCCCGAGGTCCTCGACCCCGTGCATCTCGTACTGCGTGACGATCGGGGCGTCCTCGATGTCCTTGCCCGCCTCCGGCTTGCGCTGGATCGGCAGGTACTCGGTGAGCGGCTCGTCGGTGATCACGACGGCGGCGGCGTGGATCCCGTCCTGGCGACGGAGGCCCTCGAGGCCCTTGGCGACGTCGATCACCTTCTTGGCGTCGGGGTCGGTGGCGTACATGTCGCGCAGCTCACGCGCCGCGGCGTAGCCGTCCTTGAACTTCTCGTGCTGCTCGAGGCAGGCGTAGAGGGGCGTGTCCTTGCCCATGACCAGCGGGGGCATGGCCTTGGCGATGCGGTCGCCGACGGCGTACGGGTAGCCGAGCACGCGGGCGGAGTCGCGCACGGCGGCCCGGGCCTTGATGGTGGAGAACGTGACGATCTGGGCGACGTGGTCGCGCCCGTACTTCTCGGCGGCGTACCGGATCATCTCGTCGCGGTACCGGTCGTCGAAGTCCATGTCGATGTCGGGCATCGAGATGCGCGAGGGGTTGAGGAACCGCTCGAAGATGAGCCCGTACCGGATCGGGTCGAGGTCGGTGATCTGGAGCGAGTACGCGACGGCGCACCCGGCCGCCGAGCCGCGGCCGGGGCCGACGCGGATGCCGTTGTCCTTGGCGTGGCGGATGAGGTCCCACACGATCAGGAAGTACGACGAGAAGCCCATCTGCCCGATCACCTCGAGCTCGTAGTCGAGCCGCTCGGTGACGTGCGGCGGCAGCGCGTCGCCCCATCGCTGCCGGGCGCCCTCGAGGGTGAGGTGGCGCAGGTACTCGGCGTCGTCGGCGAAGCCGGCGGGCAGGGGGAACCGGGGCAGTCGGGGCGTGCCGAACTCGATCTCGACGTTGCAGCGCTCGGCGATCCACAGCGTGTTGTCGCACGCCTCCGGCACCTCCCGGAACAGCGACCGCATCTCGGCCGCCGACTTCAGGTAGTGCTGATCGCCCTCGAACTTGAACCGGTTGGGGTCGTCGATGAGGGCGCCCGTCTGGACGCACAGCAGCGCGTCGTGGGCGAGGTGGTCGCTCTGGTGCACGTAGTGGCTGTCGTTGGTGGCCAGCAGCGGTGCTTGGATCTTCCTGGCGATCTCGAGGAGCTTCGGGTTCGTCTCCCGCTGCGCCGGCAGCCCGTGGTCCTGCAGCTCGACGAAGAGGTTGTCGCGCCCGAAGATGTCCTGCAGGCGCGCCGCCTTCGCGAGCGCGTCCTGCTCGTCGCCCCGCAGCAGGCTCTGCAGCACGTGGCCACCGAGGCAACCGGTGGTGGCGATGACGCCCTCGTGGTACCGCTCGAGGGACTCCCAGTCGCACTTCGGCTTGTACCAGTAGCCGTTGAGGAAGGCGTCGCTCGACAGCTGGATCAGGTTCCGGTAGCCGACGTCGTTCTCCGCGTAGACGAGCAGGTGGTAGTAGAGCTTCGAGCCGCCGTCGGCGTCGCCCCCGGAGTCGTCGAGCCGGCCGCGGCGGGCCGGCCGCTCGAAGCGCGACTCGTGCGCCTGGTACATCTCGCAGCCGATGACCGGCTTGATCCCCTGCTTGCGGCACTCGGCGTAGAAGTCGAGGACGCCGTACATGTTCCCGTGGTCGGTGATCCCGAGCGCGGGCTGGCCGTCCCGCACCGCGGCGGTGACCACCTCTCCGATCCGCGACGCCCCGTCCAGCATGGAGAACTCGGTGTGCTGGTGGAGGTGGGCGATCGGGTCGGTCAAAGGGGTCTCACCACTCGTCGGGGCACGCTGTCGGGGCACGCTGTCGGGGACGAGGCTCGCCATCCCCAGGGTCGTCCACACGGCCTGTGGACGAACTACACGGCTGTCATTTCGACGGTACCACTCCCCCGTGACCGGGTGGGGCGCAGGCGGCGTCAGGCGCGCTTGATGAAGGAGAACTTCCCGCTCACCTCGAGCACTCCGAGCTGCACCTCGGCCAGATCGGCGATCCCCTGTTGTCGCGCGGCCTCCATGAGCTCCTCGAGCGGCACCTGCTCGAGGTCGAGCGTCGCCTGGATGACCTCACCGGCATCCACCACGACCATCGGAACCCCCTCGATCGCCCGCCGCGCCCGCGTGCTCCGGTAGGTGAGCCAGGACATCCCGCTGATCAGGAAGCCCCACGTCACGAGGACCAGGAACGCGCCGGTGAGGGAGTAGTCCTCCTGCGTGACGCCCTGCTGGATCATGTCGCCGACCGCCACGAGGATGATCATCTCGAACGGCGACATCTCCCCGAGCGTGCGCTTCCGCAGGCCCCTCATCAGCAGGAGCAGGAGCAGGTAGACGACCGCGGCGCGGATCACGAGCTCCACTACGGCAGCACCCTCGTGCGGAACCGGACGATCACGGCCGGTTCACCGCCCTCGAGCACCGCGACGTAACCGTCGCGGCCACGCTGGACTGCGGGCTCGATGCGGGCGTCGTAGAAGAACGTGAAGCGCTTCCCTCCGCGGGGCGGGTCGAACACCAGCACGACCCGGTCTCCTTCGCTGCGCCACTCCTTGGGCGTCGGGTAGAGCCCGTTCTCGTCCCAGATGCGCAGGTAGGAGGTCGGCACGGCGAGCTCGATGTCCGCCGTGAACCCCCCGTCCCGCACGACCTCGAGCCGCAGCGGGGCGGCGAGGCCGGGCCGGGCGACGGCGGGGTACGTGACGGCCAGCTCGACACCGGGCCCGACACCCACGACGCGGTCCTCGGCCACACCCCAGATGCGGACGTCGTCGAGGAGCGCGTCGAGCACCACCGACGCGACGACCGCCACCAGGATCGTCACGGTCATCCGGTAGATCCACCGTCGATGCCGGATCGCGGCGGACGCGTGCTCGGCGCGGGGCACCTGATCGGTCCGCGTCTCCGGACCACCTTCGGGCACGGCGGGTGGTTACCCGTCGCCCGGCTCAGAGATACGTGCCGGTGCGCTCGCCCGTCGCCGCCTCCGGGTGGCCCGAGGGCAGGCCCCGCTGCTGCATCTGCTCGAGCTGCTGGCGAGCGGCCATCTGCTGGGCGAACAGCGTGGCCTGGATGCCGTGGAACAGCCCCTCGAGCCAGCCGACGAGCGACGCCTGGGCGATCCGCAGCTCGGCGTCGGACGGGGCGTCGCTGGTGAACGGGAGCGCCAGCTTCGACAGCTCGTCCTGCAGGTCGGGCGACAGGCCCTCGGCCAGCTCGCGCACGGAGGTCTCGTAGATCTCCCGCAACCGGGTGCGGCTGGCGTCGTCGAGGGGTGCCGCCTTCACCTCCTCGAGCAGCTGGCGGATCATCGATCCGATCCGCATCACCTTCGCCGGCTGGTCGACCGACTCGCCCTCGGCCTTGGGCTCGGGCTCGACGACCTCCGGACGCGCGCTCTCCTGCTCGTCGTCTGCCATGGGTTGCCCTTCCTAGTCGTTGTGGAGCGCGAGCAGCGGCACGCGCATCTCGGCGGCGGTCAGCGAGCCGTGGCGGGCCACCAGCCGGTACGGGCCGGTGTCGGCCGGGTCTTCGAAGGCCACCGCGTCTGCGGCCGCGATGACCACGTCGCCCATGCGGGCGGCGGCCGCCTCGCTCACCTTCGGACCGAACCACTCCTCGTCGAACACCTCGGCGCGCGTGCGCACCCACGCCCGGTCTCCGTGGGCGTCGCGGGCGGCCGCCGCCAGGTCGTCGGCGGCGCCCTCGCGCGCGTGCAGCCAGCGGAAGCGTCCCTCGCCGGAGAGCAGCTCGCACATGGCGATGACGCCGTCGTCGATGGGCACGATGGCCTCGCCGACGTGGACCTGCCCGTGATCCGAGGTGATCACGAGCACCGCGCCAGGGGGCAGGACCGACGCGATGTCGGCCACGAGGCGGTCGGTGGACGCGAGCTCGGCGTCGTAGTGGTCTTCGAGGCCGTACTCGTGGGCGACCTTGTCGACACCGTCGTAGTAGGCGTAGACGAACGGCTCCCCCGCGGCCAGCAGGTGGCGGACCTCGGTGACGAGCGTGGCCGTCGTCCGCCAGCCGTGGAACCGCACATCGGCGAGGTGGGCGGCGGTGAAGCCGGTCCCGGCGAACTCGGCGCGCGTGACGACCGGGACGCGGTGGCCGCGGAAGGCGAGCCGGTTCTGGATGCGGTCCGGCGGGATGACCGTCCGGGCGTCACCCGCGGGCGTCTGCCACCGCAGCACGTTGAGCACGTCGCCCCGCACGTTGATGCGGTAGCCGACCACACCGTGCTCACCGGGCGGCGCGCCGAGGCACAGCGAGCTGAGCGCCGTCGCCGTCGTGGACGGCGCCACGGTGCAGATCGGGCCGCCCGCCATGGAGGACATCGTCGGGGCCAGGTGCCGGCGAGCCTCGAGCTGGTCGAAGCCGAGACCGTCGAGGGCCAGCAGGACGACCTGGGGCGCACGCCAGGCGACCTCGGGCAGCCAGGACGGGCGGTCGGGCGCCGGCTCGAGCAGCGCCGGCACGACGTTGCTCAGGCAGGCCCCGTCGTACGGGGGGATGACCGGCGGCTCCACTCGCTCCAGTCTGCCCCGGACGGGGGTATGACCCACAGCCGGGGGATCGCCGTAGGCTCGCCCGGGTGAAGGTCTCCACGCGGGGCGACTACGCGGCACGGGCTCTCCTGTCGCTCGCCCTGCACGAGGAGCACGCCGGGCCGACCTCCGTGCGCGACATCGCCGAGCGGACCGGTCTCCCCCAGCCCTACCTCGAGCAGATCCTCCTCGCCCTCAAGGGTGCCGGGCTCGTGCGCTCGAAGCGGGGCGTGGGCGGCGGCTACGTGCTGGCCCGATCGCCCGCCGAGATCACCCTCGGCGAGGTCGTGAGCGCCGTCGACGGCCCGATCGTGGTGGGCGACTTCGGCCGCCCGCACGAGGACGGCGCCTGCGACCACGAGGGCCAGTGCGTGCTGCTCGGCCTCTGGGCCGACGTGGGCGAGCACATGCGCGAGCACCTCGACTCCTACACGCTCGCCGACTGCGTCAACCGGGCCCGCAACTGGTCCCAACCGCTGCGCTCCTCCAGCGACATCGGCTGATCAGGTCAGGCGGTCGAGCACCGCCGCCAGGTCGGCGGGAAGCGGCGCGTCGAACGCCACCCGCTCCCCCGTGCCCGGGTGGTCGAAGGCGAGGCGGTGGGCGTGGAGGAACGGGCGCGGGACCGGGAAGCGGGTCCGCGCGCCCCGGTAGCGAGGGTCGCCGACGATGGGATGTCCGATGGCTGCCAGATGGACGCGGATCTGGTGGGTGCGCCCGGTCTCGAGCCGGCACTCGAGGAGGGCGACCTCGACGGGCTCGGTGAACGACCGCCGCACCTCGTAGCCGGTGCGGGCCTCCCGCCCGTCGGCGGCGATCGCCATGCGTGTCGGATCCCGCCGCGAGCGGCCGATCGGCGCGTCGACCAGGCCCGTGGGCGGATCCGGGTGTCCCCACACCAACGCCGTGTACCGGCGTTCGACGGCACGGGCCGACAGCTGGGCCACGAGCGAGTCGTACGCGTCGGCGGTACGGGCGACCACGAGGAGCCCGGAGGTCCCCTTGTCGAGGCGGTGGACGATGCCGGGGCGCTCGGGCTCGCCGACCGCGGCCAGCTCGGGGAACCGGGCGAGCAGCCCTGCGGCCATCGTGCCGCGGTCGTTGCCGGCGCCCGGATGGACGACCAGCTCGGGCGGCTTGTCCACGACGATCACCTGCTCGTCGACGAAGACGACCGGCACCGCGACCTCGGGCTCGGGCGCCAGCGGGGCGATCGCCCCGCGATCGGGCACGTCGACGGTCACCACGTCGCCCTCGGCCACGCGGGTCGACGGCTTGGTCACGGCGCGGTCGCCGATGCGCACGGCGCCGCCGGCGACGAGCAGGGCCACCTCGGACCGCGGCAGCCCGGTGAGCATCGCCACCACCCGGTCGATCCGCTCGCCGGCGAGCGCGGCGGGCACGACGGTCACGGGTCGCGATCCCGGCCCGCGGTGAGGGCGAGCGCCAGTGCGCCCCCGAAGATCCCCATGTCGGCGACGTTCCAGACCGGCCAGAACTGCACGTCGATGAAGTCGACGACCGCTCCGCCGAGGAGCCCGCTGCCCTCGCGGAACGCCCGGTCGAGCAGGTTGCCGACGGCTCCGCCGATGACGGCGCCCACGGCCAGCTGCGAGAGCCTCGACTCGAGGCCGCCGGTGCGGCGCAGCACGACGATCACGATGGTCAGCGCCACCAGCGCGGCAAACGGCGCGTAGCGCGATCCGAACCCGAAGGCGGCACCGCGGTTGAAGACCAGGTGGAACCGCAGGCTCCCGATGAGGTCGATGTCGCGCTCGTCGAGGGCGTTGATAGCCCACCACTTCGTGGCGTGGTCGATGGCGATCACCACGACCGCGGTCACCAGGGCGAGCGGCCGCACGGCGTGGCCGCGGCGGGACGGTGCTACCGGCGCGACAGCCCGCCGCTCTTGCACTGCACGCACAGCGCCGCCCAGGGGATGGCGCGGAGCCGCTCCTTCGGGATGTTCTGACCGCAGCGCTCGCACACCCCGTAGGTGCCCTCGGTGAGCTTCTCGAGCGCCCGATCGATCTCGTCGACGGCGGCCAGCGCCTGCGCGGAGAGCGCGAGATCACGCTCGCGCTCGACGTTCATGGTGTCGCCCTGACCGGACTCCTCGTCGAACTGCACGTCGCCGGGCTCGCGGTCACGGGCGAGCTCGTCGGCCTCGCTGCGGAGCGCCACGGCCTGACGCAGGTAGGTCGCCCGCTCGTCGAGCAGCGCTGCCTTCTGCCCTTCCTGGAACTTGTCGAGGACCGCCGGCCGCTTGGGCACCGCCTTCTTGGCCGGGGCCGCTGCCTTGGTCGCCGTCTTCGTGGCCGGGGCTGCCGGCTTCTTCGCCGGGGCCTTCTTCGCGGGGGCCGCCTTCTTGGCGGCGGCCTTCGTGGCCGGAGCGGCCTTCTTGGCCGCGACCTTCTTGGCCGGAGCGGCCTTCTTGGCCGCGACCTTCTTCGCCGGAGCGGCCTTCTTGGCTGACGTCTTGGCTGACTTCTTCGCCGGCGCAGCGCGCTTGGCTGCGGCCTTCTTCGGGGTCGGCATCATGTCCCTCCCTGCGGGGAGTGCGGCACGCTACCAGCGTTCTCCCCCGCTGCGACCCTTGCTCAGAACCGGTCGCGGTCCCCCGGACGCCGCTCGGCGTCGTCGATGGCCCGCTGCAGCCGGTCGGCGGCATCGTCGGCCTCGAGGCCCTTCACCTCGAACCGCTTCGCCCGGTTGGTCTCGCCGCCCACGAGCGCGATCGCCGCCGGCTTGACGCCCAGCACCGACGCCAGCAGGTCGGCCACCGCCTGGTTGGCCCGACCCCCCTGTGGCGGCGCCGCCACCGAGACCTTGAGGGCGTCGCCGTAGCGGCCCCGGACCGCGGTGCGCCCGGCGCCGGGCTGCACGTGCACCCGTAGCACCACGGCGCCATCGCTGCGCACGTCGAACAGCTCGGCAGTCATGGAAGTGAGACTAGGGGTCACACCGGGCGCACTTATCCTGCACCCCATGGCGTTCGGTCCCGTCGAGCAGTTCGACCTCGTCGCGCTGGAGCAGCGCGTCCTGGCCCGCTGGCGGGAGCACGACATCGTCGCCCACGTCCGCGACGCCCGCGCCGGCGCCGAGCAGTGGCTGTTCTACGAGGGTCCGCCCACCGCCAACGGGCGGCCCGGCATCCACCACGTGTGGGCCCGGGTGTTCAAGGACCTCTATCCCCGCTTCCAGACCATGCGCGGCTACCAGGTGCCCCGGAAGGGCGGGTGGGACTGCCACGGCCTGCCCGTCGAGCTGGAGGTCGAGAAGGAGCTGGGCTTCACGGCGAAGCACCAGATCGAGGAGTACGGCGTCGCCAACTTCAACCAGCGGTGCCGCGACTCGGTCAAGCGGTACGTGGAGGACTGGTCGGCGCTCACCACCCGCTCCGGCGTCTGGATCGACACCAAGGACGCCTACTGGACCCTCTCGAACGAGTACGTCGAGTCGGTGTGGTGGCTGGTCAAGCGCATGTGGGACGACGGGCTGCTGTACGAGGGCCACCGCGTGTCGCCGTACTGCACGCGCTGCGGCACGGCCTTGTCCTCGCACGAGATGGGCCAGCCCGACGTGTACCAGGACGTGAGCGACCCGTCGGTGTACCTCCGGTTCCCCCTGCGCGACGACCCAGACGACCCCAACGATGACGACGGCCGGTATCAGGGCGCCGATCTCCTCGTGTGGACCACGACGCCCTGGACGCTCATCTCCAACGTCGCCGCCGCCGTCGGCTCCGACATCGAGTACGTGCGCGTGCACCAGCCGGACGGCCGCGACCTGGTCATGGCCCGGGCCGCCGCCGAGCGTCTCTTCGGCACCGACGCCCCCTACGACGTGGTGGCCACCTACAAGGGGGCCGACCTCATCGGCCGCCGCTACCACCGGCCCTACGACCTCCTCGACCTCGGCGGCGCCGGCGAGGTGATCGTCGCCGGCGACGAGTTCGTCACCACCGACGACGGCTCGGGCATCGTCCACCTGGCCCCCGCGTTCGGCGAGGACGACGCCGAGGTCGGGCGGCGCGAGGGGCTCCCGGTCCTCAACCCCGTCACTGCCGACGGCACCTTCGACCACCGCGTCAAGCCGTGGTTCGGGGTGCACGTGAAGGCTGCCGATCGCGGCATCATCGACGACCTCCTCGGGCGCGACCTGCTGGTGCGCGAGGAGTCCTACGTCCACAGCTATCCGCACTGCTGGCGGTGCCAGTCACCCCTCATCTACTGGGCCAAGACCTCCTGGTTCGCGCGCACGACGGCCCGTCGTGACGAGCTCCTGCGGGAGAACGAGCGCATCGGCTGGTACCCCGATCACATCAAGCACGGCCGATTCGGCAAGTGGCTCGAGAACAACGTCGACTGGGCGCTCTCCCGCGACCGCTACTGGGGCACGCCCCTGCCGGTGTGGCGGTGCACCGACGGGCACGACACCTGTGTCGGCTCGGTGGCCGAGCTGTCGGCCCTCGCCGGGCAGGACCTCACCGCCCTCGACCTCCACCGACCGTGGGTCGACGACGTGACCCTCGACTGCCCGCGCTGTGGCGGCACCGCCACCCGGGTGGCACCCGTGCTCGATGCCTGGTTCGACTCCGGGTCGATGCCGTCGGCACAGCAGCACTTCCCGTTCGCCGGGCAGGATCCCGACGGCCCGCCGCCGGACTTCCCCGCCAAGTTCATCTGCGAGGCGATCGACCAGACGCGCGGCTGGTTCTACTCCCTGCTCGCGGTCAACACGCTCGTGTTCGATGCCACGCCCTACGAGAACGTGGTCTGCCTGGGACTCCTCGTCGACGGCGAGGGTCGCAAGATGTCGAAGTCGCTCGGCAACGTGCTCGACCCCTGGCACGTCTTCGATCGCCACGGCGCCGACGCCACTCGCTGGTGGATGTTCTCCGACAGCCAGCCCTGGAACCCGCGCCGAGTGCAGGAAGAGGCCATCCGCGAGGCCACCCGCCAGACGTTGCTGACCCTCTGGAACGTCTTCTCGTTCTTCGCCACCTACGCCGACCTCGACGGGTGGTCCGAGGAGCCCGGGGCGACGCTGCAGCCGGAACACGTCCTCGACCGGTGGATCCTCAGCGAGCTGGACGCCACGATCGTCGAGGTCACCGACGCGCTCGACGGGTTCGACGCGCTTCGCAGCTCCAACCGGATCACCCGCTTCGTCGACGACCTCTCCAACTGGTACGTCCGCCGCTCGCGCTCCCGCTTCTGGAAGGCGTCGGACGCCGACGCCCACGCCACGCTGCACCACTGCCTCGTGACGACGGCGGAGCTCCTCGCCCCGTTCACGCCGTTCCTCGCGGACGAGCTGTGGACGGCGCTCACCGGCTCGCTCACCGTCCACGCCGCCGACTGGCCCTCGGCCGGCGGCCACGCCGACGCCGAGCTCGCCGCCGAGATGGCCGCCGCCCGCCAGCTCGTGGCACTGGGACGAGCGGCCCGCACCGACGCGAAGATGAAGGTGCGCCAACCGCTCCGCCGTGCCCTCCTGCTCCACCCCGGTGTGTCGTTGCGCCCCGGCGTGCGGGCCGAGATCGCCGACGAGCTCAACGTCAAGGCCCTCGAGGACATCGAGTCGCTCGGCGGCGTCGTGCGCCGGACGGTGGTCCCGAACTTCCGCGCCCTCGGCCCGCGGCTGGGTCAGAAGGTCAACGAGGTCAAGCAGGCGCTGGCCGCCGCCGACGGCACGGCGCTGGCCGACGAGCTCGACGAGCGCGGCTTCGTGGTCATCGCCGGCGAGCGCATCGAGGCCGGCGAGGTCGAGGTGCGTGCCGATCCCCGCTCCGACGTCGCCATCGCCCAGGAGGGCACCTTCGCGGTGGCGCTCGACCTGGAGCTTACCGACGAGCTGCGGGTGGAGGGGACGGCCCGCGAGCTGTCGAGGGCGCTCAACGACCTCCGCAAGGACCAGGGGTTCGCCATCGCCGACCGGGTCACCGTCACCATCGGTGCCGCCGCGGGATCAGCGGTGGCGACGGCCGTCGAGCGTCACGGCGAGTGGGTGGCGGGTGAGGTCCTCGCCACCTCGCTCGACCTCGGCGCTCCCACCGACGGGCAGCCGATCGACGTCGACGGCGAGACCTTCGACGTCGCCCTCCGCCGCGCCTGACCCGTTCTGGGACCGATCGGGTACGGCGACGCGGCCGGATCGGGCCCAGAACCGGGTGTCAGCGCGACTTCTTGGTGGCCTTCGTCGCCTTCTTGGCGGGGGCCGCCTTCTTCGCGGCGGCCTTCTTCGCCGGCGCCTTCTTGGCCGGGGCCGCCTTCTTCGCGGTCGCCTTCTTCGCGGTCGCCTTCTTCGCCGCCGCCTTCCGGACCGGCGCGCTCTTCTTCGCCGGCGCTGCCTCCTGCTGCTCCGCCCACTCCTCGGCGGTGAGGTCGTCGGGCGCGCCGGCCATCGAGTCCCGCAGCTCCGCGAGGCGGTCGAGGATCTGGCGGCGCGACTTGCCGGCCTGCTCACGCCGCTCGACGATGTCGATCTCGTCGGCGTAGAGCTTGGGCAGCAGCGGCACGATCTCCCCGACGGTCAGATCGTCGTAGTCGGCGATCGGGAAGAGCTCGTCGTCGTCTTCGACGACGGACACCGCGGGCACGGCCACGGTCTCCTCCGCCGGCGCGAACACCTCCTCGACGGGTGTCGGCGTCGGCTCCGCCACCACCGGGGCTGTGGCGGTCGTCCGCTCCACCGTCGGAAGCGGCGCCGGGCTGGCGGCCACGGGCTCGGGACGGGTGCGGTTCACGCGCGTGGCGATCACGAGGACGATCCCCGCCGCCAGGCTGCAGGCGATCGACACGTAGATGAGGGCAAGGCCCGAGTCGGCTACCAGACCGAGCACCAAGAGCACGGTGGCGACGAGCACGAGGCCGAAGCTGATCAGGACAAGCACAAGCGTCTACTCCCAAGAGGCGCTAGAGGCGTCGGCATCCTATGCAGGACGGGCACGTACCCGGGAACGAAGGCCCCGGATCACCCTCGGCGGCGACCGCGGCGGAAGAACCCGCCGGCATCGGGGTCGTCGTCGTCGAGGTGGTCGACCGCGCGGCGGGGCGGCTCGCTGTCGCGCGGGCCGAGGGGCTCGGTGTCGACCACCGCTCGCCGCAGCTCGGCGAGGAACGGATCGTCGTCGACATCCTCGCCCACCGGCTCGGACCCGCCCCACTCGGGTTCGTCGGCCGGCGCAGGTGCCGGCTCGTCACGCTCGATGTCGAAGGCACCGGTCGGCTCGCCGGCGGGCTCGTCGAACCCTGGCGATCGGGGCAGCTGCGGTTCGAGCTGGAGCGGTGGCACGGCCGCGGACGCCACCCCGCCGTCGTCGGCGCGTCTCGCCTCGTCCGGCTCGACCCCGGCTCGCCGCAGCGCGTCGGCCAGCTCCTCGCGCGCCAGCCGGAGCTCGTCGACCCCGGAGTCGGCGTCGTCCGCCGACGGCGCCAGCGGGCGGGCCCGAAAGGCCTCGGGCGCGACGTCGTCCTCCACGGCCGGCGGCACCGGCTGCGGCGACAGGTCGACCGACGGGGGCGCGGGCCGATCACCCTCGTCGGTCGCGGGCACGGCGGCGGGCGCGACGGGGTCGGCGGCGACCCCCGACAGCACCGGCAGGTCGCGGAGCGCGTAGCCGCTGTCGAGCCACTCCAGCTGGCCGCGCAGGACGGCGCCGACGCGCTCGCGCTCGCTCTCGAGGAACCGCCGCAGGTGCTCGATGTCCTCCTGCAGCGCGTCGCGCTGCTCCACGAGGTCGCCCAGCTCGACCCGCCGCCGGGTGGCGAGGTCGGCATCCAGCTGCGCGGCCTGCGCCTCGGTCTCCGCCAGCAGCTGGCGGCAGCGGGCCTCCGTCTCGCTGACCAGCCGGTCGGCCTCGGCGCGCGCCTCCTCCATCGAGGCGACCGCGGTGCGCTGGGCCAGCACCAGGGTGCGACGGATCTCGTCCTCGTCGCTGCGCTCGAGCAGGCGGCGCTCCGCCGTCGAGACCCGCTCCACGGCCTCGGCCAGGCGGTTCTGGAGCTCCTCGACCCCCGACGCCACCCGCTCGAGGAACTCGTCGACCTCATCGGGGTTGTAGCCCCGCCACTGCTCCCGGAACTGGACGTCGGTGAGGAGCTTGGGCGACAGGTCCATGACCGAAGCCTAGGAGGGTGGTCGGGGCCGCCGGCGCGATCCGCTCAGCCGATCATCATGCAGAGGAGGCGGGCGCCGAAGATCACCACGAGGGGCGAGAGGTCGAACACGCCGACGGCGGGGATCGAGCGGCGCAGCGGTCCGAGGACCGGCTCGGTGAGCGTGTAGGTGACCGAGAAGAGCTGCGCCCCGACCCCACCCTCCTGGAGCGGGAACCAGCTGAGGAGGATGCGGGCGAAGACGACGATGACGTAGAGGTTCAGCAGCGTGCAGATCACGGCGGCCTAGTCGCTCTCTCGAAGCCGACGCTTCTCCTCGGCCGAGACCTCCACGTGCGCGGGCGTGAGCAGGTAGAGCTGGTGGGTGACCCGCTCCATCTGCCCCCGAAGGCCGTAGCAGAGACCGCTGGCGAAGTCGACGAGTCGGCGCGAGAGGTCGCGGTCGACGCCTTGGAGGTTGACGATCACGGGCACGCCCGCCATGAACTTGTCGGCCACGTCCTGGGCCTCGTTGAACGACACCGGCGAGATCGCGTAGGGCTTGGGGCTCGGCCCCTGCGGCACCAGGGGCTTGACCACGGGGCTGCGGCGCACGGCCGTGACCCCCGAGGGCTGCTCGTGCTCACGCGGCAGCGGACGGACGGCGCTGACCTGCGCCTCGGGCGGCTCCGGTGGCGTGTAGCGCGACGTTGCGGCCCCGTGCCCCTGGACGCCGACCGGGGCGTGATCGTCGACGACCGGGGCGTAGTCGTCGTACTCGTCGTCGGGACCCAGCCCGAGGTACAGCATCGCTCGTCGCCACATCGACGCCATCCGGCCTCCTTGTCGCTTCAGTCTGGCGGATCTTGTGCACCTTGGCGTGGACCGAACAGGCCGGTGCCGACCCTGATCATCGTCGAACCCTCCTCGATGGCCACCTCCAGGTCGGCGGTCATCCCCATCGAGCGCTCGGCCAGACCGAGCTCGTCGGCCAGTGCCGTCAGGAGACGGAAGCCGGGCCGCGCCGCCTCGGGCGGACCGATCGGCCCGATGCCCATGAGCCCCCGCACCTCGAGGCCGGCGTCCCGGGCGGCGTGGACGAGCCCAGCGGTGCGCTCCGGCGGACACCCGCCCTTGGCGTCCTCACCGCTGATGTTCACCTGGACGAGGATCCGGGCGCCGGGGGCCCGGCGGGCCAGCTCGTCGATGACCGGCCGCCGGTCGACCGACTCCCAGAGCGCCACCACCGGCGCCAGCGCCCGCACCTTGTTCGTCTGCAGGCGTCCGACGAAGTGCCACTCGGCACCGGCGACCTCGGCCGACTTGGCGAGCAGCTCCTGGGCCCGGTTCTCCCCGAGGCGCGTCAGCCCGGCCCCGACGGCGGCGCGGCACACCTCGGGACCGTGGCCCTTGGTCACGGCGACGATCGTGACCCGCTCCGGATCACCTCCGGCCCGGCCGATCCGATCGCGCAGCGCCGCCACGCGGGCGTGGAGGTCGACGCCGGACGAGGGGGCCTACTTCAGGAACGAGGGGACGTCGAAGTCGTCGTCGCCATCGCCCTCGAGGTCCTCGTCGACGTCGCCGTCGTCGAGGTCGAGGCCGCGCGCGGAGGTGGTGGGTCGGGCCTTGCCCTCCTCCCACCGGTCGAACCCGGCGGCGATGACCGTCACGCGGACCTCGTCGCCCATCGCGTCGTCGATGACGGCGCCGAAGATGATGTTGGCGTCGGGGTGGGCGACACCGTGGATGATCTCGGCTGCCTCGTTCACCTCGAGCAACCCGAGGTCGCTGCCGCCGCTGATCGACAGCAGGATGCCGCGGGCGCCCTCGATCGACGTCTCGAGCAGCGGGCTGGAGATGGCGGCTCGAGCAGCAGCGGCCGCCCGTCCCTCGCCGGCGCCGTACCCGATGCCCATCAGCGCCGAGCCGGCGTTGTTCATGATCATCCGCACGTCGGCGAAGTCGGTGTTGATGAGGCCAGGGGTGGTGATCAGCTCGGTGATGCCCTGCACGCCCTGCAGGAGCACCTCGTCGGCCATCTTGAACGCGTTGAGCATCGACGTCTTCTCGTTGGAGATCGTCAGCAGCCGGTCGTTGGGGATGACGATGAGGGTGTCGACCTTCTCCTTCAGGCGCTGGATGCCCTGCTCGGCCTGCACGGCGCGTCGGCGGCCCTCGAAGGCGAACGGGCGCGTCACGACGCCGATCGTGAGCGCGCCGATGCCCTTGGCGATCTCGGCCACGACCGGTGAGCCGCCGGTGCCGGTGCCACCGCCCTCGCCAGAGGTGATGAAGACCATGTCGGCGCCCTGGAGGGCGGCCTCGATCTCGGCGCGGTGGTCCTCGGCCGCCTGGCGACCGATGTCGGGATCGCTCCCGGCGCCGAGGCCCCGGGTCACGTCCTGGCCGATGTCGAGCTTCAGCTCGGCGTCGCTCATGAGGAGCGCCTGGGCATCGGTGTTGATGCCGATGAACTCCACGCCCTTGAGCCCGGCATCGATCATGCGGTTCACCGCGTTGGTGCCACCGCCGCCGATGCCGACGACCTTGATCACCGCGAGATAGTTCTGGGGATTGCCGGCCATGCTGCGCGCCTCCAACGTGCAAATGGCCGGGCTCGCCCTTGCGGGTCGCTCCCGGCCTGCACCTCAAGCAGAGGTCGAGGGTTCCCTCAACCTCAACGGACGGTGAACGGTAGAGCCTCGATCAGCCACGGGTCAAGGCGGGGACCCCGGGCACCCGCAGGTCGATGAGTCGCACGCCGCCGAGGTCGGCGCGCTCGAGGACGGCGGCCAGGGCCAGCAGCTTCGCCTCCAGCTGCGTGGGCGAGCCGAAGCGGACCACCGCCTCGCTCCCGGTGGGCAGCACGACCGTCGCCTCCATGCTCCCGTCGCGCTGGGGCCAGAGGGCCCGCAGCACCGGACGCAACGACGGCGGCGCCACGGCCGCCAGCTCGACCGAGCCCTGGAACCGAGCGCCGACCGCGTCGCCGAGCGCCACCGTGATGGGCCGGCCGGCGATGCGCACCAGCTCGAGGGCGGGCTCGCGCTCGACGGCGAGCTGCCGACCGCTCCGATCGACGACCACCCACCCGCCACCGGCGGCACGGACGGCCGCCACCGGCTCGCGCTCCACGACGGTGACGGTGACGGTGCCGGGCCACGACCGCCGAACCTCGGCGGTGGCGATCCACGGCAGGCGCGTCAGCGCCGCCGCCGCACCACCGACGTCGGCGGTGACGAGCGCGTCGCCGCGCTCGATGTCGATCACCGCGAGCACGGGGTCGGCGCCGGTCCGGTCGGCACCCTGGATCCGGATGTGATCGACGTCGAGCAGGGGCGTGAGCGTCAGTCCCCAGAGCCCGGCCACCCCGGCGACGACGAAACCGAGCACGGCGATGCGGTGGAGGCGGCGCCGACCCTGATCGCGCTGCACCTCGAGGCGTCGGGCCCGGATGCGGGGATCGATCTCGGCCGCCGGCCGGGGCCGCTCCGGTGCCCGGGTGCTCACGCCGGGAACCCCACCAGGCGCAGCTCGGGTTGCAGCTCGATCCCCGACGCCTCCCGCACGCGGCGGCGCACCTCGTGGATCAGGGCCAGGACGTCGTCCGCCGACCCCCCGGGGTCGGCCTGGATGAAGTTGGCGTGCTTGGTCGACACCTCGGCGGTGCCGAGCCGGAGGCCCTTGCACCCTGCGGCCTCGACGAGTCGACCGGCGGAGTCACCCTCGGGGTTGGTGAACACCGAGCCGGCGTTCTGCCCTCCGGGCTGGTTCTCCCGCCGCCAGGCCACGATCTCGGCGATCGCGGCGGCCGCCGCATCGGGGTCGCCCTCGCTCGTCGCCAGGTCGGCCCACACGACCACCTGGGTGGGGCCGATCGACGACCGGCGGTACCCGAGCGCGAGATCGGCCGCCTCCACCACCCCATCGTCGCCGGTTGCGAGGTCGAAGACGCGGACCCGCAGGAGGTGGGCGGCGATGTCGGAGCCGTGGCCGCCGGCGTTCATGCGCACCGCGCCGCCGACCGAGCCGGGCACGCCGACCGCCCACTCGAGCCCGCGCCGCCCCGCGGCCGCCGTGCGCCGGGCCAGCACCGGCAGCGGCGTGGCGCCGCCCGCGCGCACGAAGCCGTCCTCGAGGTCGACCGTGGCGAACCCGTCGCCGAGGACGACCGCGAGCCCGGGGAAGCCGGCGTCGGCGACGAGGAGGTTCGACCCCTTGCCGACGATCAGCACCGGCAGGTCGCGGGCCTCCACCACCGCGCTCGCCGCCCGCAGGTCGTCCTCGTGCTCGAGCCGGGCGAACAGCGCCGCCGCCCCGCCCACCCGGTACGTGGTCAGCGGTCCCAGGGGCACGTGCTCCTCGAGGTTCATGACGCCCGCAACGCCGCCATGACCTCGTCGGGCACCGTGGTCAGGTCGCCGGCGCCGAGGGTGAGGCAGAGATCGCCGGGCCGGAGATGGTGGCGCAACCAGGCGAGCACGCCCGGCCGTTGGGGCAGGTACGCCACGTGGGCCCAGGGGTGGGCCTCGAGCACGGCATCGACCACGAGCTTTCCGGTGACCCCGGGGATCGGCTCCTCGCTGGCGGCGTAGACGTCGGTGACCGCCAAGAGGTCGGCGTCGACGAACGCGTCGGCGAACAGCCGGTGCACGTCGCGCGTGCGCGTGTAGCGGTGGGGCTGGAACACGCACACGATGCGGGGCCAACCGCCGGCCCGGGCCGCCGCCAACGCCGCTGCCACCTCGGTCGGCATGTGGTCATAGGAGTCCACGAACGTGATGCCGGCCACCTCGCCGCGCTGCTCGAACCGCTGACCGACACCCGGGAACGACGCGAGGGCGCGCGCAACGGCGTCGAACGGCGCCCCCAGCGCCACCGCCATGACGGCGGCCGCGGTCGCGTTCCGCGCGTTGTGCACGCCCGGCAGCGGCAGCTCGATCCGCCCGAGACCCTCGATCGTGAACTGCACGCCGAAACGGTGCCCGGAGCAGTCGACGATGCGGTGGTCGGCATCGGCACCCGTCCCGTACGTGGTGCAGCCGCCGACGGCCGCAGCGATGGCGGCGGTGCCGGGATCGTCGGCGCAGAGGACCCGGGGTCCCGGCGCGGCGGCGACGAACCGGCGGAAGCCGTCCTCCAACGCCTCCCACGTGCCCCAGTGGGCGAGGTGGTCGGCCTCGGCGTTGGTGACGATCACGGCCTCGGCGCCGAGGGAGAGGAAGGTGCCGTCGCTCTCGTCGGCCTCCACCACGAACCAGTCGCCCGCGGTCCAGGCCGTGCCGCTCCCGAGGCCGGTCACCTCGCCACCGACGAGGAACGACGGGTCCATCCCCGCCTCGCGGAGCGCGAGGGCGAGCATCGCGGTGGTCGTCGTCTTGCCGTGGGTCCCCGACACGCCGATCGTGCGGCGCGCTGAGCAGATGGCGGCCATCGCCTCGGCGCGCGACAGGACCGGCACACCGAGCTCGCGCGCGGCGAGGACCTCGCGGTTGGTGTCGCCGACCGCCGTCGACCGCACGAGCACATCGGCGGTCGTCACGTGAGAGGGGTCGTGCCCGATGCTGACGGCGACGCCCGCCGCCGCCAGGCCGTCGGTCACCTTCGATCGCTCCACGTCGCAGCCCGAGACGTCGTGTCCCATCGACCGCAGGATCCGGGCGATGGCGTTCATCGCCTTGCCGCCGGCGGCGACGATGTGAACCCGCTGCGGGCGCGAGATGTCGAGGTCGGCCATGTGATCCGTCGCGGAGGGTATCTGCGAGACTCGCACCGCCATGGCCGCTCTGGACTCGGGGACCGACCCGGCGTCGATCGTGATCGCCGCCGGCGGGACCGGCGGCCACATCACCCCGGGCCTCGCGCTCGCGGAGGCGCTCGCCGAGCGGGCGCCGGCGGCCCGCATCGCCTTCGTGGGCACGCGGCGAGGGATGGAGGGCGAGCTGATCCCGGCGGCGGGGTATCCCCTCCACCTCTATGACATGGTCCAGTTCGCCGGAACCGGTTGGCGCAAGGCGCTCGTGCCGCTGGCCCTCGTCCGGTCGGCGATCCAGGCCCGGTCGATCCTCCGCCGCGCCGGTGCCCGTGTGGCGGTGACGATGGGGGGCTACAGCGGCGTGCCGCTCGTCATCGGCGCCCGCCTGGCCGGCGTGCCCTCGATCGTGCACGAGCCGGGTGCCGTGCCGGGCAAGGCCAACCTCCTCGCCGCCCGCTTCACGCGCAACATCGCCACGTCGTTCCCGAACACCCGGTTCCCCCGTCGCGAGGCCCGACTCGTCGGCTACCCGCTGGGCCGGGCGATCACCGCCTTCGACCGCGCCGCGCTGCGGCCCGAGGCGCGGGCCGCCCACGGCCTCGCCGACGGCGACACCCTGATCCTCGTGTCCGGCGGCAGCCAGGGCTCGGTCCGCCTCAACGACCTCGCCCTCGATCTCGCCGCCCGCTGGGCCGGTCGCACCGACATCCGCATCCTGCTGAAGGCCGGCGCCCGCAACCACGAAGCGGTGGCAGCCGCGCTCGCCGGTCATCCGGCCGCGGGGATCGTCGATCTCGTCCGCTACATCGACTCGATGCCCCACGCCTACGCCGCCGCCGACCTCGCCATCACCCGCGCCGGCGCCGCCACCGTGTCGGAGCTGGCGGTGGTCGAGCTGCCGGCCGTCCTCATCCCCTTCCCCCACGACGAGCACGACGAGCAGCTGCACAACGCCGAGCCGCTCGTGGCCGCCGGCGCCGCGCTCCTCGTGCGCGATGCGGAGGCGACCGCCGACGTCGTCGGCCCCCTGATCGAAGCGCGGGTGGCTGATGGCGCGATGCTCGATGCCATGCGAACCGGCACCCGAGCGTCGGCCCGACCGGAGGCCGCGGATGCGCTGGCAGCGATGGTGCTGGAGCTCGCCCGATGAGGGTCGGCCCCGAGGAGCCCGTCGTCGACGCCCTGCCCCGCCTGGCGGGCGTGGGGGCAGTCGTCGACGGTGACCGCTTCCTCGGCACGATCACCGACGCCGCCGTCCGGCGCCGCCTCCTCGCCGAGGCGGATCCCGCCGACCTCGTGTGCGGCGACGTGCTCGACGACGAGCCGGTGGTGGTCGCCCCGGGCACACCCGACGACGAGGTTCGGGCGCTCCTCTCGTCCCGGCACGTGCGGGCGGCGGCCATCGTCGACGGCGAGCGGTTCATCGGGCAGACGACCGTCGAGGCGCCGGTGCCGGCGGCGACCGCGCTCGCGCTGGCCGGCGGTCGGGGTGAGCGGCTCCAGCCTCTCACGTTCAAGGTCCCGAAGCCGCTCCTGCAGGTCGGCGGCCGCTCGATCCTCGAGCGCACGCTCGAGTCGATCTACGCCTCGCGCATCGAGGACGTGTGGCTGGCGGTCAACTACATGGCCGACATGATCGAGGAGCGCATCGGCGACGGGGCGCGCTTCGGCCTTCGCATCCGCTACCTCCGCGAGGAGCAGCCGCTCGACACCGCCGGCCCGCTCACGCTGATCGAAGGCGAGCCACCGGGACCGATCGTCGTCACGAACACCGACCAGATCACGAACATGTCCTTCGCCCGCATGGTCGACTACCACGTCAGCGAGCAGGCCGACGTGACCGTCGCCGCTTACATGCACGAGGTTGCCATCCCCTACGGCGTCTTCGAGCTCCGCGGCACCGATCTGATCGGCGTCCGCGAGAAGCCGACCATCCGCTTCCCGGTCAACGCCGGCTACTACGTCGTCGACCCGGGGAGCATCGCGCTCATCCCTCGCGGCGAGCGGTTCGGGATGGACGAGCTCATGGATGCGGTGATGCGGGGCGGAGGTCGCGTCGTCGTCTTCCCGATGGTCGAGAAGTGGATCGACATCGGGACCCCGGAGGCGCTCGAGCAGGCGCTGCTGCTGTTCGCCACAGGCGAGGAGGTCTGAGGGTGTCCACATCGTGGGAGGGCGTCAAGGTCTGCGTGACCGGCGGTGAGGGCTTCATCGGGAGCCACCTCGTCGAACGGCTCGTCCGCGAGGGCGCGTCGGTGCGCGTGCTCGCGCTGTACAACCCCTTCGGCCGGTACGGCTGGCTCGATCCCGCCGTCCACACCGACGTCGAGCTGCTCCCCGGCGACGTTCGCGACCGCGGCCGGACCTTCGAGGCCGTCGACGGCACCGAGGTCGTGTTCCACCTCGCCGCCCTCGGCGGCATCCCCTACAGCTACGTCGCGCCCGAGTCCTACGTCCAGGTGAACGTCGAAGGCACCGTGAACGTGGCCGAAGCCGCCCGGCGGGCCGGCGTCCGGCGCCTGGTGCACACCTCGACGTCGGAGACCTATGGGACGGCGCGCACCGTGCCCATCGCCGAGGACCACCCGATGCAACCGCAGTCGCCGTACTCGGCCTCCAAGATCGGGGCCGACAACATGGCGCTCTCGTACCACCACGCGTTCGACCTCCCGGTGGCCGTCATCCGCCCCTTCAACGTCTACGGCCCTCGGCAGTCGACGAGAGCGGTCATCCCCACGATCCTCACCCAGCTGCACCGCGGGGTGAAGCGCCTCGAGCTCGGGGCGGTCACGCCCACGCGCGACTTCACCTACGTCGAGGACACCGTCGCCGGCTTCCTGGCGGTGGCGGCCTGTGACCGCGCCATCGGCCAGGCGGTCAACATCGGGTCGGGCAGGGAGATCTCCATCGGCGAGCTGGCCGAGCTGCTCATCGAGGTCGTCGGCACCGACGCCGAGCTCGTGACCGACGACGCCCGCCTCCGCCCGCCGGCCAGCGAGGTCGAGCGCCTCCTCGCCGACATCACCCGGGCGCGGGAGTGGACAGGCTGGGCGCCCTCGGTCGGCCTGCGCGAGGGTCTGACCCGGACCTCGGACTGGATCAAGGCCAACCTCGACGAGGTCGACACCCGCGGCTACGCCGTCTGAGATCTCGGGCTGTTGGAAGCCCCAGAAGGGCCTCCGTCGACCCGAGATCTGCGACAGGCCAAGCGCTACCGGGCGGGGACGGGGCGCATGGCCGGATGGGCCGGCGACCGATGGTGCACCGGGCGACCGACCCGGGCCCGTCCGTGGGCGGCGATGTTGACGAGCATCCCGGTGGCGGCCAGCGTCACGAGCATCGACGCGCCGCCATAGGAGACGAAGGGCAGGGTGATGCCGGTGATGGGCAGCAGCCCGATCACCCCGCCGATGTTGATGAGGGCCTGGGCGAGGATCCACGCGGTGATGCCGGCGGCGACGAGGGTCCCGTAGAGGTCGGGGGCCCGCAGCGCCGCCTTCATTCCCAGCACGGCGAACAGCGCGAACAGGCCGACCACCAGCAGGGTGCCCAGCAGGCCCAGCTCCTCGCCGATGATGGCGAAGATGAAGTCGGTGTGGGCGTTCGGGAGGTAGCCGTACTTCGACGCGCTCTCCCCCAGGCCGCTGCCGAACCAGCCGCCGGACGCCAGCCCGTTGAGCGACTGGTTGATCTGGTACCCGGTGTTCCCCGGATCCCGTGACGGGTGGAGGAACGCGAGGAGGCGGGCGCGACGGTAGGGCTCGGCCACTGCCAGCCCGATCGAGAGCGTGGCGCCGACGCCGAGGACGCCGGTCAGGCGGAGGAGGGGGACACCCGCCACGAAGAGCACGGCGAACACGATGGCGGCGACGGCCATCGACCCGCCGAGATCGGGCTGCAGCATCATCAGCGCGCCGGTGAGGCCGACCACGACGAGGATGGGCACCAGCGTGAGGCGGGCGTCCTCGATGCGATGTGACCGGCGGGCCAGGAGGTCGGCGCAGAACAGGAGGAGCCCGAGCTTGGCGAGCTCGGCGGGCTGGATCCGGAACATGCCGGCGCCGATCCAGGAGCGGGCGCCGTTGACGCGCACGCCGATGCCGGGGATGAGCACCAGCACGAGCAGCGCCGTCGAGAGCACCAGCAGCGGCACCGAGAGTCGGCGGAGGACGCGGTAGTCGATGCGGGAGACGACGGCGAAGGCGACGACGCCGAGCACCACCCACACCAGCTGCCGGGTGAAGTAGTACCAGGTGGTGTCGTGCTCCCGGAGCGACTGCACCGACGACGAGGACAGGACCATCACCAGGCCGATGATCAGCAGGACCGAGGTGACGCCGAGGAGGAGCCAATACGTGGTCGGGCGGTCCTCGGGCGCGACGTCGAGTCGCATCCGGTGACCTCGTCGCGGCGCGCGGCGCATCCGGCCATGGTCGCCCACCCGCGGTGGGCGACGGGGGGATGCCGGCCTCGCCATCAGTCGATCACGCCCGGGATCGAGAGATAGTCGGCGTAGAACACCGCCACCGCCATCGCCGTCGACATGGCGGCCAGGATCCAGAACCTGATGATCACCGTGGTCTCCGGCCATCCGAGCAGCTCGAAGTGGTGGTGGATGGGCGCCATCCGGAAGACCCGGCGCTTGAACAGGCGGAAGCTGGCGATCTGCACCACCACCGACAGCGTCTCGATCACGAAGATGGCGCCGATGATCGGCAGGAGCAGGTGGGTGTTGGTCATGAGCGCCAGGGCCGCCAACCCGGCGCCGATGGCGAGCGACCCGGTGTCGCCCATGAAGATCTGCGCCGGCGCCGCGTTCCACCACAGGAACCCGGCGGTGGCGCCGACCATGGCCGCGGCGACGAGCGCGAGATCGAGGGCCTGCGGGATCTGGTAGATCTCCCCGTGCCGGAACGCCCAGAAGGCGATGACCACATAGGCGCTGAAGGAGAACGACGCCGAGCCGGCGGCGAGGCCGTCGAGGCCGTCGGTGAAGTTGACGGCGTTGGTCATCGCCGCGAAGACCAGCACCGCGAACAGGACCCACAGGACGCGGCCCAGCTCGATGTCGAGCGATCCGACGCGCGTGAACGCGAGCTCGGTCGACACGTCGGCCTTGGTGAGGACGCTGTACGCGAACACGATCGCGACGAGGAGGATCCCGAGCATCTTCGCTCGCTTGGTGAGACCGAGGTTCCGCGCGTTGCGGACGGCGATCCAGTCGTCCACGAGGCCGACCATCGATGCGCCGATGATGGCGGCCATCGTGAGCATTCCGCCCCAGGTGAAGATCGTTCCTTCCCGCAGATGGGCAACGACGTAGCCGACGACCGCACCCGCCACGATCGCCAGCCCACCCATCGTCGGGGTGCCGGCCTTGGTCACATGGACGTCGGAGAGCTCCTCGAGGATGGGCTGGCCGATGCCGTGCGCCCGCAACCAGGAGATGAGGAACGGCGTCCCGACGAGCGAGATCACGAGGGCGATGCCGGCCGCCAGGAGAAGGGCGATCACGGCGCTCCCTCGCCGGTGCCGAGGATCTCGCGGACGACGACGCGGTCGTCGAAGGGCACGACGCGCCCGCCGATCGTCTGGGTCGGCTCGTGGCCCTTGCCGGCGACGACCACGACGTCGCCGGCGGCGGCGCGGGACAGGGCCAGGCCGATCGCGGCGCGCCGGTCGGGTTCGGCGATCACGTAGGCGGGCCCGACCGCGCCCTCCCGCACCTGGGCGACGATGGCGGCCGGGTCTTCGCTGCGGGGGTTGTCCGACGTGATGACCACGACGTCGGCCAGCCGCGACGCGACCTCGCCCATGAGGGGTCGCTTGCCGGCGTCCTTGTCGCCGCCGCAGCCGAACACGACCGTGAGCTGTCCGTCTCCGGTGATGTCGCGCGCGGCCTGTAGGACGTGCTCGAGACCGTCGGGGGTGTGCGCGTAGTCGACGACGACGGTGAACGGCTGGCCGGCATCGACCAGCTCGAAGCGGCCGGGGGCGGGCGGCGCGGCCGCGATCCCCGCAACGATGGCGTCGTCCCCGATGCCGAGCACGGTGGCGGCGGCTGCTGCCGCGAGCGCGTTCGACACGTTGAACGTGGCGCCGAGCGGGACGCGCAGGGTCCGGCCCCGCCACGTGCAGGTGCTGTGGTCGCGATGGACGATGAGGTCCTGCACGTCCTGCAGCGAGTACGCGACGGTCGGGATCCGGGCGGCGTCGAGGAGGAGCCGCCCACGCGGGTCGTCGGCGTTCACCACCCCGTGGCGGGCCTGACCGGGCTCGAAGAGGCGGGCCTTGGCCGCGAAGTAGTCCTCCATCGTCTCGTGGTACTCGAGATGGTCCCGGCTCAGGTTGGTGAACACACCGACCGCGAACTCCGTCCCCACCAGGCGCGACTGTGCCAGGGCGTGCGAGGACACCTCCATGGCGACCGCATCCATCCCACCGTCGCGCAGCTCGGCCAGCTGTGCCTGCAGGTCGGTCGAGTCCGGTGTGGTCGGCGGGCCTCCCGGCCGGGAGGTGAGGGTGCCGATCAACCCCGTCCGCCGGCCGGCGGCATCGAGGATCGAGCGCAGGAGCCACGTCGTCGTCGTCTTGCCGTTGGTGCCCGTCACGCCGACGACGTCCATCGCCCGCGACGGGTGCTCGTGGAACGCCGCCGCCACCCGGCCCATGGCGAGGCGGACGTCGTCCACCACCACCTGGGTGACCTCGAGGTCGAGCTGGCGGTCGACGAGCAGCGACCGGGCCCCGAGCGCCACGGCGTCGGCGGCGAACGCGTGGCCGTCGGCGACCGAGCCCCGCACGCAGCAGAAGAGCGACCCCGACGCCACCTGGCGCGAGTCGTGGGTCACCGAGGTGACGGCGACGGGCTCGCCGAGCACGGCCCGCACCTCGACCTCGGCGAGGAGCTCACCGAGCGATCGAGGCGTCCGGTTGGTGCGCGGCACCTCCCTAATCTCGCGCTTCGAGGCCCGGTGCCTGCGCCGGCGGCGTCTCGTCGATCGCGATCACCGTCGACGGCGGGGGGATCCGGAGGTGGCGCAGGGCGTACTTCGTGATCTCGGCGAAGACGGGGGCCGACGAGAGGCTGGCGTAGTACGGGCGGGGTTCGTCGAGGACGACGATGGCCGACAGCCGGGGCGACTCGGCGGGCACGAACCCGGCGAAGGTGGCGATGTAGGCGCCCTCGACGTACCCGCGGTGGGTCATCGACGGCTTCCTGGCGGTGCCCGTCTTGCCGGCCACGGTGTAGCCCTCGATGGCGGCGTTCACGCCGGTGCCGGTGGCGACCACGTTGGCCAGCATCTGGGTGACCTGCTCGGCGGTACGGGTCGACACGACCCGGCGGCCATCGGCGCCGGGGACCCGATGCTCGATGCCGTCGGCGTCGACCGTGGCCCGGACGAGTCGGGGCGGCACGAGGACACCGCCGTTGGCGATCGTGTTGTAGACGCCGAGCATCTGCAGCGCGTTGACGGCGATGCCCTGCCCGATCGGGATCGAGCCGATCGACGTGCCCGTCCACTCGTCGAGGTCGAGCATGATCCCGTTCGACTGTTGCGGGAACGCGAGGCCGGTGGGCTGACCGAGGCCGAACCGGCGCAGGTAGGCGTCGACCCGCTCCGCGCCCAGCTGCTTGGCGACCATGATCGTGCCGATGTTCGACGAGGTCCGGATGATGTCGCTCACGCTCCACCGCGTGATCGGGTGGGGATCGTGGTCGGAGAACGTGTGGATCGACACCGGGAGCCGATCAGGGACGTCGAAGGTCGTCCCCGGCGCGACGATCCCCTCCTCGAGCGCGCCGGCCACCGTGATCACCTTGTTGACCGATCCCGGCTCGTAGACCGACGTGACCGCCGCGTTGTCGAGCGAGGCGCGCGGACCCTCGGGCGTCGCCCGCAGGTTCGCCATGGCGAGGATCTCGCCGTTGGTCGGATCCATCACCACGACCGTGCCGCCCAGCGCGCGGCTCTCGACGATCTGCTCCGCGAGGGCCCGTTCGACCTCGAACTGCAGCGTGCGATCGAGCGTCAGCACCAGGTCGTTGCCTGGATGGGCGGGCGTGAGGCGCCGCTCGCCGACCGCGATGGTCTGACCGTCGAGGCCCCGCTCGCGGAGCATCTCGCCGGGTGTGCCCTGCAGCTCGGCGTCCATCTCCAGCTCGAGGCCCGACACCCCGGCGCTGTCGACGTCGACGGTCCCCAGCACCGAGATCGCCAGACCGTCGTTGGGGCGAATCCGCTTCGACTCTCCCACGAGGCCGACGCCGTCGAGGTCGAGCGCCGACACCGCGGCGGCGACGTCGTCGTCGACCTTGCGGGCCAGGTAGACGAACTCCCCGTCCTGGCGCAGCTTTGCCTCGAGCGCACCCTGGTCCATCGCAAGGACGGGGGCGAGGGCGGCAGCGGCGCCGGCGGGATCGGTGACCAGTGACGGGTCGGCGAACACCGTCGAGAGGCGGACCGACATCGCCAGCTCGTTGCCGTTGCGGTCGAAGATCGTGCCTCGCTCGGCGGGGATGGGCACGGTGTGCAGGCGCTGCCGCAGCCCCCGCGCCGCGTACTCCTCCGAGGAGATGCCCTGGAGGTGGGCGAGGCGGACCGACACGGCCACGAGGGCGAGGACGACGAGGACGAGGAGCGTCCGGGCGCGGCGGGCCGGGCTGCCCGTGCGCGCCGGTGGCCGTGAGGAGCGGATGGGGGGCGACGGCGGGCGACGGGTCGCGGCGCCGCCGCGGACCGGAGGCCGTCGTGACGCTGTCCGCCCCGCCGGCGGCAGCTGGGTCTGCACCTACGGCCGCCCGGTGAGGTACGGCTTGACGGTGGCCCATGCCGCGCGGTCACCGCCGTCGGTCGGCGCCGGCTCCCCCTCTGCGATCGCGAGCTCCTCGACCTCGGCGGACACCGCTTCGGACGGCGTGAGGTAGGTGACGTCGGACGGCGGGACCATCCCGAGCCGCTCCTGCGCCTCGCGCACGATGCGCGCCGGCGCCTCGAGCGCCGCCACGTCGACCCGGAGCCGCTCGTAGCGGGCCTGGGCGTCGCTCACCTGGCGCTCGATGCGATCGATCTCGACCTGGCCGGTGGCGAGCATCGCATGGAACGCGGCGAGCGCGAACAGGGACGCCGCGAGGAAGACGCCGAGGAGCAGGACCCCGGCGCGCAACCGCCGGCGGCGCTTGATGGCCTGGACCCGGGCGTCGGTGACGACCCGCAGGTGGCGGTCGGGGGTGGCGGGGGCCGCCTCACGGGCGGCGGGCCGACGCCGGTCCGCCGGGGGGGTGCGGACCGGCGTCGCCCTTCGCGCCGGGGAGGCAGCACGACGGGGACGGGTACGGGCGGGGACGACCGCGGTCATCAGCTGGCCAGCTTCTCGACGGCCCGCAAGCGGGCGCTCTCGCTGCGGCGGTTGCGGGCGACCTCATCGGCGGACGCCTTCCACGCGCCCCGCTTGAGGAGCCGCACCGTGGGCACGGCCCCGCATCCGCAGGGCAGCCCGGGCGGGCAGGTGCAACCGCCGGTCGCCGCGTCACGGAAGGTGGACTTCACGATGCGGTCCTCGCCCGAGTGGTAGGCGAGCACCGCGCACCGTCCCCCCGGCACCAGCAGGGCGATCGCCTGCTCGAGGGCCGGCTGGAGGACGGCCAGCTCGTCGTTGACCTCGATGCGCACCGCCTGGAACGAGCGGGTCGCCGGGTGACCGCCGCGGCGGCGGGCGGGCGCGGGGATCGCGTCGCGGATCACCTCGACGAGCCGGCCGGTCGTGGTGATGGGCCGGGCGGCGACGATGGCGCGCGCGATGCGGGTGGCGTAGCGCTCGTCGCCGTGGGTGCGCAGGATGCGGGCCAGCTCGGCTTCCTCGTAGCCGTTCACGACGTCTGCGGCGGTCGGCCCACGCGTGGGGTCCATGCGCATGTCGAGCGGCGCGTCGGCTCGATGGCTGAACCCGCGCTCGCCGGTGTCGAGCTGGTGGGAGCTCACGCCGAGGTCGAACAGCGCGCCACTCAGGCCGTCGAGGCCGAGAGCGGCGACGACGTCGCGGACGGCGTCGAACCGCGCGTGATGGACCGTCGCTCGGTCACCGAAGCGCCGGAGGCGGGTGGCAGCAGCCTCGACCGCGTCAGGGTCGCGGTCGAGGCCGGCCACTCGCACGTGGGGGTGGGCGTCCAGGAGTGCCGCTGCGTGCCCGGCCCCGCCGACGGTCGCGTCGACGATGGTGCCGGCCGGCACCGGGCCGAAGAGGTCGACGATCAGGTCGACCATCACCGGCTCGTGCTCGAAGGGCTGCGACGAAGGATTCACGGACGCTCTCGCACTTCCCGCTCGGGGTCCTGCTGCGCTCATCGGTGGCCTCCGGCCGGCGTCACCCCCGGGATTTCTCCCCGGGTGGCAGACGGAAGCGGGCGGAGTAGGGGCTGTCCGTTGCCAGCCGGAAGCCACCGATGAGCGCTGCAGGTCCTCTTGTCTCTAGATCCCGAAGTCGTCGAGACCGGGGCCGCCCATGACGAGGCTGAGGCCGCCCTCGCGGTCGACCTCCTGCCAGCGCCCGGCATCCCAGATCTCGACGCGGTTGACGTTCCCGGTGATCACCACGTCACGTTCGAGCGAGGCAAAGGTCCGGAGATGCCCCGGGATGAGCATCCGACCCTGCTTGTCGATCGACGCCGGCGAGGCGTTGGCGGCGAACGCCCGGGCGGCCTGTCGCTCCCGGGGGCCCCGCTTCGACTTCTCCATGACGTCGCTCATGACCCGCTCGAACTCCTCGGCTTCGTAGACGGCCACACAGCCGTCGAGGGACGCCGCGAGGTAGGCGCCGGCCCCGAGGAGCTCCCGGAACTTGACCGGGAGGATGACCCGGCCCTTCTGGTCCAGCGCATGTTCGAACTGGCCCAGGAACACCGGATCACCTCGGAACCGAACGTCGTCACCCGATCACGCCACCTCACGTTCCCGTGGGCTCCAGGCGTCACCCCTTCGCTCCACTTGGCGCCACAGTACGCCCCACTTCCCCACCCGTCAACACCACTTCCCCCCACCGAACCCCCTGTGCGCCGCAGGCAGAACTGAGCGGGCGAGCGGGCGAACTCAGAACG
>DATLFP010000144.1:0-19720 GCA_035540955.1 Acidimicrobiales bacterium
GGGGTGGCGGCCGTCAGCGAGAGCCCCGGCTCGGCCCAGCTGCCGTAGAACGCCCCGAGATCCGGCGCCGCCGACACGTTCTGCAGCACCGTCCCGTCGTCCAGATCGATCGGGGTGCCGTCGACCTCGGACCACTCGACCGGGACCTCGACGGTGATCGTGCCGCTGTCGTCGCTGATGGAGACGAAGCCGCTGTACTCGACGCCGGTGTCCTCGAGCGGACCGGTCTCGTCCTGGATCATCCGGCCCAGCGACTCGACCGGCTCCAGCGCGTCGCCGCTGAAGACGCCCCGGAGGCGGATGTCCTCCTCGTAGCGCAGCACCTGGACCGCGAGCTGCTCGCCCGGTGCGTGCGAGCGGAGGATGTCGCAGTAGTCCTTCATCGTGCCGTCCACACCGAGCGAGAGACCCTCGATCTTCTCCACGATGTCGCCGCCCCGCAGGCCGAGCTCGCCGGCCGGGCTGCTGGTGTCGACCGACGCCACCCAGATCCCGGTCGTCCCCGTGCTGTCGTCGTAGATCGCCTGGCCGTTGATGCCGAGGGAGAGCACGTCGCCGTGCTGGAGGTCCTCGACGGTGGGCCGGGCCAGCGCCGCCGAGATGGCGAAGAACTGGGAGGTGCCGGTGCCGGGATCGCCGCCCGCATAGTTGACGGCGACGACGCGCCCGCTCTCGGCGTCGACGAGCGGACCGCCGGAGTTGCCCGGCTGGATGTTGGCGTCGTGCTCGATGACCGAGTCGACGGACGCCCAGTCGGTGTCGCCGGCGGCGCGCGCCTTCGACACGATGCCGCTCGTCAAGGTGTACTCCGGGTCGCCGAGCGGGAAGCCGGCCGCCCGCACCTCGAGCCCGGGCTCGACCTCGTCCTCGTACCACGCCAGGTACGGGTAGCCGTCACCCTCGAGATCGATCACGGCCAGGTCGGAGCACTCGGAGACGCCGAGCACGCGGGCGCTCACTGCTTCGTCGCTCCCTCCGACGAACACCTCGAGGGTGGCGGCGCCGGTCACCACGTGGTTGTTGGTGACGGCGATGCCGTCCGG
The DNA here is from genome assembly GCA_035540955.1 of Acidimicrobiales bacterium. GTDB lineage: Bacteria > Actinomycetota > Acidimicrobiia > Acidimicrobiales > CADCSY01 > DATLFP01. Next base: position 1,044 of record DATLFP010000144.1, read on the forward strand.
GTGGATGATGAAGCCGCTGCCGGAGCCGGCTCCCTCGTACTCGTCGTAGGCCGAGAACGTGCCGGCCGGATAGGCGAAGCTGCCCTTGGCGACGATCTGGACGACGGCCGACTTCACGTCACGGAGGTTGTCGATGGCACCGCCGGCATCGGCGGCGGATGACCCATCCGACCCGCCGTCGTCGTCGTCGTCCCCGCCGCACGCGGCGGCGATGAGGGCGAGCGGGAGCAGCACGGCGAGCAGCCGCCGCAACGTCTGGGTCATGCGCGCAGCATGGCACGTCTCCGTCCCGCGGCCAGGGCCCTTCGTCAACTTCCCTGACTGGGTGCGGTGCAGCGGACGAGCAGGTCGAGCAGCGCGCAGCTCACCGCACCGGGCTGGTGCTGATTGACGGCATGGCCCGCCTGGGGGACGACCACTCTGGTCGAGCCGGCGATCTTGGCGTGCAGGTAGTCGGCGGCGGCGAGGAAGCCGCGGTCGCCGGCGCCCACGAGGACGAGCGTCGGCACGGTGATCGACGGCAGGGCATCCATGACGGCCGCGTCGTGCTGGGCGACGAAGCCGCGGATGGCATGGGCCAGAGCCCGCCGGCCACGGCGCTCCTCGGCGGCCGCCCGGCGTTCGACGTCGCGGTTCCAGGCGGCGCGGGCGTCGGGATCCCGGTAGCCGGGACCGGTGCCGATGAGGCCCATCCCCGCCACCCGCTCGGGATGGCGCTGGGCGAACGCGATGGACAGCTGGCCGCCGAAGGAGTGGCCGACGAGCACCGCCGGTCCGGCGCCCACCAGCGCTTCGAGGTCGGCGAGGGCCACCTCCCGGCTGTAGGCCTCGGGGTCGTCGGGGGCCGGGCTCCGGCCGTGGCCGCGGAGGTCCCAGGTGACCACGCGCGCGCGGGGGTGGAGCGCCGCGACCTGCCGGTCCCACGTCGCCGAGGTGTCGCCCCAGCCGTGGGTGAGCACGACGAGTGGCCCGGTCGTCCCGTCGACGCGGGACCACACCACCGCGGGCGCGACCGTCACACGCGTCGCGTCACGCCGGCGGGCCGCCGGTGACGCTGAGGGCCGACGGCTGGTCGTCGCCGGGCTTCAGCGTGGGGGTGGCGTTGGTGGGCCGCCGGTAGGGCGTGAGGTCGACCTCGGGCACCTCGATCTCGCCGGCGAGGATCTGCTGCTTCCAGTCCTGGTGCTCCGACTCTCGGTCGTGGAACTCGGGCATCACCTCGCGGGCGAAGAGCTCGAGGCTCTCGCAGATGTGCTCGTGGGTGTTCTTGCCGGCCTGGTTGAGCAGGATCACCTGATCGATGTGGGTCGCCTCGAACTTGCGCAGCTTCTTGCGGATCGTCTCCGGCGAGCCCACGAGCCCGCCGGCCGCCTTTGCCGCGTTCTTCGGCTCCGCCCGCCACTGCTGGTACTCGTCCCACAGGTTGACGGTCCCCGGTTCGACCACCCCGTACCGGGAGTAGAAGCCGAGCGAGAACTGGAAGAACGTCCACCCCTCGGCGCGGCGCTGCGCCTCCTCGTCGGTCTCGGCGCACATGAAGCCGCACACCACCGAGATGTTCGGGTTCGTCACGTAGTCGGTGATGCGCTCGGGCTGGTGCAGGTAGGCGTGGTAGTACGCGCTCACCCAGGCGTTGGCGGCGTCGGCCGACGCGAACTGGAAGCCGAGCGCCCCGAACCCCCAGCGGCCCGCCTGCTCGATGGTGTCGAGCTGGCTGCACGCCACCCAGAGGGGCGGGTGCGGCTTCTGCCTGGGCTTGGGCAGCACGTTGCGCAGCGGGAAGTCGAAGTACTCGCCGTGGTACTCGACGGCGTCGTCGCCGAACATCGGCATGAGGCACCGCACGGCGTCCTCGAACACGAGCCGCTTGTCGCGGAACCGGCGCCCGAACGGGTGCAGCTCGGTGATCGACGACCCCTCGCCGAGGCCGAGCTCGACCCGACCGCTGGACACGAGATCGAGGGTGGCGACCCGCTCGGCGACGCGTGCCGGATGGTTGGTGGGCAGCTGCACGATGCCGTGGCCGAGGCGGATGTTCCGGGTCCGTTGGGACGCGGCCGCCAGGAACACCTCGGGAGCGCTCGAGTGGGAGTACTCCTCCAGGAAGTGGTGCTCGACCTCCCACGCGTGGTCGAAGCCGAGGCGGTCGGCCAGCTCGATCTGGTCGAGGGCGTGCTGCACGAGGTCGTGCTCGGCATCCCCCTCCCATGGCCGGGGGAGCTGGAGCTCGTAGAAGATGCCGAACTTCATCACGTCACCTTTCGAGAAGGGGAAGGACTTCTTGCGGGAACCGCGCCATCGCCGCCAGCGCCTGCTGCCGGTCGGCGCCGCGTTCATCGCGCCCGCCTCCCCGGCTGCTGGACGGGCCGACGATGATCACCTTGTCGAGGCCGAGGCCCAGCAGCTCGTTGAGCCGGTCGGCGCACGCCGCGGGCGGACCCACGATGCCGAAGCGGTCGATGAACTCGGGCGAGAGCACCGCCGCCTGGCGGCTGTCGCCCCGGGTGTGATGCGTCATGTCGTAGGTCTCGATGAGCTTGGCCATCGTCTCCCGCTCGACGTCGTCGACCGGGCCGGTGGGCGTGCCGTGCATCGTCGAGAAGCGCGTGAAGGTCGACATGCCGCCCCGGATGAGGTCGCGGGCGACGTCGAGGTCGTCGCCGGCCACGCAGTTGACGAACGCGCCGATGCGCACGTCGGGACTCACTGCCCGGGCCATCTCGATGCCCCACTCGACGCGGGCGCGGTCGGCGCCGACGGCGAGCATCACCCGGTCGGCGTGCCGCGCCGCCGCCTCGATCACCTTCGGTCCGGTCGAGCTGACCTCGACGAGGACCTTCGGGAGGTCCTCGGGCACGATGTGGACGCGGCTGTCGGTGGCGCGGGTCTTGAGGTTGAGCGCCTCCACGCCGGGGGCGACGTCGTCGTCCAGCCCGAGATCGGCGAAGTCGACCTCCTCGCGCCGCAGGTATGCCTGCAGCACCTTCAGGTACCGCTCCAGCGCGGCGACGGATGCGGGCGCCCGGCCGAGGTGGGAGAGGGCGCTGTCGCCCCGGCCGATGCCGATCGTGACCCGGCCGCCCGAGACGAGGTGCACCGACGCCGCCGCGCAGGCCGTCACCGCCGGCAGGCGGGTGACCGGGTTGGTCACCGCGGTGCCGAGCCCGATGGTCGTCGTGGCCGCCGCCGCCACCGTGAGGCCGACCCAGCTGTCGGCGGTGAGGTTCTGCGAGTCGACCACGGCGAAGCCGTCCCAGCCGGCGTCCTCGGCCGCCTTCGAGTGGCGGGCGATGGTGCGCGGATCGGGGATGCCCGTCGTCCAGATCTCGGCGGTCATGCCCGCGACCGTACGCTGAACCGGTGCGCTGGAACCGGGCGAGCTGGGTGAGCCTGCGCCCGAACGGGATCGGGCTCCAGAAGCCCAACCACTACGGCGACATGGTGAGGGTGGCGTGGGACAACCGCCGCCACCCGAAGCTGGCGTGGGACATCCTCGCCAAGGGCGTGTGCGACGGGTGTGCCCTGGGCGTCGCCGGGTTCCACGATTGGACGATCGACGGCGTGCACCTCTGCACCACCCGACTGCGCCTGCTGGCGTTGAACACCGCTGATGCGGTCGACCCCGCACGCCTCGCCGACGTCGACGCCCTTCGCCACCTCGATGGGGCCGCCCTGCGCGACCTCGGGCGCCTCGCCCACCCGCTCCGGCGCCGCCGGGGCGATCGGGGCTTCACCCGCATCACCTGGGAAGAGGCGCTCGATCGGGCGGCCGCCTCGATCGCGACCGCCGGCGGCGAGCGCACCGCCGTCTACCTCACGTCGCGGGGCGTCACCAACGAGACGTACTACGTGTGCGGCAAGGCGGCCCGGGCCATGGGGGTGGCGTCGGTCGACTCCGCGGCCCGGGTGTGCCACGCGCCGTCGACGGTGGCGCTGAAGGAGACGATCGGCGCGGCCGCCACCACGTGCTCGTTCGCCGACGTCCTCGCCTCCGACCTGATCGTGCTCATCGGCGCCAACCCCGCCACCAACCAGCCGGTGTTCATGAAGTACCTCTACGAGGCGAAGCGCAACGGGGCCCGGGTCGTGGTGGTCAACCCCTACCTGGAGCCGGGCCTCGAGCGCTACTGGGTGCCGTCGAGCCCGGAGTCGGCGTTGTTCGGGACGAAGATCGCCGACCTCCACGTGCCGGTGGTGCCCGGCGGCGACGTCGCCTTCTGCAACGCCGTCTTGAAGGAGCTGATCCGGCTCGACGCCGTCGACCGCGCGTTCATCGCAACGCGCACCACCGGGTGGGACGACCTCGCCGCCTTCCTCGAGACCCGGTCGCTCGACGACCTCCTCGCGGCCGCCGGCGTCGACCGCTCGACGCTGGCCGCCTTCGTCGACCTCTACGGGTCCGCGGGCGCCGCCATCCTCGTGTGGTCGATGGGGATCACCCAGCGCCGCGAGTCGGTCGAGGGTGTGAAGGCGATCGTCAACCTCGGCCTGGCGCGGGGCAACGTCGGCCGCGACGGCGCCGGGCTGATGCCGATCCGCGGACACTCCGGTGTCCAGGGCGGCGCCGAGATGGGCGCCTACTCCACGGCCCTGCCCGGCGGGCTCGCCGTCACCCCCGCGCACGCCGCCGCGCTCTCGGCGCAGTGGGGCTTCGACGTGCCCGATCACGTCGGCCTCACGGCGCCCGAGATGGTGGAGGCCGCCGAGCGCGGCGACCTCGACGTGCTCTACCTGGCGGGCGGTTCGTTCCTCGACGTGCTCCCCGAACCCGACCGCGTCCGTGCCGCGCTGGAGCGGGTGCCGGTGCGCGTGCACCAGGACATCGTGCTGAGCGAGCAGATGCTGCTCGACCCACCCGACGGCGGCGAGGTCGTCGTGCTGCCCGCCGCCACCCGCTACGAGCAGGAGGGTGGCGGCACGGAGACCACGACCGAGCGCCGCATCGTGTACTCGCCGCCGATCGCCGTCGGTCGCATGGGCGAGGCGATGAGCGAGTGGCGGATCTTCGCGGAGGTCGCCAAGCGGGCCCGGCCCGACCTCGCCGGCGCGTTCTCCTGGCCCGGCGGCGACGACCTGCGCCGGGAGATCGCCGAGGTCGTGCCGCTCTACGCCGGGATCGAGACCTTGCGGGCCACCGGTGACGCGGTGCAGTACGGCGGCCGCCACCTGCCCATCGAGCAGGCGGTGTTCTCGGTGGTCGACGTCGACCCGCCCCGGCTCGGGCTCGGGGAGTTCGAGGTGACGACCCGGCGAGGCAAGCAGTTCAACTCGATGGTGCAGGGCGAGGTCGACCCGCTCAACGGCGCGCGTCGCGACGAGATCCTCCTGAGCCACAAGGACGCCATGCGTCTCGGGCTCGAGGACGGCGACCCCGTGGTGCTGCGGTCGGCGTCCGGCGTGCTCGCCGGCCGGGTGCGGCGGGAGAAGCTGCCGGCGGGCTCCATCCAGGTCCACTGGCCCGAGGGGAACGTGCTGATCCCCGCCGGCCCCGACCACCGCGAGCCGCGCTCCAACGTGCCCGACTACACCGCTGTCGTCACCATCGAGCGGGCCTCGGGCGCCTCGTGGGCCTCGGGGGCTCCATGACGACGCGGCGACCGGCGACCAGGGTCGAGGTCGTGCGCGACGGGGTGCGCACCTTTGACGAGGTGATCACCGAGGAGCCCCTGCAGATCCGCGTCGACGACGTCGACCTGGCGGTCACGATGCGCACGCCGGGGCACGACTTCGAGCTGGCCGTGGGGTTCCTCGTCGGCGAGGGCGTCGTGCGCGACAAGGTCGACGTCGCCGAGGTGCGCTACTGCGTCGGCTCCGATCAGCAGCAGGACTACAACGTGGTCACCGTCGCGCTGCGGGAGCCGTTGGCGGGTGGGTCGAAGGCCCGACCCACGGCGATGACGGCGGCGTGCGGGCTGTGCGGCAAGCGCTCGATCGACGAAGTGCACGTCGCGTGCCCGACCCTCCCGGCGACCGAGCCGGTGGCGCTCACGTCGCTGCTCGCGCTCCCCGGCGCCTTGCGGGCCCACCAGTCGCTGTTCGACCGCACCGGTGGCGTGCATGCCGCCGGCTTGTTCACCCGTGCCGGCGACGTCGTCGCCGTGCGGGAGGACGTGGGCCGCCACAACGCCGCCGACAAGGTGATCGGGCGGGCCCTGCTCGACGGGCGCCTCCCGCTGCACGACCACGTGCTCGTGCTGTCGGGCCGGGCCAGCTTCGAGATGGTGCAGAAGGCGGCGCTGGCCGGCGTCACCACCGTCGTGGCGGTGTCAGCCCCGTCGTCGCTGGCCGTCGCCGCCGCCGACCGGCTCGGCGTCTGCCTCGTCGCGTTCGGCGGCAACGTCTACGCCCACGGCGAGCGGACCCGCTAACCGGGCAGGGCGGCGTAGAGGTCGACGCTGTTGCCGTCGGGGTCGTGCACCACGGCGTAGCGCTGACCCCAGAACGCGTCCCACGGCTCCCGGTGGCTGGGGTGCCCGAGGGCCACGAGGCGAGCGTGGAGGGCGTCGACGGCGTCGGGGTCGGGGCAGCGGAAGGCGAGCGCGACCCGGTGCCCGCCCGCCGGCGGAGCCCAGTCCGGATCGAAGGACCGGACGGTCTCGACGGTGTCGAACATCAGGCGGATGCCGCCACCGAGGTCGACCTCGACGTGCGGGGCGCCGTCGGCGTCGTCGGGGATCGCCAGGCCGAGCGCCCGGTAGAAGGCGAGCGAGGCCGCCATGTCGCCCACCACCAGCCCGAAGGCATCCAATCTGGCTTCGATGGTCACGGAGAGGGGATACCACGCCGCCGTGACGCCGGTGGTCTCCGATGAGTCTGCGGCATCCCCGACGTCGGAACCGGCGCAAGCATCGTCCGAGGGAGGACCAGTCATGAGCTTTCACCCCTACGTGTTCTTCAGCGACGGCCAGTGCGCCGCCGCGTTCCGCCGCTACCACGAGGTGTTCGGCGGTGAGCTCCAGGTCATGACCAACGCGGATGTGCCGGCGGGGGTCGACCCCATGCCTGGCGCGCCACCCGAGGCCGTGATGCACGCCTCGATCCAGATCGGCGACTCGTTCCTGATGGGCTCCGACGACCCGACCGGTGACGGCGGCCCGAAGACGGGCGTCGCCGTGAGCTTCTCGGCACCCGACGAGCAGGTCGCCAAGAACGCGTTCGACGCGCTGGCGGAGGATGGCGAGGTCACGATGCCGTTCGGCGCCACCTTCTTCTCGAAGGGCTTCGGCATGTGCGTCGACCGCTTCGGCGTGAGCTGGATGGTCGACACCCAGGGGGAGCCCGCCGGCTGATCAGGGCACCGTCTGGTCGTCACGCCCGAGCCCGGCGTCTGGTGGTGGAACGTGTCGCCAGGCGACATGTTCCATCATCAGACGCGGCGGTGAGCGGGCAGGATGGCGTGGTGCACGACCCTGGCGGCGAGGGCGCGGCGGCAACGATCGACCCTGAGCCGCTGGCGCCGATGTCGGGGACGGGACGGTCGCTCGGCCTCGACGTGTTCCGGGGCCTCGTCATCGCCTGGCTGCTCGTGCTGGTGCACGTGCCGACCACCGGCTGGCGCGGCCACGCCGCGTGGTTCGGGTGGGGCAACAGCGACGTCTTCTTCCCGGCGTTCCTGTTCGTGGCCGGTGCCGGGCTCGGCTTCCAGACCCGGTGGAAGCCGATGCCGTGGGCTCGCCTCGTGCGGCGGTTCGTGACCCTCGTCGTGCTCGGGCTGTTCGTGAACGCCTGGACGGCGGGCGGCGCCGACCTCACCATGCTGCGGATCCCCGGCGTGCTGCAGCGCATCGCCCTCGTGGGTCTCGCCGGCGCCGCGGTGGCCGTCGCCGTCCGGCGCCGGTGGCAGGCGGCGCTGGTCGTGGCACTGGCGCTGGCGCTGGCATGGGCGGTGGCGCTGCAGGTCAGCGCTCGGGACTGCGTCGACGGCCTGCCCCAGCCTGACGGCTGCGGCACGCTGCTCGCCGTCGACACCGCCGTCTTCGGCGAGCAGCACGTGTACCACCAGGGTCGGCTCGGTCACGACCCCGAGGGGCTGGCGTCGACCGTGGGTGCCCTCGCCACGTTCGTCGTGGGATACGGCGCGGCCATGCTGGTGCAGTCGCTCCGGGCGCGAACGGTGTCGATCCGAGCGGGAGCGCTTCTCGCGGTCGCCGCCGGGTGGCTCGTCGTGCTGCCGCTCCTCCTCTGGTTCCAGCCGGTCGCCAAGCGGCTGTGGACGGGCTCCTTCGTGGCGATGAACGCCGCGTGGTGCCTCGCCCTGCTCGCGGCGCTCGTCTTCGCCTTCGACCGCGACCGCCACCGTGCCGTCGAACTCCTCACGTGGCCGCTCGTCGCCCTCGGTCGCAACGCGCTGGTCATCTGGACGGCGATCTTCCTGCAGCAGCCAGTGCTCGCCCGCACCACGGTCGACGGCCGGCGGCTGGGCGAGTGGTTCGTCGCCGAGCACGGCGCCGCCGCGTACCTCGCCGTGTTCGGTGGCGGCTGGCTCGTGATCGCCATGCTCATGCACGCCGCCCGCTGGCACGTCCGACTCTGAGCTCGGCAGCCCCACTCGCTTCTTGGAGCAGCCAGACGTGTAGAGCACGCTTGCTTGCTCCAAGAACGCCGCCGGGAGGGGTGCGCTCGACGCCTCGCCACGATGGGATGATCTCCGCATGGCTGGACGGTCGTCGACGAAGGCTGTGCTGGAGCGACTGCGGCGGATCTGCCTCGCGCTGCCCGAGGCGGAGGAGAAGCCGTTCGGCGGGCACACCGCACCCGCGTTCCGGGTGCGCGACAAGCTCTTCGTGATGACGTCCGAGGACGGCACGACGATGAACTGCAAGGGCGCGCCCGGCGCGCAGGAGGCGCTCGTCGGATCCGACCCCGACCGCTTCTTCGTCCCGCGGTACACGGGCAAGAACGGGTGGATCGGCATCCGGCTCGACGTCGAGCAGGACTGGGACGAGATCGCCGAGCTCGTCGAGGAGAGCTGGCGCCGGACCGCGCCGAAGCGGCTCGTCGCGCAGCTCGACTCGGATCCCGAGGTCAGGGGCCGGGCAGGGCGCGGTTGAAGTCGGCCGGCGCGAATGGCGCCGGCGCCCGACCCAAGAGGAGCGCCAGCAGCTCGGCGCCGGTGCCGGTGACCGTGTCGTCCACCTCGGGCGTGGCGTCGGCGGCGACCGGCGTCGACCGCAGGAGGGGCCCGTCGACCTCGACCAGCTGGCGCACCGGCACGTCAGTGGCGACGAGCAGCCATCGGCGCCGCATCGACTCGTCGACGGCGCGGTGGTTGGAGCGCCGGGCGTCGAGCCACTCGAGGCGCATCGGCAGCGCGTGGCGAACGAGCACGTCGCTCCACGGCCCGAGCCCGACACCGAGGTCGGTGCCGTGGACCTCGACCTCGGTGAGCCGACTCAGCAGGAGCCGGCGGAGCGGCACGGTTCCGAGGTCGGGGTTGTCGGCGGGCTCGCGGACCTCGAGCGACCAGTCGGTCACCGCCCGCCACCGGTGGTGCAGCGCGGCGCTGGCCTGCAGGAGGGACTCGACCACCGCCGCCGGCGTCTCGCCCGGCCGGGACACGAGCGTGCCGGGCCGCTGGCGGTGGCGACCGCCGGGGTAGTACGAGGCGGGCCGCCCGGCGAGGGCGTCGTCGGTCATCCGCAGCAACGTCTCCGCCCCGAACCGCAGGTGGCAGGCGACCGTGAGCCGGCTCCAGCCCGGCAGCTCGCTCGGTGCGTCCAGGTCGGTCCGGGCCAGGGCATCGCCGACCGCCGCCGTCGCCCGCTCGACCTGCTCGAGGACGTCGTCCACCGGATGAGGATCGCCGACGGCAAGCCCTCCCGCGCCGTCTATTCCGAGCGGCAGGCCCGGAACATGCTCGCCACGAGCGCGTCCTCGACCGTCGGATGGTCCCACCACGCCGTCTCGTCGGTGCGGCTGGTCTGGCGCCAGCCGGTGTCGGTCGACGGGTCGGCGATCTGACCGAGCACCACGCTCGCCGAGAAGTAGGAGACGGTGCCGTAGTCGTCGTCCCACAGGTCGTCGGGCGCGTCCGCGGTGGAGCGCAGGTCGAACTGCAGCAGGAGGGCGTCGCCGTCGCACGCGGCATCACTGCCGAAGGCGTAGCTCGTCCCGGCGGGGACGACGCCCGGCGCTTCGGTCTCGCCGGTCAACGGGATGCGGAGCCGGCGGCGCTCCTTCCCGGGGATCTGCGTGACGTCCACCTCGCCGGACACGGTGGTCTTCGTGTCGATGATCGGGATCGTGGCGATGGGCGCCCCCGCCGAGGTCAGCGCCTGGCAGGAGGGCGGGTAGGTCGACGGCTCCTGGAACCCGCAGGAGAGGACTCCGCCGTTGCCGGCGCGGTGGTTGAGCGTGAGGTACTGGCTGTCGACCTCGGGATCGAACCCCTCGGGGACGTCGTACAGGATCGACACGACCAGGTCGCCGCTGTCGACCAGCACGGACACCTCCGGGCACGGGCCGGAGGTCGGCTCGCAGGTGAAGCCGATCATGACCTCGGGCGTGGTCGACTCGATGAGGTCGACCTCCGACGGCGTGTCGTCATCGTCGCTCTCGGGCACGTCGCTCTCGGGCACGTCGATCGAGGTGACCTCGGGCTCGGCGTCGGTGCATCCGGCGGTCACCAGCGTGAGGGCACCGAGAGCGAGCAGAAGGCGGCACAGGTTGCGCATGCCGGCGTCGTACCGGACCCGCGTCACCCGATCGTCACCGACGCGGGGGCGGCACCACCTCGACCGTCACCGGATGCGGAGCACCGCCGCCGTGCAGCGCGGCGCCGGGACGAACGCCGACGGCGGGAGCACCCGGTCGACCGTGCACCGGGCCGACCGCTCGGTCCAGCGGCGGGCGACGCCCAGCTCGACGACGAGGTCGGCGCCGACCAGGGGCACGTCGCGCTGGAGGAGGCGGCGGATCACGGCGTTGGAGCCGGCGAACGGCAGGTTGGCGACGACGCGGAACGGCCGGTGGGGAAACCACATGGTGGCGAGGTCGCGTTCGTGCACCGAGACGTTGGCCGGTGCGCGGCGGGCGAGCCGTCGGGCCAGCTTGGGGTCGCGCTCGATGGCGACGACTCGCCCGGCCCGGGCGGCGAGCAGGAAGGTGAGGGCCCCGGTGCCGGCCCCCAGGTCGAAGACGAGGTCGCCGGGTTGAACGCCGGCGGCCGCGACGAGGCGGCGCGCAGGCTCAGGCCGGAGGAAGTGCTGCCCGCGGGGTCCGGCCGCGGCACGCGGCGCCCCGGGCACGGAAGACCATCACGAACGGCATGGCGGCACCCTTGCCTAGCCTTGGCGTCGTGGCAATCGATATCGCGGACGCCCAGATCGAGACGTACCGCACCGACGGCTTCTTCAAGGTCGAGCGCTTCGCCGACGAGGCCGTCGGCCGCGCCATGCTCGACGACGTCGTCGGCATCGTGCGGGCCCACGACCGGGGCGAGGCGGTCGCCCACGCGCTCATCCTTCCCGAGGCGCAGCCGGACTTCGCCGCCGGGCGCGGGGCCCAGGCCCCCGAGGACCGGATCTCCAAGGTGTTCCGGCTCCACCGGCGCCCGCCGTTCGCCGCGTTCCTGCGCACACCGGCGCTGCTGCCGATCATGACGACGCTGCTCGGCACCGACGACGTCGACTGCTTCCTGTCGCAGTTCATCTTCAAGAACCCGGGCGCCTGGGGCCAGCCGTGGCACCAGGACTCCTACTACTTCCCGTTCGACCCGCCCCGCCCCATCGTCGGGCTGTGGCTCGCCGTCACCGGCGCCACCCTCGAGAACGGCTGCCTGCACGTGCTGCCCGGCAGCCACGCCGAGCCGGTCCACGAGCACGTGCCCGACCGCCGGCCGAGCGCCAACTACGGCTACATGGAGATCGTCGACCACGACATGAGCGGCGCGGTCCCGTCGCTCATGCGGCCGGGCGACCTCCTCGTGTTCGACAGCCACCTCATGCACCGGTCGACCGACAACGTCTCGGACGGGATCCGCGCCGCCATGGTGTTCCACGTGGCGGCCGCCGGCACCGTCGACCGGACCGAGGCCGTGAAGGGCTACCCGAGCCCGGTCAACGACTGGCAGCCGCTCGTGCGGGGTGGCGCGTTCGTGTCGTCGTAGTCAGCGGACGAGGGCCACCGGCGCCGGCGGAGCCTGGCGGCCGACGACCGCCACCGCCGCGAGGATGAGGAGCGCGCCGGCGAAGGTGCCGATCGCCGGCGGCTCACCCTGCACGGTCCAGTCGACGGCGAAGGCGGCGATGAGCTGCGCGGCGAGCATGGCCAGCGTGGCCCGGAGCACGCCGAGGGCGGCCGTCGCCACCGCAAGGGACAGCACGACGGTCACGCCGAGGGCACCGCCGGCGTAGAGCCATGGCTCCGACGGCAGCGACACCGGATCGATGCGCCCCGCCGCCGCGAGCACCCCGACGATGCCGGCGAGGGCGACGATGCCGACGGAAACGTTGACCGCGGTCGCGGCGACGGGATCGCCGATCGCCCGGGTGATCCGACCGTTGAAGGCCGACTGGAAGGCGAACGCGGCGCCGGCGGCGACGACGAGCGCCACGAGGGCCGGCGCGACCTCGCCCACGGGCCGGCCGGCCTGGGCGAGGACCACTGCGGTGATGGCGAGGGCGACGGCCTGCAACCGGGCTGCGGTGATCGGTCGCGCCCCGCCCGGCCCGACGCCCATGCGGTCGACGAGCAAGCCGAAGGTGATCTGCCCGGCGAAGAAGGCCACCGAGAACACGGCCACGCCGATCGTGTCGACGGCCACCGCTCCGGCCACGACGATGATGGCGCCTCCGAGGCCGGCGGTGAGCGTCCACGAGGGCACCGGCCAGTGCCGCAGGCCGGCGAGGGTGCGTCGGCTCGCCGGTCGAAGGACGAGAGCAGCGACGACGAAGACGAGCGCGACCCCGAAGTTCACCAGGGAGGCGACGAGCGCGCTGTGGAGGCGATCACCGAGGACGGCGTTGATCTTGGGTTGGATCGCACCGCACACGCCCGCAGCCAGCGCGATGGTGACGGCCGCGGCGGCGCGGTCGACCTCCGGAAGGCTGGACGGGTACTTCATCGAAGACCGAACTCTCGCGCGGTTCGCGCGTCCGGCATCAGCGCACCCGGCTGACGCTCCGCCAGGTGACGACCATCCCGAACGTGCACCAGGCGGCGAGCACGAGGAGAGCCGACCCCACGTCGGTCTCGATCCCGCCGACCAACGTGGCTCGCACGAGGTCGGCCATGGAGGCGATGGGAAGGACCTGATGCACGGCCTGGAGCCAGCCCGGCAGGCGCTCGGCCGGGAAGTTGACCGGCGAGAAGAGCAGCACCGAGATGAGCACGAAGTTCGTGAAGAGGTTGGTGGTCTGCTGCGACGGTGAGCGGAGTCCGATGGCGGCGCCGACGGCGGTGGCGGTCACGAGCACCAGGATCACGGCGGGGACGACGAGCAGCGAGATGCGCAGGTCGAAGTCGAACCGGATCGACGTGATGACCAGCGAGAGGGTCATCCCCGGCAGCATCGCCAGCCCCCAGATCGCGAGCTCGGCGAGGAGGTACACGAGCCGCGGGAACGGCAGCGCCCACAGGTAGTCGAGGGCGCCGGTCACCTTCGCCTCGGTCATCATCCCCGGGACCATGGCGATGGCGACGATCAGGAGGTTGATGAGGAAGGCGCCGGTGGCGAGGTAGGCGCCGGCCCGGCTGTCGAGGTTCGGGATGAGGAAGCCGAGTCCCACCGCCGTGCCGGTGGCGAACAGCACCTGGGCGACGACGATCTGGGGCAGCTCCTTGCCGAGCTGAGCGACCCGCCAGCGGCAGAGGATGCCGAAGGCGCGGGCCGGTGATGCCGGGCGGACGTCGGTGGGGATCATGCCGACACCTCCTCGGACTCGTCCTGCTCGACGAGCCGGACGTAGACGTCCTCGAGCGTCGTGGGCCCGATGGAGAACTCCTCGACCCGCCCCTGGCGACGCTCGGCGCGGGCCCACGCGACCGCGGCCTCAAGGTCGCCGTCGTGGAGGTCGGCGAGCACCCGCCGGCCGGTGGTGACGGGGTTGCGGACGAACTCGGGGAGCAGGCCCTGGGAGCTGCCCGGCTCGACCAGCAGCTCGAGCCGGAAGCCTGCGGACGCGCCGGGCTTCAGCGAGCCCGGCGTGCCGGCGGCCACGACCCGGCCGGCGTCCATGAGCGCCAGGTGGTCGACGGCCCGCTCGGCCTCGAGCACGTTGTGGGTGACGAGCAGCACCGCTGCGCCGCGCTCGGCGAGGTCGCGCACCTGCCGCCACAGGAGGCGCCGACGCAGCGGGTCGACGTCGTTGGTGGGCTCGTCGAGGATCACGACCTTGCCGGGGACGGCCGCCGCCATGGCGAAGGCCACGAGCCGGGCCACGCCGCCGGAGAGCTGGAAGCCGAGCGCCTTCGACCACTCGTCGATGGCGAGGGCGTCGATCAGCTCCTCGGCCCGGGCCCGCGCCGCTCGCCGCGGCGCGCCGCGCAGCTCGGCCACGAGCGAGATGGCCTGGACGGGAGAGAGCCCGCGGATGGGTGCCTGGGTCTGGGGCTGCCAGCAGCAGGACGCGCGGGCCGACTCGGGATGGCGCACGACATCGACGCCGTCGATCACGATCGAGCCGGATGTCGGCCGGGCGAGGCCGACGATCTGGCGGACGAGCGTGGTCTTGCCGGCGCCGTTCGGCCCGAGCAGCCCGACCACCTCGCCGGCCGCCACGCGAAGGGAGACCTCGTCGTTGGCGCGGACGCCCGACCGGTACTCCTTGGTGACCCGCTCGATCTCCAGCACGTTCACTCCTCGATGGACATTGTGATACCACTCAGTATCTGATACCGGTCAGTATCATTCGTCGCGGCCCCGACGTCAACGAGGTGTGACCGATGCCATCCCGCGAGGAGAAGAAGGCGGCGACCCGCAAGCGGCTGCTCGATGCCGCCGCCGCGGTCGTCGCCAAGCAGGGCGCGATGGCGGCGTCACTCGACGCCATCGCCGAGCGGGCCGGGCTCACCAAGGGCGCCGTGTACTCGAACTTCGACAGCAAGCTCGACCTGCTGATCGAGCTCCACGAGCACGTCCCGGGGCCGCAGGTCGGCAACGACCTGACCGTCGACCGGCCCGTCGCCGACCAGATCGCCGAGTTCGGTGATCAGATCCCGGCCGCCATCCGGTCGGTGTCGAAGCGGGCGTGGGACCTCACGCTCGAGCTGTTCCACTTCGCGCAGCGCGATGCGCGGTTCCGGAAGGTCTATGCCGCGGCCGTGCGCGAGAACGACGAGCGAGTCGGCGCGATGCTCGAGGAGGTCGCCGCCGCTCGCGGGGAGCCGCTGCCGATGCCCGGTGCGCAGCTGGCGCTGGTGCTCAATGCCATGGCGATCGGGCTGGCCCAGCACCGCAACATCGACCCGCAGTCGGTCCCCGACGACCTGTTCGCGCGCGTCTACCGGCTCCTCGCCGGCTGACGGATCAGGAGATGCGGGTGGCCATGCGGCCGCCGGCGTGGACACCGCTGACGCGGGCGTCGGCGTCGCGGGCGAAGTAGCCCCTCATGCCCTTGGCCGGCCCGCCGGTGACGATGTAGCGGTCGCCGTCGCCCGGGAGCATGCCGAGGAGGATCGCCGGCTCCTCGTCCTCGGGCACCTCGGTGCCGGCCTCCCGGAGCTGGGCGAGGAACTCGGGCTTCACCTTCGTGCGCAGCGCGAGCTGGCCGTCCTCGATGGTGATGTAGGCGTCGACCGCGATCGTCGCGTAGTGACCCGTGTACTCCTCGAGCGCCGCCTCGCCGAGCACGAGCGGCTCGGGGTCGACGTCCTCGACCCCGAGGTAGGTCTCCAGCGCCCACTTCGTGAGCGCGTCGTTGAACATCGGACCGTTCGGCCCGCAGTTCGTCATCGAGATGATGGCGAAGTCGCGCTCGGGGACCATGAGGAACGACGAGTGCTGCCCGTTGGTGGTGCCGCCGTGGCCAACCAGACGCACGCCGTCGACGTCGCGCAGCAGCCAGCTGATGCCGACCGCATCGCCCAGGGCGCTGCCCCGCATGTCGGCGGTCGGCTCCTGCATCTGACGCAGCAGCTTCTCGCCGAGCACCCGGGCGCCGTCGGGCGCGGTGCCGTCGCCGAGGTGGAACCGGGCCCACTTCAGCTGGTCGGCGGCGTTGGCGCTGATCCCGCCGGCCGGGTGGGCGTTGCGGGGCAGGGCCCACGGCCGGGCAACGGTGATCGAGCCGTCGGGATGCTGCTCGTGGCCCACTGCGAAGCGCCGGGTCATGACCTCGGTGGCGAAGAAGAAGCTGTGCTTCATCCCCAGCGGCTCGAACAGCAGCTCGCGGATCGCCTGCTCGAAGGTGAGGCCGGTGACCTTCTCGATGATCCGCCCGGCCAGGGACAGCGACGCGTTGTTGTACGAGACGCTCTCGCCCAGCGGTGTCACCTGCTCGATGTCGGCCAGCAGCTCGACGAAGCGGGCGAGCGCGTCGTCGCCGTCGCCGGTGGAGGTCAGCAGGTCCCCCGACCACCCGGCCGTGTGGTTCGTGAGCTGGAGCACCGTGACCCGATCAGCGACCGACGCGTCCTTCAGCCGCAGCTCGGGCACGAGGTCCTTGACCTTGGTGTCGAGGTCGAAGTGCCCCTGCTCGATCAACCGCAGCAAGGCGGTCGAGGTGAACGTCTTGCCCGTGGAGCCGAACTGGAAGATCGTCTCGGCGTCGACCTCGACGGGGTTCTCGATGCTGGTGACGCCGTGGAACGCGTACTGCTCCTCGCCGCTGTGGAGGACACCGACGCTGACGCCGGGCACCTCCAGCTCGGCGGCCTTCTCGCTGACGAATCCCTGCAGCTCGCTCATGTTGTCCGCTCCTGGCCTTCGGCCGGGCCGCTCGGGCCCCGCTCGCTGCGCTCGCTCATGTCAGTCCTCTCGCCGGGTCATGGCCCGGGCGCCGAAGTGGAACCGGCCGGGCCGGTCGCCGTCGAAGTCGAAGAACACCATGGGCAGCGGCGACGGGAGCCCCTTCACGGTCGCCACGAACACCTCGCGGTCGACGGGCACGGCCTCGATGCGCTGGTCGCGGTCCCCGGCGGGGAGCGCCTCGGCCAGCGGGCCGCTCTGCCGGAAGGCGCCGACCAGCCGGCCGTCCTCGACCCGCAGCTCGGCGTCGACGTTGAGGCGCCCGTAGCGGCCCGCGTACGGGGCCAGGTCGAGATCCGGCGGGGTGGCGGGCGCCTCCGGGAGGGGCGGCATCGCGACGCCGGCCCGCTCCTTTGCGATCTCGGCGCACAGGGTCCGGAACGCGGTCCCCGACTCGCCCCCGTTGGTCAGCAGGCACACCGCCAGCCGCGCCTCGGGCAGGACGCGGAGGTAGGCGCGCTGGCCGATGGTGCCACCGTCGTGCCCGAAGCCGGGATGGCCGTCCCAGCTGAAGAGGATCCAGCCGAGGCCCCACCGGTCGCCGAGGGTGTAGCGGTCGGGGATGTCGATCTGCGCCTCTTGCATCTGCTTGACCGAGCCGGGCGCCAGCAGCTGCGTGCCGTCCGGCGCGCGACCCTCGTCGAGGTGCAGGCGGGCGAAGGTGAGCAGGTCGGCGGCGCTGGCGTTGATGAGGCCGGCCGGTCCGGCCGACCGGGGCAGCACCCACATCGGTGCGACCTGCTCCTCCTCGTCGCCCGGCAGCTTCACGTGCCCGGCGGCGGCCCGGAACAGGATCGCCTCCTCGGGGAGCGTGTTCGTGTGGGTCAGGCCGAGCGGGCCGATGAGCCGTTCGCGGAGCACGTGGTCCCACGTCTTGCCGGTGACCTTCTCGATGACGCGCCCCACGATGGAGAAGCCGGTGTTGCAATACGACATCGTCGCCCCGAGCTCGTGCTCCTGGCCGATGTCGGCGCACGTCTCGACGTAGCGCTCGAGGGTGTCGTCGCCCCGGCCGGTCTCGAGGATGTGATCGCCACCGATCCCGCTGCGGTGGCTGAGCAGGTCGCGCAGCGAGACCCGCGCCGTCACGTCGGGGTCGCCCACCTTGAACTCCGGCAGGTACGACACGACGGGAGCGTCGAGATCGAGGACGCCCTCGTCGACGAGCATCATGACCAGGGTCGCCGTCCACACCTTCGTGATGGACCCGATCTGGAACAGGGTGTCGGGGGTGGCCTCGACGCCGGTGCGCCGGTTCGCGAGGCCGGCGGCGAAGACGGAGACGTCGTCGCCGTCGAGGACGCCGAGCGTGGCCCCCGGCACCTTGTGCTCGGCCAGGACGGCTTCGAGCCGGGCCTGGAGATCGGTCATCGGATCGCTCCTCCCGTGGACACACGGCGAACCTACGACGGCACCGACAGGGGCCGCTCTGGTCCGTTCGACGGCTCTGCGGTCAGAACCTTGTGCGCCCCGACAGAGCGCCCGCCGGTGCCGGCTCGTACGGTCGTGAAATGGTCGGGTTGCAGGCGCGCACGGTCGGCCAGGCAGGTGCCGGTGGGCCCGGGCCGAAGTCTCTCGCCATGAGGTCCTCAGGCCGGTGGTCGGTGGTGCTCCTCGCCCTCGCTCTCCTGGCGAGCGCGTGCGGGTCGACGGCCCAGCAGACCGGCGTCGCCACCACCGGCGGCGGCCTCCCGGCGGCGGATGCCAACGCCGGGGGTCTCTCGCCGTCGGCGACCGGCGCGGGCACGGCGGCGGGTGGCTCGTCCACGGC
>DATLFP010000145.1:0-4177 GCA_035540955.1 Acidimicrobiales bacterium
GGAGGATCAGCAAGAGCATGACCTGTGTACGAAGGCGAGCGCGGAACTGGTCGTTCTGTGCGGCGGCCACTGAACCGGATGATCGAGTAGGGCCGCGAGAGATCCGGCACTTGCACTGCGCAGGTTGCGCGCGAACCGGCACTCTGTGCGGCCGCTCTCTTTCTTGGAGCAGCCAGACGTGTAGAGCACGCTTGCTTGCTCCAAGAACGCCGGCCGCCCCGAAGTGCCGATCGGCGTCTCCCGCCGGCGACAAGGAATATTGCTGGTGTTGCTCGTGAACGATTCCGCTGCGAATCGTCCCTGCGCTCCGAAGTGCCGATCGCCAGGTCAGCGAGGCCCCAGCGGCGCGCACTCGTGCTGCTCGTGGAGAATCCTGGCGTGGTGGCGGCCCTGCGCTGTTGCTCCTGTTGCAAAAGTCATCTTCCGCGGAAGAATCGGCCGTCGGAGTCGAGCGGACGGGTCGAAGAGGTCCCGGACCAGGCGCCACTGAGCGTCGGTCAGGTCAAGTGCACAGCCCACGGGATCGACGGTGCTCGTCGACCGTCACGACGCACGCGCGGCACCGCCTTTCGTACAGGGCGTCAGACGTCGAACTGCAGTCCGTAGACCGCCTCGTAGCCGGGGATGCACAGCGGGCGCTCGGGGCACTCGGGCGGACCCGCCATCTTGAGCTGGTCCTCGACCGCGAGCAGGTCCGACACCTTCGAGAGCCCGTAGCGCTCGGCGGTCTCCGCGGTCACGACCAGCGCGTTCTGGTCCTGGGCGGGTGAGGGCTCGAGCACCTGCAACCCGGCGGGCAGCAGGTCGCCGGCGAGGGTCACACCCTCCTCGGGCGTCACCGCCGGCGTCTCGCCGTCGAAGTACGCGAGGAGGCTCTGGAGGTACTCCGGCTCCACGTCGATCTCGCCGGCCTCGAGGGCGGGGATCAGGATCTCGCGCGAGCCGAGCTGCGCTCGGAGCGTCACGTCGTAGCCGGCGTGCTGGAGCGCGAGCCGGTACATCTGGGCGACGATCTCCGCCTCGCTGAAGTTGGCCGAGCCCACCGTGATCGAGCCCGCTCCCGATGCCGCCTCGCCCTCGAGCAGGTAGTTCTCGGTGAGGAAGTCGCGGGCCACGACCTCGGTGTCCTCGCGGTCGCTGTCGACTCGGCGGTTCAGCTCGGTGAGCGCTTCGGTGGTGAGCGCCGCTGACACCGCGTTGAGCACACTCTCGACGGTCCCGTCGGCGATCTCGCTGCGGATGAGGGGGATCAGGTTGTCCGAGCCCTGCAGGGTCATGTCGTCCTCGAGGACGACCCAGCCCTTCTCGGCGATGATCCCCTGCGTGCTGAACAGGAGGGCCATGTCGACGTCGCCGTTCTCCAACGCCGTGAACGTGACGGCGCCCGGCTCGAGCGGCACGAACTCGATCGTGCTCGATGCGCGATCGGTGTTCGGCGCGTCGTCGTCGGCCACCGACGGGTCGTTGTCGGAGTCGGAGCACGCGCCGGCGAGGAGGGCGAGCGCGGCGACGAGGACGAGGATGGATCGGCGGGTTCGCATGCGACCAGCCTGTCAGATCGCTGGGTCTCCGCCGCGTGCCGCGTCGCCGCGGATGCCGCGTGGCGTCAGGAGCCGCTGCGCGACGCCGAGCAGCACCTCGGCGACGAGTGCGAGGAGCGCTACGACGAGGGCGGCGGCGAACACCTCCACATGGTCACGGGTGCGCAACCCGCGCAGGATGAGCAGTCCCAGCCCGCCGGCGCCGACGAGCGCCCCCAGCGTGGCGGTGGCCACCACCTGGACCGCCGCAGTGCGGATCCCGGCCATCACCAGCGGGATGGACGACGGCAGCTCGACGCGACGGAGGAGCTGCCACCCCGTCATGCCCATCCCCCGCGCCGCCTCCCGCTGATCATCGGCCACGCCGGCAACCCCGACGTAGGCGTTGGTGAGGACGAGGGGGATGGCAAGGAGGACGAGCGCCACGAGCGCCGGTTCCCGCCCGATCGACATGACCTGCAACGCGAAGACGAGCACCGCGAACGAGGGAACGGCGCGGCCGATGTTGGCGATGTTCACCGCGACGACCTCGCCCCGCCGGAGATGGCCCAGGGTGAGCCCGATGGGGAGGGCGACGGCGCAGGCGATGAGCATGGCCCAGAGCGAGAGGGAGACGTGCTCGCCGAGCAGGTGGACGAGCCCGGAGCTCCCCCGCCAGTTGGCGCGGTCGTCGAACCACGCCACGACGTCGCCGAGGAGCTCCATCAGCGGCCTCCCTGCCAGGGTGCCAGCCGCCGCTGCATCTGCAGGAGCAGGACGTCGGCGATCACGGCGAGGGTGACAGAGAGCACCGAGCCGACGACGAGGGGCGTGGGGAACCGACGGTTGAGGCCGTCGAGGATGAGGTGCCCGAGCCCGCCGTGGCCGATGAGCGAGGCCACCGTGAGCAGGCCGACGGTGGTCACGACCGCCAGCCGGATGCCGGCGATGATGGCGGGCAGCGCGAGAGGGAGCTCGACGGCGATCAGCGAGCGGCGCGACGTGTAGCCCATGCCGCGCGCCGCCTCCCGCACCTCGGCCGGTACGGCGGCGAGCCCGGTCACCGCGTTGCGGACGAGGATCAGCAGCGTGTAGCCGACGAGCGCGATGAGTGCCGTCGTCCTCGTGAGCCCGGTCCACGGGAGCAGGAGCGCGAAGAGGGCAAGCGACGGGATGGTGTAGAGCACGCCGGTGACGGTGAGGACGACCGAGTAGGCGGCGCGCCACCGGCGGGAGACGAGCACCAGTGGCGTGGCCACCACGATGCCGATCGCGACGGCGGCGGCCGTGAGCTCCACGTGCTCGCGGAGCCGGCGGAGGATGAGATCGTCGTGGTCGGCGACCCAGGACCAGTCCATCCACTGCTCGGCGAACAGCATGGGCTCGGGACCCTACTGTGCCTCGGGTGATCCGCCTCGAGGCCGTGACGAAGCGGTGGCCGAACGGCCACGTCGCCGTCAACGAGATCGACCTCGTGGTGCCGACCGGCGAGGTCTGCGCGCTCGTCGGTCCGTCCGGTTCCGGCAAGACGACGACGATGAAGATGATCAACCGGCTGGTGGAGCCGACGAGCGGCCGGATCTTCATCGACGACGTCGAGGTGCACACCGTCGACGCGGTCGTGCTCCGACGTGGCATCGGCTACGTGATCCAGCAGGTCGGGCTCTTCCCGCACCAGACGGTGGCAGCGAACGTCGGGACGGTGGCCCGGTTGCTGGGCTGGGACAAGCGGCGCACGGCGACCCGGGTCGAGGAGCTGCTCGTCCTGGTCGGCCTCGACCCCGCCACGTTCGCCCACCGCTACCCGCATCAGCTCTCGGGCGGTCAGCGGCAGCGGGTCGGCGTGGCTCGGGCGTTGTGCGCCGATCCGCCGGTGCTGCTGATGGACGAGCCGTTCGGCGCCATCGACCCGATCACGCGCGCTCGCCTGCAAGAGGAGTTCCGCAACCTGCAGGCGACCCTGCGCAAGACCGTCGTGTTCGTGACCCATGACATCGACGAGGCGGTGCTGCTCGGCGACCGCGTGGCGGTGCTCGCCGAGGGCGGACACCTCGCCCAGGTCGACACGCCCGACCGGCTGCTGGCGGCGCCCGCCGATGCCTTCGTGGCCGACTTCGTGGGCGCCGAACGCGGACTGCGGCGGCTCCGGGTCCTGCCCATCGAGCGCCGCCACGTCGTCCCGGTCGACGGGTTCGACCCGGGTCAGCTGCGGTCGGTGGCGCTCGGCGCCCCGCTCGAGGACGCGCTGGCGGCGCTCCTGCTCGACGACGCGCCGGCAGTGGCGATCCTCGACGGCGGCGCGGTCATCGGCGTGCTCACGCCCGACGCCCTCCACGCCGCCGCGCGGGCGGCCGGCTGACGCCGGGTGCCCACTACCCGTCACTTCCGTGTTCTGTGTCGTCCTTGCGTGCCCATGGCACGCACAGACGACACAGAACGGTGACCCACGTCCCGTCAGGCGGTGAGGAGGAGCAGCAACAGCAGCGCCAGCAGGCCGATCACTCCGACCACGACGAGGGACATCGGGACGAGGGGACCGGGGTCGTGCAGGATCGGTGGCAGGGCGGGCGGCCGCGGCCGGGGTGAGAAGCGGGGCGTGTCGGGCGCCGGCGGGGGCGATGCCTCGGACGCGGGCGGAGCGTCGGACACGGGCGAAG
>DATLFP010000146.1:0-33058 GCA_035540955.1 Acidimicrobiales bacterium
TCGCCCTACCGGAGTGAGATCACGAAGTTCGTCGCGTTCACCCGTCCCCGCCGGGTGAGCGCGACAAGGTTCGGGGGGTCAGGGGCCGAGCACGTCGTCCTGGTCGGCGCCGAGGGGGCGTCCGGCCCACCGGATGCGGCCCGGGGTCCTGCTCAGGCGGGCGACGAGGCCCTGCATGGGGGTGCCGTCGACTTCGGTGATCGCCCCCCGTGCGGCGTAGTGCGGGTCGGCAGCGATGTCGGCCATCGACAGGACGGGGGCGACGGCGGCCTGCGCCTCGTCGAAGGCGGCGACGACCTCCTCGAAGGTGCGCTCGGCGATCCAGGACCCCATCCGCTCCTCGACCTCGTCGCGATGGGCCATGCGTCCCTGGAAGGTGGCGAAGCGCTCGTCGCCACCGGCGCCGATCATGGCCATCACACGGCCGGCGACCGACTCGGCCGAGGTCGACACCGCCACCCACCGACCGTCCTTCGTGCGGTACGTGCCCCGCGGCACCGAGTACGCGATGCCGGAGCCGAGCCGGGGTTGCTCGTAGCCGTTCACCGCGTACGCCGAGGGCAGCGGACCCATGAGCTGGAAGAGCGACTCGAGGAGGTTCACGTCGACGACCTGGCCGACGCCCGAGTGCAACGCCACCATGACGGCGAACGCCCCGACGAGGGCGGTGACCTCGTCGGTCAGCGCGATGGGCGGCAACAGCGGCCCGCCGTCGGGTTCGCCGTTGAGCGCCGCGAAGCCCGACATCGCCTCGGCCATGGTGGCGAACCCGGGGCGGGCGGCGTACGGACCGTCCTGGCCGAAGCCGGTGACGCGCAGCACGACGAGCCGCGGGTTGGCGGCGATGAGGTCGTCGGGGTCGAGGCCGAGCCGCTCGAGGGTGCCGGGCCGGAAGTTCTCGATGAGCACATCTGCGTCCGCGCACAGGCGGCGCATGGCGGCGAGGCCGTCGGCGGCCTTCAGATCGAGCACCACCGTCCGCTTCCCGCGTGAGATCAGCTTCCACCAGAGCGACACGCCGTCGCGGGAGTCGGGCCAGCCCATCGTGCGGGTCGTGTCACCCTCGGGCCGCTCGACCTTGATCACGTCAGCGCCGAAGTCGGCGAGGTACTTGGCGGTCCCGGGGCCGGCGACGACGGTGGCCGCGTCGATCACCCGGATGTCATGGAGCGGGCCCGGCTGGCTCACCACGGCAGCACGAAGTTGCGGTCCTCGAGCCGTCCGAAGGCGTAGTCGTGATACGTGCCGCTGTACATGCCGCGCGTGCGCTCCGACCACGCCAGCGCGTCGGGCGAGGAGATGCGGCGGAACACCTGCACGACACCGCCCTCGTAGACGCGGTACTCGGCCCACGCCCCGGGATAGTCCTTCACGCACGACACCTCGACCCACGGCACGGCGCCCGTCACCGAGAAGCGGCGCACGCGGTTCCGGTGCGTGTGGCCCGCCCAGTAGCCGACGAGGAGTGGTCGGCGGGCGAACACCTCGATGAGTCGCTCGGAGTCGTCGGGGTTGATCCCGAAGTAGCGCTCGGGACGGACGCGGGACTCGGGGCTCCACACGTGGTGGTGGCCCATCACCATCACCGGCCGGTCGGCGTCGGCGCCGAGCGCGTCCAGCCAGTCGAGCTGGTCGGTCGACACCCGGCCGAACTCGACGCCCGTCCGGCTCGTGTCGATCAGGGCCACGACCACGCCCGGCAGCACCCGCTTCTGGAAGGGGATCGCCGCGTAGCTCACGTCGTGGTAGCTCTCGTGGTTGCCGCGGACGTACAGGAGCCGGCCGCCGAACGCGCCCAGATATGCGCGCTCGAAGGAGTCGAGCTCGACCTTCGTGCCGTTGCTCGTGAGGTCGCCCTTCACCACCACGAGGTCGGGGGCGAGCGCCGCGATCTCCGCGATGGCGCCCGCGTTCATGGTCTCCGGGTACGGCGTCTCCCCCTCGGCCACGCTGAAGAACGGACCAGGGTCCTCGGGGCCGCCGATCACCCCGCACACGGTCTCGCCGAAGTGCACGTCGTTCACCGTGGCGAACGTGGCGAGGCGCTCACCCGCGGGCTCGCGGAGCGTGCGGAAGCGCGGGAGTCCCTCGATGTCGTGGTCGGTGTCGGGTTCGAGGTCGACCACGTGGGTGGGCTCGCCTCGGTCGAAGAAGACCGCCTCGTCGGGCGCGAGGGTGGTGAGGTCCATCAGGTCCAGGGTCGGAACCGGCGCACCGGCACCGGGCGCGACCACCACCGTCCGCTGAACCGCCACACCGGCGAGGGCGGGCCGGCATCGGCACCGCCGGCCACCACGACCGGCCGCAGCACGAGCGCCTGCACGGCGACGGCGATGGCGGCCATCTCCTCCTCCGTCGGTGTGGGTCTGATGTTCATGGAACCGTCCGGGTCTTCTTGCGCCGAAGGCGCCGCTCGCGGCGGTAGCCGCAGGCCAGGGGGATGGGAGAAGGGGGGCGCAGCTTCCCCCTTCTCTACAACGGCACGTTGCCGTGCTTGCGCTTGGGGAGCTCCTCACGCTTGGAGCGGAGGAGGTGCAGGCCGGCGATCAGCTTCTGGCGGGTCTCGGCGGGGTCGATCACGTCGTCGACGTAGCCCCGCTCGGCGGCGCCGTAGGGGTTGGCGAACTCCTCGGTGTAGGCCTCGATGAGCTCGGCCCGCTTCGCCGCCGGGTCCGACGCCTCGCGGATCTCCTGGCGGTACACGAGGTCGACGGCACCCGACGGACCCATGACCGCCAGCTCGGCCGACGGCCAGGCGAACGCGAGGTCGGCGCCGATCGACTTGGAGTTCATGACGACGTAGGCGCCGCCGTATGCCTTGCGGGTGATCACCTGGATGCGCGGGACCGTCGACTCGCAGTAGGCGTAGAGCAGCTTGGCTCCGCGGCGGATGATGCCGCCGTACTCCTGGTCGACGCCGGGAAGGAAGCCGGGCACGTCGACGAACGTGATGAGCGGAATGTTGAACGCGTCGCACGTACGCACGAAGCGAGCGGCCTTCTCCGACGACTCGATGTCGAGCACACCCGCCAGCACTTGCGGCTGGTTGCCGACGATGCCGACCGGGAACCCGTCGAGTCGGGCAAACCCGCACACGATGCTGCGGGCCCAGTGGTGGGCGTACTCGAAGAACTCGCCGTCGTCGACGACCGCCTCGATGACCTTGATCATGTCGTACGGCTTGTTCGAGCTGTCGGGCAGCAGGTCGGCGAGCTCGGGGCACAGCCGCTCGGGATCGTCGGTGGTCTCGAACCGGGGTGGCTCCTCGAGGTTGTTCGAGGGCAGGAAGCTGAGCAGGTAGCGGACCTGGTCGAGGCACGCCTTGTCATCGGGGGCGATGTGCGTGGCGACGCCCGACTTGGTGGCGTGCGTCATTGCGCCGCCCAGCTCCTGCTGGGTGACGTCCTCGCCGGTGACCGACTTCACAACGTCGGGTCCGGTGATGAACATGTAGGACGTCTCGTTCACCATGAAGATGAAGTCGGTGAGCGCCGGGCTGTACACGGCCCCGCCGGCGCACGGGCCCATGATCACGCTGATCTGGGGGATGACGCCGCTCGACTGCACGTTCCGGTAGAAGATCCCGCCGTAGGAGGCCAGGGAGACGACGCCCTCCTGGATGCGCGCGCCGGCACCGTCGTTGAGGCCGATGAACGGCGCGCCGACCGACGCCGCCAGGTCCATGGCCTTGTGGATCTTCTCGGCGAAGACCTCGCCGAGCGCACCGCCATAGAGCGTGAAGTCCTGCGAGAACACGAAGACCTTGCGGCCGTCGATGGTGCCCCACCCGGTGATGACGCCATCCGTGTACGGCCGATCGTCGGCGAGAGCCGGCGACCGGTGGCGGGCGAGCATGTCGAGCTCGTGGAACGAGCCGTCGTCGAGGAGGTAGTCGATCCGCTCCCGGGCCAGCATCTTGCCCCGGTTGCGCTGCTGCTCGACCCGGCGCTCGGCACCGGGCTGCAGCGCCTGCTCCTTGCGCTTCTGGAGCTCTTCGATGCGCTCGCGGAGGGGTTGGTCGGCCATACCGCTCCGACAGTAGTTGGGCCTCAGCGCGCGGCTGCGAGCGAGGTGGCCCGGCGGAGCAGGTCGGGCGACTCCAGCCGCTGGGTGATCGCCTCGAACGCCGGCGTCGGACCGGCCCACCGCCACTCGTCGACCGCCCCCACCTCGCAGTCGGTGCGCAACGTCGCCAGGGTCTTGAACAGCATCGCCCGGTCCCGCTCCGCCGCCAGCCGGGCCGCCATCGACCGCACAC
This sequence comes from Acidimicrobiales bacterium, assembly GCA_035540955.1. Lineage (GTDB taxonomy): Bacteria > Actinomycetota > Acidimicrobiia > Acidimicrobiales > CADCSY01 > DATLFP01. The sequence goes on from DATLFP010000146.1 coordinate 4,259, forward strand.
CGGGTGCGTTCACGTCCCACTCGAGCACGTCGTCGGGGATGTCCTCGATGCGCCCCCATCGGGCGAGCACCTTGGCTGTTCCCTTTGCCCCCCACCCCTGGAGGCCGGGGAAGCCGTCGGCACTGTCACCGACGAGGGCGAGGTAGTCGGGGATCGACGTGGGCGCCACGCCGAACTTCTCCCGCACACCGTCGGCGTCACGCACCTCTCGCTTGCGCCGGTCGTACTGGACGATCTTGCCGCCGACCACCTGGCCGAGGTCCTTGTCGGGCGTGCAGACCAGGACTCGCTCGACGCGGTCGTCGGCGGCGGCGACGACGGCGGCGGAGGCCAGCGCGTCGTCGGCTTCGTCTTCGACCATCGCCCACACCGTCAGCCCCATGGCCCGGAGCGCGTCCTCGAGGAGCGGGAACTGGCGCTTCAGGTCAGGATCGACGCCAGTGCCGTCCTTGTAGCCGTCCCACAGGTCGTTGCGGAACGACTCGATCACGTGATCGGTCGCGACGCCCACGTGGGTGGCTCCGTCGCCGAGCAGCTGGAGCATCGAGCTGAGCACACCGCGGGCGGCCGCCACCTCCTCGCCGGCGGCAGTCACTCGCGACGGCACCGCGTAGAAGTGGCGGAAGAGCTCGTAGGTCCCGTCGACGAGGTGGACCTGCATGCGACGTGTCTACCGCGACGGGCGGGCTCAGGGCTGCGGGCAGCGGAGGCCGTCGCGGCGGGTGGCGACGATCGGCTCGAGCGGCGGCGTGTCGGTGCTCGGTCTCGCGTCGCTGGTCGAGAGTGTGGCGAAGTTCTGCGTCGCCCACATCACCCCGTCCGGCGCACAGTGGACGCCGACACCCCCGATGTCCCACGACTCGCGGAGGATGTTGCGCCGATGCCCATCGGAGTGCATCCAGCCGTCGTGCAGGAACCAGCCGCTGTCCTCGTGGAACCGGTTGAGGAAGATGTTCTCCCCCACCGAGCGGATGCGGCCGGCGAAGCGGGGGTCGTCGAACACGCCCCGCAGGTCGCGGTGCACGTAGCTGCCGGTTGCTCCCATCGTCTGCGACCACTCCTTCGCGAGCGCCGCGAGATCGGGATCGTGGCCGAGCGGCGCGATGCCCCGCGCCGCCCGTTCGGCGTTGATGCGATCGAAGAGGTCCGCCTCGGTGGCGGCCTCGATCCACGCGGCCGTGCCCGGGACCGGTCCTGCGCACTCGGCGAAGGTGGCGACGGCATCGGGGACCGCCGCCGTCCCGCCGACCACGACGAGCTGGTCGATCGCCAGCTCGGCGACAGCGGTGCGGAGCGCGCGGTCGGCGCAGGCGCCGGTGGCGAGCAGGAGCGGCGCCCCGACGGCACCCGCCACCCCGCCGGCGGCGAGCGCGTCGGGGAACTGGTCGGCGGTCACGAGGTAGGCGGTCGAGCCGCCGAGAACGCCGAGGGCGCGACCGAGGCGGGCGGCGTCCGCGGCCAGCGCGGTCGGGCCCGTGGCGAGCATCGGCACGAAGGCGCTGCCCTGCTGGAAGATCGCCGTGAGCCCCACGCCCAGGAGCTGGCCGAGGCCGGCGCCGTAGACCGTCGCCGGGCGCAATCGCCGGACCTCGCCGCTGATGTCGCTGCCGGGACCGTCGAGGAGGATCGGCGCGCCGAGCGCGCCGGCGACGGCGCCGACGGCGAGGACCTCGGCGAAGGCGAACCCGTCGGCGACGAAGACCACCGAGGCTTCGGGGAAGAAGCGCTGGCTGATGGCCTCGGCCGTCCGGTACCGGTCGACGCCGGCGATCCGGGTCACGGGTGCGACGGCCCGCAGCGCCGCCTCGGTCTCCGGGCTCACGGCCGCCGTCCCGCCGAGGAGGTGGATGTGGTCCGGCGCAAGCCGCCGGAGCTCGGCGCCGACGGGGCCGGGCACGCTGCAGCACCGCGGCACGAGGAGCACGGGCGCGCCGATGGCGGCGGCGGCCGGGGCGGCGGCAAGGGCGTCGGGAAAGGCCTCGCCGCTGGCCACGATCACCTCGGTCGCGCCGGCCGGGAACGCGTGCTGGGAGACGGCCACCGCGGTCTCGTACCGGGTGGGGCCGGCGACCCGCCGGGTGGTGGCGGCGCCGGCCCCGCCCGAGACGGCCACCAGCGTGATCACCAGGGCGATCACGACCGGCAGCTGCAGCCCCCTCCGCATCTCACGAAACGTACCGGTCTGTCACATTCCGTGGTGGTCGCCGCCGAGGGCTACGCGCGCGGGACGGCGTCGAGGATCTCGAGGTTGCGCAGCTCGTCCTCGTCGACGCCCGCGGGGTCGTCGGCGAACACCGTCACGCCCGCCGACGCGTCGGTCATCAGGGCGAACGCGTCGGCGAACGGAAGCGTCGGGGCACCCGTCGAACGACCGTCCTCGGTGTCGCCGGTGACCAGCCGGTGGAGGCCGACGAGCGGTGCGAGCGACTCGATCGGGTGATCGGAGCCGGCGATGACCCGGACGCCCGCGTCGAGCAGGAGGTCCCAGCGGTAGGCGTCCTCCCACCGGTCACCCAGGGCGGCGCGCGCGGTGTCGGCATCGCTCACGGCGAAACCGGGCTGGATGCAGGCGACGACCCCGAGCTCGGCCATGCGGCGGATCAGGTCGGGGCTGAGCACCTGGGCGTGCTCGATGCGGGGGGCCGCCGCCGCGCAGTCGGCGCCGAACACCTTCTCGTAGGCATCGAGCACCGTCTCGATGCCGCGGTCGCCGATGGCGTGGGTGGCGATCGTCCAACCCGCCTCGGCGAACGGGTCGGCGCGGCGGGCCAGGGTGTCGGCGGTCATGAACAGCACGCCGTCGTTGTCGGGCTCGTCGGCGAACGGCTGGCACAGCGCGCACGTCCGGGGCCCGACCCACCCGTCGGCGTAGAGCTTCACGCCCTCGATCTCGACCCACGGGTCGCCGGTGCGCTGCATCCGACCGAGATCGGCGATGCCCGAGGCGACGAGGATCCGCACCCGCACCGGCAGCCGGTCGAGCGCCCGCAGGTCGCGCAGCGCGTCGAGGTACGCCCAGTCGGTCATGCCCGCCTCGGTGATCTGCACGAGCCCCAGCCGCCGGGCCTCGGTGAGCGCCCGCTCGAGGTCGCCGCGCAGCTGGTCGGTGGGGGCCAGGGGCTGGTCGAGCTCGTCCATCGGCGTCGACCATCGCTCGGCCACGCTCCGGTGGAAGGCGGTGATCGACTCGTAGCGACGCGGCGGCGTCGACGGATGGGCGACGCGCAGGAGGTGAGCGTGATGGTCGACGAAGCCGGGTGCTTCGTGCGGCACCGCCTCGCCTATTCCTGGACGAGCTCGATGAGGGTGCCGAAGATCGCCTTCGGGTGGACGAACGCCACCGTGGTGCCGCGCGAACCCGGTCGGGGTGCTTCGTCGATGACGCGGCCGCCGGCGTCCTTGATCGCCTGGAGCGCGGCGGCGCAGTCCTTCACCCGGTAGCCGATGTGGTGCAGGCCCTCGCCCTTGTTGGCGAGGTACTTGGCCACCGGCGAGTCGTCGCGCGTCGGCGTGAGCAGCTGGATGTAGGACTCGGCCACCTTCAGCAGCGCTTCCTCCACGCCGTCGCTCTCGACGACCTCGCGGTGGTCGACGGTCGCGCCGAACACGTCCTCGTAGTACTTGACCGCGGCCTCGAGGTCGTTGACGGCGATGGCGACGTGGTCGATCTCGGTGAACATCGGCGCCGCCGCCGTCACCTCCGGCCCGCCTTCTCGGCGTGACGGCGGAACAGCGTGATGCGGTCCTCGCCGACCTTCTCGCGGAACTCGGGATCGTCGATGCCGAGGCCCTCTTCGGGAGCCAGGCAGAGGACGCCGAGCTTGCCCTCGTGGAGGTTGTGGTGGATCTGGTACGCCGCCTCGCCCACGTCGGTGAGCGGGTAGACCGCCGACAACAGCGGCTGGATCATGCCCTTGGCGATGAGCCGGTTGGCCTCGTACGCCTCCTTGTAGTTGGCGAAGTGCGAGCTCTTGATGCTCTTCAGCTTCATCCAGAGGTGGCGGTTGTCGTACTCGATCATGTAGCCGGACGTGGCGGCGCAGGTCATGACGACGCCGCCGCGGGCGCAGATGAACACCGATGCGCCCATCGTCTGGCGGCCGGGATGCTCGAAGACGATGTTGGGGTCCTCGCCGACGAGGCTGCGCACGTCCTTGCCGAGACGGCGCCACTCGCTCTCGTCCTGGGTGTGCTCGTCGCTCCAGAACTTGTAGCCCTTCTCCTTGCGGTCGATGATCGCGTCCACGCCGAGGTCGCGCAGCAGCTCGACCTTGTCGGGCGCGGAGACGACGCACACCGGGATGCCGCCACCGTTGAGCACGTACTGCGTGGCGTAGCCACCGATGCCACCGGTCGCACCCCAGATGAAGACGACGTCGCCCTGCTTCATCGCCGCGCCGTTCTGCGACACGAGCATGCGGTAGCTCGTGCTGTTGCAGAGAGCGTTGACGGCCGCCTCCTCCCAGGTGAGGTGAGCGGGCTTGGGCATCAGCTGGTTCGCCTTCACCACGGTGAGGTCGGCGAGTCCGCCGAAGTTCGTCTCGAAGCCCCAGATGCGCTGGTTCGCGGCGTGCATCGAGTCGTCGTGCGCCGAGGGGTCCTGGTCGTCGACGTGGTTGCAGTGGAGGGTCACCCGGTCGCCCGGCTTCCAGTCCCGCACCGCCGAGCCGACCCGGAGCACGACTCCGCTGCCGTCGGATCCCACGACGTGGTACGGCAGGTCGTGGCGAGCGCCCCACGTGCCCTCTCGAGCCAGGCGCTTGAGGAACCCGAAGGTCGGCAGCGGCTCGAAGATCGAGGTCCACACGGTGTTGAAGTTGATGGAGCTGGCCATGACGGCGACGACGGCCTCGTCGGGCGCCAGCTCGGGCACCGCGACGTCCTGCACGTGGAGCGACTTGCGGGGGTCCTTGTCCTCCGACGCCTGGCCCTCGAACATCGCCTGTTCCTCGGCGAGGACGACCGCGGCTCGGTAGGACTCGGGGAGCGGGAGGTTGGCGAGGTCGTCGCCGCTGGCACCCGCCGTGATGGCGTCGAGGATCTCCTTCATGGTTCAGGACCCTACGGAAGCAGAAGCGCGCTTGGCGAACGGCGAACCACAGCTCGAACGGCAGGTCGAAGGGCCGTCCGGCGTCGCACCGGGCGAGCGCCTGCCCGGACCGACGAGGCGCTGAGCCGCAGTTGGGCGCTCGGGCGCGCCTTCCCTAGACTTCCCCTACCGCAGTTCGAGCCGAAGGGGGCGCTCATGCCCGGATCAGTCATCGTTGCCGGGGCCCGCACCCCGATCGGGAAGCTGTCGGGGGCGCTGGCGTCGTTCTCGGCCGCGCAGCTCGGCGGCTTCGCCATCAAGGCCGCCCTCGAGCGGGCCGGGGTGCAGCCCGACCAGGTCGACTACGTCTACATGGGTCAGGTGCTCGGCGCCGGCGCCGGCCAGATCACCGCTCGCCAGGCCGCCGTCAACGGTGGCATCCCGATGACGGTGCCGGCCGCAACCGTGAACAAGGTGTGCCTGTCGGGCCTCAACACGATCATCCTCGCCGACCAGCTGATCCAGACCGGCCAGGCCGACATCGTCGTGGCCGGCGGCATGGAGTCGATGACCCAGGCGCCGTTCCTCCTGCCCGGCGCACGCGAGGGCTACCGCATCGGCGATCAGAAGGTCGTCGACTCGATGATGTACGACGGGCTGTTCTGCGCCTTCGACGTCTGCGCCATGGGCGCCGGCACCGAGAAGTACACGAAGTCGGCCAAGGGCATCACCCGGGAGCGCCAGGACCAGATCGCCGCCGCGTCGCACGAGCGGGCGGCCGCCGCCATCAAGGACGGCAAGTTCAACGACGAGTACGTCACCGTCGAGGTGCCGCAGCGCAAGGGGGATCCGATCCTCGTCGAGACCGACGAGGGCGTCCGCCCCGGCACCACCGCTGATTCGCTCGGCGGGCTCCGGCCGGCGTTCGAGGCCGACGGCACGATCACGGCGGGGAACGCGTCGCAGATCTCCGACGGCGGCGCCGCGGTGGTGGTCATGTCGAAGGCCGCCGCCGAGCGTCTCGGGGCCACGCCCCTCGCCGAGATCATCGGGTTCGGCTTCGTCGCCGGTCCCGACGCCTCGCTGCTCACGCAGCCGTCGCGGGCGATCCAGAGCGCCGGCGAGCGCTTCGGCGTGGCGGTGAAGGACATCGACCTGTTCGAGCTCAACGAGGCCTTCGCCGCCGTCGGCGCGGCGTCGATGGACGACCTTGGGATCAGCGACGACGTCGTGAACGTCAACGGCGGGGCGATCAGCCTCGGCCACCCGATCGGGATGTCGGGCACCCGCCTGGCGCTCACCCTGGCCCACGAGCTCAAGCGCCGCGGTGGCGGCACCGGCGCCGCCGCCCTCTGCGGCGGCGGCGGCCAGGGCGACGCCCTCCTGATCCGCTCGCTGTAGTCCCTCGTCGAGATCTCGGCGCACCCAGGCCGGCCTTCTACCGGTCCGGGTGCTCCGAGATCTTGCGCGCTTGGTCAGGCGTCGACGTCGCGGCGGCCTTCGAGGGCACGGCCGAGGGTGAGCTCGTCGGCGTACTCGAGATCACCGCCCACCGGAAGGCCCGACGCGATGCGGGTGACCCGGATGCCGAGCGGCTTGAGCAGGCGCGCCAGGTACATGGCGGTGGCCTCGCCCTCGATGTTCGGGTTCGTGCAGAGGATCACCTCGGTGATCGCCTCCGGCTCCAGCCGCTGCATCAGCTCCTTGACCCGCAGCTGCTCGGGCCCGATGCCCTCGATCGGGCTGATCGCTCCCTGGAGCACGTGGTAGCGACCCTTGAACTCGTGGGTCTTCTCGATTGCGACGACGTCGCGGGGCTCCTCGACGACGCACAGCAGGTGCGGTTCGCGCTCGGGCGACCGGCACAGGTCGCACTCCTCGCCCTCGCTCACGTTGTAGCAACGCCGGCAGAACGACACCCGCTCCTTGGCCTCGGTGATGGCGGTGGCGAGGCGGACGGCGTCCTCCTTGGACAGCTTGAGGAGATGGAACGCGATCCGCTGGGCCGACTTCGGGCCCACCCCGGGTAGGCGACCGAGCTCGTCGATCAGGTCCTGGACGGCGGCGGCGTAGACGGCCACTACTCGTCCGGCTGGCCGAGCATCTCACCCAGGCCCGGAGGCAGCAGTCCGCCGAGCGAGGACTGCTGCGCCTCACCGACCCGGGCGACGGCGTCGTGGATGGCCGCCAGCACGAGGTCTTCGAGCATCTCGACGTCGTCGGGATCGACGGCATCGCGGCGGATCTTCACCGACCGGAACTCCATGCCACCGGTGACGGTGACGTGCACCGCCCCGCCGCCGGCCACGCCCTCGTACACCTGCTGCGCGGCCTCGGCCTGCGCGGCCATGAGCTGCTGCTGCATCTGCTGGGCCTGCTCGAGCAGGGCACTGAAGTCGAACCCGCCCTCCTGTTCGTCGCCTGGCTCGGTCACTGGCCGTCCTCCACGATCTCGCTGCCCGGGAACGCAGCGCTCAGGTGGTCGATGCCGCTGCGGTCGTCGGGCGGGGCGTCGGTGAGCCCTTCGAGGTCCGGCTCCTCGGGTTCGGGTTCGGGATCGGCCGCGGCCGGCCCGCCGCCATCCTGGGGTGGGCCGCCGGGATCGACGACGAGCTCGAGGGGCACCGGCGCGCCGAAGTGGGCGGCGAGCGCCGCCTCGACAGCGCCCTTGACCTCGGCCGCCTTCTCGAGCAGACCCTGGCCGGGCAGGGCGTAGGTGGCCCGCCCCCCCTCGACCCGCAGGAAGCGGCCGGCAGCGAACTTGGCCTTGATCGTGGGGCGCAGCTTGGGGAGCACGGCGTCGGCCCACGCGGTCGTCAGCTCGTCGCGGCTCGGCAGCGCCCCGGGGGACGCGTCCGGCGACGGACCGCCGCCCTCGGCGGGCACGTCGCCGGCGCCAGCTGGTGCCGCCGCGGCCGGGCCCGACCCCGAGGACGAGGCCGGACGGTCCTTCTTCGCGCGCAGCGCGCCCAACGTCGGGCGATCGCCGCGCCCGGCGCGGACGGGAGCGTCGGGCGCCGGCGCCGGGTCGGCGGGCGCCGGAGCCGGGGCCGGGTGCGCCGTGCGGGCGCCCCGCTCCAACCGTTCGAGTCGCTCGACGAGCGCCGCCGGTGAGGTGTCGAGCTCGGGGCGGGTGCAGCGCACCAGCGCCACCTCGAGCGCCACCCGCGGATCGGGCGATTCCCGCATGGCCTGGATGGCCTCGCCGATGGCGTCCATGGCCCGCACGGTTGCGGCGTTCCCGAGCCGCCGGCCCTGGTCGCCCACGACCTCCTTGGCGTCGTCGGGCAGGAGGACCACGTCGGGCGCCAGCGTGGTGACGAGCGCGTCGCGCAGCTGGCCCAGCAACGCGTCGGCGAGCTGGCGGGGCTCGCGTCCGGCGGCGGCCGCCTGCGCGACGGCGACCAACGCCCGCCCGGTGTCGCGCTCGCACAGCGCCTCGACGATCTCGTCGACCGCGGTGTCGTCCTCGCCGGTGCCCCCGGCCGCCGCGATCTGATCGAGGGCCGACAGCGCGTCCCGCGCCGAGCCCTTGCCCCGACGCACGGCGAGCGCGATGGCGTCGTCGCTCACGTCGAGCTTGGCGTCGTCGGCCACCCACCGGAGGTGCTCTTGCAGCGTGGGGCCGTCGAGCAGGCGCAGCTCGTAGTGCTGGGTACGGCTGCGGATGGTGGGCAGGATCTTCTCCGGCTCAGTCGTGGCGAGCACGAACACCACGTGACCGGGTGGCTCCTCCAAGGTCTTGAGGAGCGTGTTGGCCGCCGCCGCCGTGAGCATGTGGGCCTCGTCGAGGATGTAGAGCTTCGTGCGGCCGGGCGAGCCGAGGGCGGCGCGGGCGACGAGATCACGCATGGCATCCACGCCGTTGTTCGATGCCGCGTCGAGCTCGATCACATCCATCGAGGAGCCGCCCTCGATGGCGACGCACGAGGCGCACACCCCGCACGGCTCGCCGTCCTCGAGGTTCTCGCAGTTGAGCGCCTTGGCGAGCAGCCGCGCGGTCGTGGTCTTGCCGGTCCCCCGGGGGCCGCTGAGCAGGTAGGCGTGCGCGACCGTGCCCTCGCGGATGGCGTTCTGGAGGGCGAGCTTCAGGTGCTCCTGGCCCCGCAGCTCGGCGAACCGCCGGGGCCGGTAGCGGCGGTAGAGCGACTGGAAGGCCACGGGCCGAGGTTACGGCGACGGCGTGACCGACCGGGACCGAGCGCTCGCGCGGCTCGCCCGGCGATCAGTGCGGGCGACCGGCGACCTGCGGCACACCGCTCGACCGGCTGAGAGCTGCTGCGTTCCCGCCCTGACTCGGTTCACCAGGAGCAGTTGCACAGGGCCGATCGCCCGCGTGGCCATCCTACGCCGGCCGGTAGCCTCGGCCCGCACAGCAAGACCGGTTCCGGGCGCTCACCTCCGTCGTGCCCGCGGACAGGGAGGGGTGCGAGAGCGGCCGAATCGGCACGCTTGGAAAGCGTGTGTGGGGCAACCCACCGTGGGTTCGAATCCCACCCCCTCCGCCAGCAGCGCTCAGCCGGGAAGGCGAACCGAGAACACCGAGCCCCGCCCGGCGGGGTTGGGTCCGACGGCGACGTCGCCCCCCATGGCCCGGACGAGGTTCCGGACGATGTACAGCCCGAGGCCGGTCCCGTCGGTTCCGGTGTCGCCTCGGACGAACGGGGCGAACACGTCGAGTGACGGGTCGACGCCGGGCCCCTCGTCGGTGACCTCGATCACGACGTCGGTCCCGTCGCGGCGGGCGCCCACGGTCACGCGGGAGTCCGCCGGGGTGTACTGCACCGCGTTCTCGAGCAGGTGGCCGAGGACCTGCTGCAGCGCGGCCGGGTCGACCTCGACGCGCACAGCGGCATCAGCGGTCACGTGGTCGATCCGGTGACCGGGGGACATCCCGTCGTAGGCCGCAGCATTGAGGCTGAGGACCTCCACGAGGTCGAGCTCGACCGGCGCGAGATCGAGGAGGCGGATCTCGGCCCGAGCCTCGCTCAGCAGCTGCCGGGCCTGCTCGGCCATGCCCTCGCTCGTGCGGCGGATGATGTCGAGCCCCTCGAGCATCACGGCCTCGTCGAGGTCGGCCCAGCGATCCACCAGCGTGGACGCCCACCCCGTGATCACCGCCAGCGCCGTCTTCAGCCGGTGCTCGGCCTCGGCCAGGAGCATCGTCTGCGAGCGGAGCCGCTCCTCGGCGTTCTCGGCGCGCGCCGACGCGATTGCCAGCGCTTCGGCGGCGCGCTCAGCGTCCGCCATGACCGTCAACCATGGTCCGCTCTTCGCTCGTCGCCCGGCTCCGCTCCGACCATTGTCCCGACCCGGACCCACCGCTGGGAACGACCAACGACAGAAATGGCCCGATCGGGCTATCGCCCCCGGTCCCGTTCATCACAGTTGGCCAACGAGCCGAGGACCAGCAGGCAGGTCGGGCCATCGTCGTCGTCCTCCTCCTCGGGCGGGGGTGCCGGCTGCGGCGAGGGCTGCGAGGGCGAAGGCTGGTTGGGCTGTGTGGGCTGGCTGGGCGGGACCGGGTTGGGCGTGCCGAGGCGCAGCTCGCCGGGAACCTGGTCGTACTGCACGGGGGTCCGGCGTGGGTGATCGATCGTCAGCGCGGCGTGGGCCCAGGCGAAGGACTGCTCGACCGACTCGGCGGCCCGGCCGTGCACCATGGCCCGCTCGACCATGTACTCCACGAAGTAGGAGTTGCCGTACTGCTCGTTCTCGTAGGCGAGGGAGTGGGCGTCGGCAGCGGCCGACAGGATGCGGTTGGGGCCGAGCACCTCGGTGAAGCCGCCGCCGTAGCACGAGGCCATGGCGATCCAGGTCTTCCCGGCCGCCAAGGGCCGGAGCAGCTCGGCAAGTGCGAGGTCGGTGATGAGCTTGCCGTCGGCGGCGACGATCGCCTCCCGGCCCCGCGAGAGCTTGCGGACGTGGCCGGCGTAGAACACCACCGCGGTGGCGTCGGGGCCCGCTCGGGCCACGAGCCATCGCATCGCCTCGCCGATGACCGCGGCGCTGGCCTGCGTGTCGCGCAGCACCAGACGCCGGTCGGCGCCGACGCCGTAGCGGGCCAGGGCCCAGTCGACCGTGTTGGCGTCGGCGACCGACGCTCGCAGATCGGAGCGGGTCCCCGGGTAGTCGTCGATCCCGATGATCACGGCCCACACGCCGCCGCCGGAGGTGCCGGCCGCGTTGAGCACGGCGCCGCCCCCCGCCGTGCTCAACGCGGCCGGCACCTCCGGCGGCGGGGCGATCGGCTTCTCCGCCACCGTCGGTGTGGGCGGCGGGTCCGACTGCGGCGCGGACGCCGCGATCGCGTCGGCCGACCCCGCGCGGCCGCCCAGCGAGAGGTGCGGGCGCGCGCGCTCTCCGTGGTGCCCCGGGCGGGCGAGCAACGACACGGGCCCCGCCTCGCCGCGGTCCCGGACACCCGACTCACTCGCGGGCGCGACCGAGACGACCGTGACCGCCGCCAGCAGGACCGCGACGCGGGCGCGGCGTCGCCGCCGACGCTCCCACGCCGCGCCGACCCCTCGACCCCGTCCCGAGTTCGCCGTGCGACCCCAGCGTCGCGCGACTGTCCGATCGGGGAACGGCTTGACCCCCCGTCCCACCGCACCATCGGTTCGACGGCGACGGCGTACGGTCCTGCTCGTGTCCGACGACGAGGCGATGGCGATCGCACTGGACGAGGCGAGGGCCGCCGCGGCGGCCGGCGAGGTCCCGGTCGGCTGCGTCGTCCTCGGACCCGACGGCACCGAGCTCGCCCGGGCTCGCAACCGGCGGGCCGGCGAGTCGGACCCGACCGCCCACGCCGAGGTCCTCGCCCTCCGGTCGGCCGCGGCCGCGGTCGGCTCGTGGCGGCTGGAGGGGTGCTCGGTGGTCGTGACGCTCGAACCGTGTCCCATGTGCGCCGGCGCGCTCGTGGCGGGCCGGCTCGCACGCGTCGTGTTCGGCGCCGCTGATCCCAAGGCGGGGGCGTGCGGGTCGCTCTACAACCTGTGCACCGATCCCCGGCTGAACCACGAGGTCGCAGTGGTGCACGGCGTGCGAGAGGCCGAGTGCGCCGAGGTGCTGCGGTCGTTCTTCGCGGCGAGGCGGCGGTGAGTCGGTAACCTCGCACGGTCCGGGAGAGGTGCCAGAGCGGACGAATGGGACGGTCTCGAAAACCGTTGAGGAGTTCTGCTCCTCCGTGGGTTCAAATCCCACCCTCTCCGCCACGTCAGCCGGAGCCTTCGGCGTTCTGTGTCGGATCGACGTCTCCATGAGGCGTCGATCCGACACAGAACGGTGGCCTCGAGCGATCGAGGTCTCAGACGCGGTCGCGCAGGAACTGGATGTCGTCCTTCACGCCGTCGAGGCCGGTCTCGCACACCACCGGCGCGTTCGCGGTCCGCACGACCTCGACGAGGATCGACGGGTCGATGGTGCCGGCGCCGAGGTGCTCGTGCCGGTCGCGACCCGACCCGTGCGGGTCCTTCGAGTCGTTGCAGTGCACCAGATCGACGCGACCCGTGATGGCGAGGATCCGCTCGACCGCCGACGCCATCTCCTCGCCGGCCGCGAACGCGTGGCAGGTGTCGAGGCAGAAGCCGATCCCGGTGTCGCCGATGGCGTCCCAGAGGCGGGCGATCGTCTCGAAGTGCCGGGCCATGGCGTGGTCGCCGCCCGCGGTGTTCTCGAGGTAGAGCGGCACGTCGGTCTCGAGCGACTGCAGACCCTTCACCCACCGCTCGACGCCGGCCTCGACCGTGTCGTCGGCGTCGACGTGGCCGCCGTGCACCACCACGGCGGCGGCGCCGATCTCGGCGGCGGCGTCCATCGTCTGCTGGAGCACCTTGCGGCTCGGGATCCGGATCCGGTTGTTGGGCGACGCCAGGTTCACGATGTACGGGGCGTGGACGATGACCGGGATCGGCGCCGCCCGCAGCGCGGCGGCATCGTCACGAGGGACCGGCTTCTTCCAGCCCTGGGGATCGGACAGGAAGAGCTGGATCACCTCGGAGTCGGTGGCGGCCGCGAGGGCCAGCGGGTCCTCCATCTTGAGGTGGGCGCCGATGGGCACCGTCGCCTTCGCCATGGCGCGAGGTTAGGAGGGGTCCGTGACGTCGGCCGCCCGCCCGGTGGCGAGCACCCGGTCGAGGAGCGCCCGGCTGCCGCCGTCGAGGAGGGCGAGGTCGTCGGACACGAGCGCCATCCCGCCGGAGCGCCCGACCGCCATCGCCCATCGCTCCACCTGCTCGGGTGTGAGCTGGGTCTCGGTGGTGCGCAGCATCACGCAGTCGGGGTCGTTGAGCCACAGCCGTCGGTGCATGAACTGGCGGGCTTCGGTGTTGCGGAGGGCGTTGGCCGTCGCCGGGGCCACCCCGGCGTAGAGCGAGCCCTCCCACACCTGGGTCGGCGGGTCCCAGAACGGCGCCACGTCGGGGCCGATGCGCATACCGTCGACGACGCCGATCCCCTGGGCGATCGGCAGGCCGCAGCCGAGCAGGAACGTGCCGTCGCCGGCGCCCCGGCGGATCGCCTCCATCCCCGCTCGCACCCGCTGGGCCGGTGTGCGACCGGGATCGGCGTAGGTGCCGGGCAGCGACGGGGCGTAGGTGAAGTCGAGCTTGAGGTAGGGGAACCCGGCGTCGACGAGCGACCGGGCCACGTCCTCGAGATGGGCGAGCACCTCGGGACGAGTCGTGTCGAGGGTCCAGACGGTCCCGCCCCAGCCGGCGTTGACCATGCCGCGCAACGGGTCACCGGTGGCCGGGTGGCGAGCGAGCCAGTCGGGATGGTCGGTGGCCAGACGCGAACCCGGCGCGGCGAGGAACGGGGCGATCCAGATGCCGGGCGTCCGTCCCTCGGCGGCGATGGCGGCGGCGATCCCGTCGACGGCGGTGGGGAACTTGTCGTTGGTGGTGAGCCAGTCGCCGATCGCGGCCTGGTACCCGTCGTCGAGCTGGAAGACGTCGAAGGGCCAGTCGGCGGCGAGCGCGAGCTGTGCCCGCAGCGCGTCCTCGCTGATGTCGTGGAACCAGTGGTACCAGGAGCACCAGCCGACCTGGTACGGCGCGGCGACACGCGCCGCCATCGCCGACCCGATGGCAGCGGCCCAGTCCTCGAGCGAGTCGAACCGGCCGACGCCGTGCAGCTGCCGGGTCTCGCCGGCGCGCAGCACGGCGCCGCCGAGGTAGGCCTCGACGTCGACCTCGATGCGGCCCTCGCGGACGCGCACCCGGAAGGTCCCGTCGTGGTCGGTGCCGCCGAGGAAGCCCAGGCACACCGGCGGCCCGTCCCCGTGCACGACCGTCACCAGCTCTGATCGCAGCTCGTGGGCGTCGCTGACCGGCTCGGGGTCGGCGTGGTGCATGCCCCGCACGAGCGACGGCGCCGGCGCGGACGACGGGTCGACGTCGCGCCCGAGGTGGGCGACGTCCACCGGCGACCACGACTGGTACCCGTGCCGGAACATGCGCGGGTCCCGGCCCGCCGGACCGGCATCCCATGTGAAGGACACGCGGTCGACGGGACCGGTGACCTCGGCGGTGACCGACCACGTCCAGCCGGTCGGGGTCTCGACGACGTCGGGGCGCAGCGCGCCCACCTAGTGCGGGTGGGGGTGCTGGTGGCGGGTCTCGAGCCAGCGCTTGAACCCGGCGGCGTTCGAGTGCACGCCGTTGAGCGTCTCGAGCTTCTCCCGGTGGGCGGGGTCGACGCCGTCGAGGTCGGCGCCGAACGCCTCGTCGAGCGCGGCGGCGATGTCGCGGCCCTCCTGCCACGCCCGCTCCGCGACCTCGGCCCACCGCGTGAGCGTGCCGGAAGCCTCGTCGAGGGTCTCGAGCGGGTCGGGCACGAGGCCGTAGTGGGCGAGGGCGATGCCGGTCGGTCGGCGCTCGCCGAACCGGCGAAGCGACCCGAGCGCGAGGTCGAGGTCGAAGTCGGGCGGCGGGGTCGACGGGCGCAGGACGCCGCCGTCAGGCAGCCGGACCCCGACGGCGTCGCCGGCGAAGATGATGCCCGAGTCGGAGTCGTGCAGCGCCAGGTGGTGCTTGGCGTGGCCGGGCGAGTCGATGGTGGTGAGGACCCGCCCGCCGCCGATCACGATGTCCTCGCCGTCGGCCAGCACGTGGACCCGGTCGGCCGGCGTCGGGTCGAGGCGACCGTAGAGCGTGTCGAGGAGGTCGCCGTAGACCATGGCGGCGCTGGCGACGAGGCGCTCGGGGTCGACGAGGTGGCGAGCGCCCTTCTCGTGCACATAGACGGTGGCGTTCGGGAAGGCCCGGGCCACGTCGCCCACCCCGCCGGCGTGGTCGAGGTGGATGTGGGTGACCGCGATCCCGGCCAGCTCGGTGGCCGACACGCCGAGTTCGTCGAGGGCGGCGAGGAGCTGGGGCACCGAGGACTGGCTCCCGGTCTCGACCAGCACCGGCGCCGGGCCGGTGATCAGGTAGCCGGCGGTGACCCGCTCCCAGCCGCCGAGCAGGGTGTCGATCTCGATGACGCCGGGCGCCAGCTCGCTCATGGATGGCCACGATGTCACACCGGCTTGGCAGGATGGGCGGGTGGCGACCGAGGGCGCGCAGCCGGCGCTGTTCGACGTGGAGCGCACGTGGGGCGTGGGGGAGCTCAGCGCCCGCATCACCCGCGCCCTGGCCTCGGCGTTCCCCGCCGAGGTGTGGGTGCGGGGCGAGGTCGACGGGCTGCGGCCCCCGAACCGCAACGGCCACCAGTACTTCTCGCTGACCGAGCGCAACAACCGCCGGGGGCCGGTGTCGACGCTCAACGTGACGTTGCTCGACCGCGACCGGCGCCGGATCGACCGCGAGCTCGACGCGTGGCCCGACTTCAAGCTGCGCGACGGCCTCGAGATCCGCGTCCGGGCGAAGGTGCAGCTCGGGTTCGGCCGGCTGTCGCTGCTCGTCTCGGCCGTCGACCCCGAGCACACGCTGGGGCGCATGGCGGCCGACCGCGAGCGCATCCGCGCCGCCCTGCGGGCCGAGGGGCTGCTCGAGGCGCAGCAGCGGCTCGCCCTGCCGGTGGTCCCCCTTCACGTCGGCCTCGTGACGAGCGACGGCAGCGCCGCCTGCGAGGACGTCCTCGCCGAGCTCCGCGCCAGCGGTCTCGGCTTCCGGGTCTCGATCGCCGACGCGCAGGTGCAGGGCGCGCACGCCGACCTGTCGATCCTGCGGGCCCTGCACCGCCTGTCCGACGTGCGCCCTCAGGTGGTGCTCATCGTGCGGGGCGGCGGCGCCCGCACCGACCTCGCCACCTTCGACAGCGAGCGGCTCGCGCGCGCCATCGCCGCCCACCCGGTGCCGGTGCTCGCCGGCATCGGCCACGAGATCGATTCGAGCATCGTCGACGACGTCGCCCACGCCACGTTCAAGACGCCCACGGCGACGGCCGCCTTCGTCGTCGAACGGGTGCGGGCTGCCCACCAGCGGGCCGGCGACGCGTGGACCGCGATCGCCCGGGTGGCGCGCGCCCACGTCGGGCGGGCCGACGACCGGCTCGCCCAGCGCGCGGGGCGACTGGTGGCGCTGGCGTCGACGGCCACGGGCCGCGCCGACGAGCGGGTGACGGCGCGCGCCGTCCGCGTCGGTGGTCTGGCGCGGGCCCGCCTGCGGGAGGCCGGCTCGAGGATCGACGTGCTGGCCGCCCGCACCGATGCCGCCGACCCCGCTCGCGTCCTGGCCCGGGGCTGGTCCCTCACCCGCACCGCCGACGGGCGGCTCGTGCGATCGGTCGCCGACGCGGCGGCCGGCACCTCGATCGTCACCACCCTCGCCGACGGCGAGGTGCGCAGCACCGTGGAGTCGCCATGAGCAACGACGAGGTCCGGTGGGCCGACGCCATCACCGAGCTCGAACAGATCCTCACCCGGCTCGACGACGACGCGCTCGACGTCGACGTCCTCGCCGAGCAGGTCGCACGCGCCGCCGAGCTGATCGGGCTGTGCCGCGACCGGATCGCCCGCACCAAGCTCGAGGTCGAGCGCATCGTCACCGATCTCGACCCCGAGCCCGCCGACCCCGACGCCGGGTGAACCAGCAGCCGACGCCGTCGCCGTTCTGGCGGCGCCCGATCTGGCTCCTCGGCCACGCCATCGCACTCACCGCGGTCGTGCTGTTCGTGCGCCTGTCGTTCTGGCAGCTCGACCGGCACGACGAGCGCCGCGAGCGCAACGCCGCGATCGCGGCGCGGGCGGACGGCCCACCGGTCGACGTGCTCGGCGTCGACCTCGACACCGGCGAGTTCCGGCGGGTGACCGCCACCGGCACCTTCGATGCCGACGGCGAGGTGCTGATCCGCAACCGCTCGCTTCAGGGCACCGTCGGCTTCCACGTGGTCACGCCGCTCGACCTCGCCGACGGGCGATCGGTGCTGGTCAACCGGGGTTGGATCCCGACCGACCTCGAGCGACGGCCACCGGGTCCGCCGCCGGGGACGGTCACCGTCGAGGGGATCCTCCTCGCGTCGCAGCGGCGGGGGCTCGGTCCACGCGACGCCGTGGACGGCCGGCTCGCCATCCTCAACCGCGTCGACGTCGCCCGCATCCAGCAGCAGACGCGGCGCCCGCTGATCCCGCTGTGGCTCAGCCAGACGGCGCCGCCGGCCGAGGGCGCCGGCGGCTACCCGATCAGGCTCGACCCGCCGGCGCGCGACGCCGGCCCCCACCTCTCCTACGCCGGGCAGTGGCTGCTCTTCGCGCTGGTCGTCGGCGTCGGGTATCCACTTCTCCTCCGGCGGCGCGCACGTACCGTTGAGCCTGTCTGACCGCACTGCATGAGCTGACCTCGCCCGCGACCGCGCTCGGCATCGAGGTGTCGGTGCCCGACGGGTGGGTGCGCGTGCCGTCCACCGACGGCGCGGTCGTCCTCGGTGGCCCCCTCGTGGCCGGTGCCCGGCCGACGATCGCGCTGGCCCGGGAGCCGTTCGACCCGCCGACGCCCGATGGCCTCGCCCGGGGGTTGGCCGCCCTCCGGTCGATCCAGATCGAGGAGTACCCGGGGTTCGCGCTGCTCGCCGAGCGCACCGTCGAGGTCGACGGGCGCTGGGCGCACGTCGAGCACTTCCGTTGGCAGCACGAGGGCACCGCGCTGACCCAGCTCTTCGCCCTGATCGTCATCGAGCCGGGCATGGCCCTGCAGATCGACGGCGTCTGCCTCACCGACCTCGAGGCCGAGCATCTCGTCGACCTCGACGCCATCGTCGCGTCGATCGGCTTCCCCGCCGTCGATCACGTCGCCGCGTAGCGGCCATCGCCGACTCTCGTGGCGCTTCCCTTCGTCTGGTGAAAGAACCGCCACACGACGCGGCGCCTGAGCGGATGGTGCGTTCGTCAGACGAGCGTGAGACCGCCGTCGACGGCGAGGACCTGGCCGGTGACGTACGACGCCTCCTCCGACAGGAGGAACACGACCACCGCCGCCACCTCCCAGCCGGTGCCCTGGCGGCCGAGGGGCACCGGGGTCCGATCGCGCGACGGCCGACCCCGGCTCGCCCACCGTCCGAGCGCGGTGTCGATCAGACCAGGCGCCACGACGTTGGCTCGCACGCCCTTCCGGGCCCCCTCCATCGCCACGTGCCGCATGAGACCGCCGAGCGCCGCCTTCGACGAGTCGTAGGCGGGGAGCCGGCTCCCGGGCTGCAGGCCGGCGACCGAGGAGATGTAGACGAAGGCGCTCCCCTCGCCCATGCGGGGCAGCGCGGCGCGCGACACGAGGAAGTGCGACCGCACGTTCACGTCGAACACGAGGTCCCACTGCTCGGGCGACGTGCCCTCGAGCCGGCCCCCGGCGCCGATGCCGACGTTGAGCACCACGCCGTCGAGACCTCCGAGCGCGCCGTCGGCCTCCTCGACCAGCCGGGCGCACGTGTCGGCGTCGGTGATGTCGCCCACGTGGACGGTCGCCGTCGCCCCTTCGGCCTCGACCAGCCGGGCCGTCTCGGCCGCGGCGGCCTCGTCGCGGTCGGCGCACGCGACCGACGCCCCCTCCCGGGCGGCCAGGACCGAGATGGCGCGGCCGTTGCCGACGGGGGCGTCGGGGTCGTCACTGCGTTGGGTGCCGGCACCCACGACGAGGATGCGGCGGCCTTCGAGGCGGCGGGTCATGCCGCCGACGTTACGCAGGCGTCAGCGGCTCATCCGAAGAACCCGGCGATGGCCTGGAGGCGACCGTCGTCGGCGAGCATGCCCACGTCGATCCCCTCGACGATGACCGTGCCGTCCGGGCCGACGGCGTTCCACGGGAACCGGAGCACGTTGTGGTGGGTGTCGATGTCGCCGGTGCGCTGGAGGGTGGCGCCCGGGAACTGGGCCCGCACGCCGTCGACCATGTCGGCCAGCGCCTCGTGGCCCTCGACGTCGGACAGCGGGTCGACGTAGTGGCACTCGGGTGCCCACGCCCGGGCGATCAGGTCGAGCCGGGCGTCCCGATCGGCCTCGTTCCACATGGCGAAGTACGTGTCGATGATCGTCGGGATGGGAGTGGTCTCGGTGGTGGTCATGCGATCATTGGCGCGCGGGTCCCGCGCTCCGACGATTACCTGGTTGGTAGTCGTCGCCGACCGGCCCGCTCACTACCGTCGGCGGCATGACCGCGCTCGCCACCGCCGGCTCCGACTTCGGGACGATGCTGCGCACCTGGCGGGCGACGCGGCGCATGAGCCAGCTCGAGCTGGCGTCGGCGGCGGGGGTGTCCTCGCGGCACCTGAGCTTCATCGAGACCGGCCGGTCGCGGCCGAGTCGGGAGATGGTCGTGCACCTCGCCGAACAGCTCGACGTACCGCTGCGGGAGCGCAACGCGCTCCTGAACGCCGCCGGGTTCGCGGCGCTCTACCGGGAGACGGCGCTCACCGCCCCCGAGATGGAGCAGGCCCGGGCCGCCATCGACCTCGTGCTCGAGCGGCATCCGTTCCCCGCCATCGCCGTCGACCGACGGTGGGACCTCGTGAGCGCCAACGACCGGGCCTTCGCCCTCGTCGACGGTGTCGACCCGGCGCTGCTGGGCCCACCGCTGAACGTCTACCGCGTGAGCGTCCACCCCGACGGGCTGCGGCCCCGCATCGAGAACTTCGACGAGTACGCCGACCACCTGCTGTCCCGGCTCCAGCACCAGGTGGCGGTATCGGCCGACCCCGAGCTCGTCGAGCTGCTCGAGGAGATCCGCGACCTCGTCGGGCGACGCCACCCCAACACCCACCTGTCGCCCTCGCAGGTCTTGCTGCCGCTGCGGATCCGGACCGGCGACCGGGTGCTGTCGTTCATGAGCACGATCGCGGTGTTCGGCACGCCGGTCGACATCACCCTCGCCGAGCTCGCCATCGAGACGTTCTTCCCCGCCGACTCGGAGACCGCCGCGCTCCTTTCGTAGTGTCCGGCCCATGGACACCTTCGAGGGACGGACTGCGGTCGTCACCGGCGCCGCCAGCGGGATGGGACGGGCGTTCGCCGAGCGGTTCGGCGCGCTGGGGATGAACGTGGTGCTCGCCGACGTCGAGGAGCCGCGGCTCGTCGAGGTGGCGGCATCGATGCGCGAGGACGGCGTCGAGGTGCTGCCGGTCGTCACCGACGTCGCCGACGGCGCCTCGATCGACGCGCTGGCGGCGAAGGCGTTCGACACCTTCGGTGCCGTGCACGTGCTGTGCAACAACGCCGGGGTCGGCGGCGGCGGTCCGATGGCCGAGCTCACCACGAACGACTGGCAGTGGGTGATCGGGGTCAACCTGTGGGGCGTCATCCACGGCATCCGCGCCTTCCTGCCGACGATGCTCGCTTCGGGCGAGGAGGGCCACATCGTCAACACGGCGTCGATGGCGGGCATGATCGCCGGGCCGATGATGGGCCCGTACAACGCCACCAAGTTCGCGGTCGTCGCGATCTCCGAGACGCTCAACGCCGAGCTCGCGCTCACCGGCGGGAAGATCGGCGTCTCGGTCCTGTGCCCGGGGTTCGTGAACACCGACATCACGACCTCGGCCCGCAACCGGCCGGCGTCGCTCTCGGGCCGGGACTTCACGCCCGACCCGGAGCAGGCGGCGTCGTTCAAGGCCCTCCTCGAGGCCGGCAGGCAACCGGCCGAGGTGGCGCTGATGGTCGAGGCGGCCATCCGCGAGCGGCGCCTGCACATCTTCACCGACCGCGAGTTCCTCCCCGTCTTCGAGACCCGCGTGCAGGGCATCGTCGACGCCTTCCCCGCCGGGTAGGGGGCTACCCGGGGACGAGGACGCCGTGGACGGGCGGGACGCCGTCGCGCTCGCCGGCCATGAGGGCGAGCAGCTCGGGGAGGCCGTCGAGGCCCACGACCTGGCGCGGGAGCTCGTCGAAGGGGTGTCGCCCGCCGGCGAGCATGGCGAGGGCGGCGCGGTACGACGCAGTGTCGACGCCGAGGGCGCCGATGATCCGCAGCTCCTTGTAGACGACGTGGTCGGGATGGAAGCCCGGCGCGTCCTCGGACCCGCGGGTGCCGGCCACCACCACGGTGCCCCCGACGGCCGCCAGCCGCGTCGCCTGGCCGAACGCGCTGGGAGCCTTGGCCGTGACGTCGACGACCACATCGGCGAGGCGCCCACCGGTGGCCGCCCGCAGCGCCCGGACCGGGTCCTCGGCGCTGACGTCGACAGTGAGGTCGGCGCCGAACCGCCGGGCCATCTCGAGCCGGCTGGCGTCCCGCACCCCGGCCCCGGTCACCATCACGAACCCAGCGCCCGCATCGCGGCAGGCGGCCACGGCCGACAGGCCGCGGACGCCGGGGCCGAGGACGGCGACGACCGCCCCTTCGGCGGTGCCGGGTACGACGACCCCCCACCGCACCCCGGCGCCGAGCGGGTTGAACAAGGTGGCGGTCACCGGATCGAGCCCGGCCGGCACCGGGAGCACCATCGAGTCGGCGGCCAGGAACTGATGGGTGGCGTAGCCGCCCCAGAGCCCCGGCGGGGTGTCGACCGAGACGAAGCCGTACATGTCGGCGATGCCGTGCTGCTCGCACCGCTGGGTGTGGCCCGCCGCGCAGGCCGGGCAGGCGCGGCACGACTGGAACACCTCGACGGCCACCCGGTCGCCCTCGGCCACGCCCCACCGCTCGGCGGCGGCCGGACCGATCTCCTCGATCACGCCCACCGTCTCGTGGCCGGGCACGAAGGGCATCGGGCCGGGCAGGAGTCCGGTGAACTGCTCGTGGTCCGTCCCGCACAGCCCGCACGCCTCGACCCGGAGCAGGGCGGTGTCGGCGGTGACCTCGGGGCGCGGCAGACCGCGGGGGACGAGGGTCCTCGGCGACTCCAGCACCAGTGCCGTCGGGTCGGCCACCGTCCGACCGTAGACCCCGGCGGTGGCGCGGCTCTCGCCCGGGAATAGAACCGACCGCACGGTCGGTTTTCTCCGAGCATGAACCCCACGAAGGGCGACCGCACCCGTCAGCGCATCCTCGACCGGGTCGGGCCGGTCTTCAACGCCCGCGGCTACCACGCCACCACCCTCGCCGACGTGATGGCGGCGACCGGGCTGGAGAAGGGCGGCATCTACAACCACTTCCGGAGCAAGGACGAGCTGGCCCTGGCCGCCTACGACCGCAACGCCGACCTGCAGGGGGAGCTGATCGCGCAACGCGTGCGGGCCGCGGCGGATGCTCCCGACAAGCTGGTGGCGGTCATCGAGGCGTTCCGGGCCTTTGCCCACGATCCGCCGTTCCCCGGCGGCTGCCCCACGCTCAACACCGCCGTCGAGGCGTGCCACGTCGACCCGCAGCTGCACGAGCGGGCGCAGGCTCAGATGGCCAGGCTCCTCGAGCTGGTCGCCGCCCTCGTCCGCCGCGGTGTCGAGCGCGGCGAGCTGCAAGCTGGCGTCGACGCCGACGCCACCGCCTCCCTCGTGGCGTCGTCGGTCGAGGGCGCCCTCCTGCTGCATCAGCTGTTCGGCGATGCGGCCCACGTCGACCGCGTGTGCGACCACCTCGAGCGCCATGTGCGCTCCCTCGCGAAGGACCCGGCATGAGCGGCGACGAGGTGGTGGTCCGGGCGCTCCGCGACGACGACCGCGAGCGTGTGCTCGAGTTCCTGCGCGGCCTCTCGATGGAGACCCTGTACCGCCGGTTCTTCTCCGTGCCGAGGATCGACGACCGGCTGTTCGACCTGATCGTGCACCCGAGCGAGTGCTGCAGCGAGGCCCTGGTGGCGGTGGAGGGCGAGGACATCGTCGCGGTGGCGACCTACGACCGGCTCCCCGACGACCCCGCCGCCGCCGATGTCGCCGTGGTGGTGAGCGACGCCTGGCAGCACCGTGGTGTGGGCTCGATGCTGATGCGCAAGCTCGGCGGCGCCGCCCGCCGCAAGGGCGTCGAGCGGTTCACGGCGACGATGATGGCCGACAACCGACCGGTGGTGGCGTTCGTGCGGCGCGCCAACCCCGCCGCCCGCCTCCGGTTCGACGGCACCGAGCTGGCGATGGATGCGCCCCTCGATCCGGCCGCCGCCTGAGCGACCCGGCGGGCGTAGCCTGCGCGCCATGGCCCGCTTCCCCTACGCCGAGCGCTACGGCGTCAACCGCTCCCTCCCGCAGCAGGGCATGTCCCGCGAGGAGGTGCTGCAGCAGCTCGAGACGATGGCCAAGGAGGAGGACGCCTTCTGGGAGTCGGGCCGGGTGTCGGGCACGATGTACTGCGGGGACCACGAGCACTACGACTTCATGACCCGCGCCTTCGGGCTGTACGCGCACGTGAACGCCCTGCAGCGCGACATCTGCCCGAGCCAGACCCGCTTCGAGGGCGAGATCATCGCCATGACCCTCGACCTCCTCCACGCCGAGGCGGTGACGGGCACCGAGCCGGCCGGGCTGGTGACCACCGGCGGGACCGGGTCCATCCTCCACGCCGTGCTTGCCTACCGCGAGCACGGCCGGCAACAGCGGGGCCTCGACCGCGTGAACATCATCAAGCCCGAGACCGCCCACCCGGCGTTCGACAAGGCGTGCCACCTGTTCGACGTCGAGGTGCGGAAGGCGCCCGTCGACCCGCAGACCACCCAGGTCGACGTCGACTGGGTGCGGGATCACATCGACGGTGACACCGTCGCCCTGATCGGCTCGGCCTGCAACTACGGCTACGGCACCATCGACCCGATGGCCGAGCTGTCCGACCTCGCCGTCGAGAAGGGTGTCGGTCTCCACGTCGACGGTTGCCTCGGCGGCTTCATCCTCCCCTTCGGCCAGGAGCTCGGCTACCCGATCCCGGTGTTCGACTTCCGGCTCCCGGGTGTCACCTCCATCTCCGCCGACACCCACAAGTACGGCTATGCGTTCAAGGGGTCCTCGGTGTGCGCGTTCCGCGACAAGTCGCTCCGCAACGCGCAGTACTTCTTCCTCACCGACTGGAGCGGTGGCAAGTACTGCTCGCCCGGCATCGAGGGCTCGCGATCGGGTGGGCTGCTGGCGGCGACGTGGGCGGCCATGGTGAGCCTCGGACGGGAGGGCTACCTGCGCTACGCCCGGCAGATCTTCGAGACCTCGTACGCGATGCAGGACGCCGTTCGCTCCCACCCGCAGCTGCGGATGCTCGGCGAGCCGACGTTCCTCTTCTCCTTCACCTCCGACGCCTTCGACGTGTACCACGTCGCCGACTTCATGCGGCCGAAGGGCTGGCGGTTCAACGGTCAGCAGTACCCCAACGCGCTGCACATGGCGGTCACCCGGCCCCAGACGCAGCCCGGTGTCGTCGAGGCGTTCGCCGCCGACCTCGCCGAGGCCGTCACCTACGCGGAAGCCCACCGGGACGAGACCCCCAAGAGCACCGCCATCTACGGCGGGGTGACCGGCGGGTGGACCGAGGAGGCGGGCTCGGTGATCGAGCAGGTGATGGCCGACATGATGGATGGCCACATGGCCGTCCCACCGGTGTGACGCTCTCGGTCGACGACCTCGCCGTCGCCGTCGAGCGGGGCGAGGTCGACACCGTCGTGGTGGGCTTCACCGATCACTACGGCCGGCTGTGCGGGAAGCGGTTCGACGCCTCGTTCTTCCTCGAGTCGGCAGCCGTCGACGGGACCCACGCCTGCGACTACCTGCTGACCACGGACATGGAGATGGAGCCGGTGGCCGGCTACGGCTTCGCGTCGTGGGAGCAGGGATACGGCGACATCCACCTGGTGCCCGACCTGTCGACCTTGCGGCTGGCGACGTGGCTCGACGCGACCGCGCTCGTGCTGTGCGACGTCGAGGGCGCCTCGATCGCGCCCCGGTCGGTCCTGCGAGCGCAGGTCGACGCCGCCGCGGCGGCCGGCTTCACCGCCATGGCGGCCACCGAGCTCGAGCACTACGTGTTCGAGACGCCGTACCGCGACGTCGCTCGCGGCACCTCGCCCGAGCCCGCTGGCTGGTACCTCGAGGACTACCAGCTGCTGCAGGGGGCGCGGACCGAGCGACTCCACCAGGCGGCCCGCCGCCACCTGCACCGATCGGGCGTGCCGGTGGAGAACACCAAGGGCGAGTGGGGCCTCGGCCAGCACGAGCTCAACGTCCGCTACACCGGCATCCTCGAGATGGCCGACCGTCACGTCGTGCTCAAGCAATGCCTCAAGGAGCTGGCCGACCAGCAGGGCCTGTCGGTCACGTTCATGGCCAAGCCGTTCAGCGATCGTGCCGGCTCGTCGTGTCACGTGCACGTGTCGCTGTGGCGCGGCGACGCCGCGGCGTTCCAGGACGACCCCGACGAGCTGCACTGGTTCGTGGGGGGCGTGCTCGATCACGCCCCGGAGATCATGCTGCTGCTGGCGCCGACGGTGAACTCCTACAAGCGCTACGTCGACGGGTCGTGGGCGCCGACCCGTCTCGCCTGGAGCGAGGACAACCGCACGGCGGGCATCCGTCTCGTGGGCCATGGCCCGGCCCGCAGGATCGAGTGCCGCATACCGGGGGCCGACTGCAACCCGTACCTCGCCCTCGCCAGCCTGCTGGCGGCCGGCCTCGACGGCATCGGCAACGAGCGGGTGCCTCCACCCAAGTTCACCGGCGACGTGTACGCCGCCACCGACCTGCCTCACGTCCCCCACTCGCTGCGGGAGGCGACCGACATCTTCTCGTCGTCGTCGTGGACGCGAGCGACCTTCGGCGACGACGTCGTCGACCACTACACGCACTTCGCCCGCACGGAGCAGTCGGCGTTCGACGCCGCCGTCACCGACTGGGAGCGGCGCCGCTACTTCGAGCGCATCTGATGGGCGACGTCCTCGCTCGCGCCGTCGACGCCCAGCGGGCGTGGCGCGCCGTGCCGGTGCCGGAGCGCGCCGCGGCGTGCCTGCGCATGAGGGACTGGATGGTCGACCGGGCGGCCGACATCGGCGCCGAGATCTCCGCGGAGATGGGGCGGCCGATCGCACACTCGCCGAGCGAGATCCGCAGGGGATTCGCCGAGCGCGTCGAGCACATGGCCGCCATCGCCGAGGCGTGCCTGGCCGACCTCCCGGCCTCCCCCAAGGAGGGCTTCGACCGGTTCATCCGCCGCGAGCCGCTCGGTGTCGTGCTCGTGCTCGCCCCGTGGAACTACCCGTACCTGACGTCGGTGAACGGCGTCGTCCCCGCCCTCGTCGCCGGGAACAGCGTGGTGCTGAAGGTCTCCTCGCAGACGCCGACCGTCGCCCGCCGCTACGCCGAGGCGTTCGCCGCCACCGGCCTGCCGGACGGTGTGTTCCAGCACGTGGAGACCGATCACGAGCAGACGGCGGCGCTGGTGGCCGACGAACGGGTCGGCTTCGTGGCCTTCACCGGCTCGGTGCCCGGCGGCCATGCCGTGGTCCGGGCCGCCGCCGACCGCTTCGTCGGGATCAACCTCGAGCTGGGCGGCAAGGACCCGGCGTACGTGCGGGCCGACGCCGCGCTGCCGGCGACGGTCGCCGAGCTCGTCGACGGATCGTTCTTCAACAGCGGGCAGTCGTGCTGCGCGGTCGAGCGCATCTACGTCGACCGGTCGGTGTTCGACGACTTCGTCGACGGCTTCGTCGACCTCGCCGGGCGCTACGTCCTCGGCGACCCCCTCGACCCCGGCACCACGCTGGGTCCGATGGTGCGCGAGTCGGCCGCCGACTTCGTGCGCGACCAGGTCGCCGAGGCGGAGGCGATGGGTGCGACCCGGCTCCTCGGCCGCTCCGACCTCAGAGGCGTGCCGTACCTGCCGCCGCAGGTGCTCGTGGGCGTCGATCACTCGATGCGGGTGATGACCGAGGAGAGCTTCGGACCGGTGATCGGGATCATGCCGGTGAGCGGCGACGACGAGGCGATCGCCCTCATGAACGACTCGCGCTACGGCCTCACGGCGTCGATCTGGACCGCCGACCGCGACGACGCGGTCGCCATCGGTGACCGGATCGAGACCGGCACCGTGTACTTGAACCGGTGCGACTACCTCGACCCGGCACTGGCCTGGACCGGGGTGAAGGACACCGGCCGCGGCGTGAGCCTCTCTCCTCTCGCCTACGAGGTCCTCACCCGCCCCAAGTCCTTCCACCTGCGCCACCCGCTCTGATCCGGGTCAGGCGTACGCCGCGGTGAGGGTCGGGGTGGTGGCCAGGGTCTGGAGGACGACGCAGTACCGCTCGGTGGTCTCGAGCAGCTTGGCCAGGTCCTCGTCGGAGGCGTCGCTCTGCACGTCGAACCGCAGCCGGATCTCCCGGAACCCGACCGGCGCCTCCCGATCGAGGCCGAGGGTGCCACGGAAGTCGAGGTCGCCTTCGGCGGTCACGGTGCCCGAGACCTGCAGGCCCCGGGCCGTCGCCACCGATCGCATGGTGACGCCGGCACACGCGGCGAGCGCCTCGAGGAGCATGTCGCCGGAGCACGCATGGGAGCCGTCGCCTCCGGTCGCCGGATGCAGGCCGGCCTCCACGAGCGCCCGTCCGGTCTGCACCGAGCAGCTGACTCCCTCACCCATCTCACCGGACGCTCGCAGGGTGATCAGTGCCGCTCCCGGGTCCTCCCGGTAGCGCTCCTTGATCGGTGCCTGGCGCGCTCGGAGCTCATCGCGGTCCACGGGTCCTCCTGCAAGACTCGGCCGATGCCGCGCATCGGGCTGTTGGAGTGTGATCACGTCGCCGACCGGTTCCGGTCGATCGGCGGCGACTACCACGACATGTTCGCCGCCCTGCTGCCCACCGTCGACCTCGTCCGCTACGACGCCGTCGGCGGCGTGCTCCCGGACCGTCCCGAGGAGTGCGCCGGTTGGGTCGTGACCGGCTCACGTCACTCGGTCTATGACGACCTCGACTGGATCAAGCGAACCGGCTCGTTCGTGGCCGACGCCCACCAGGTCGGCGTGCCCGTGGTCGGCATCTGCTTCGGCCACCAGCTGCTGGCGCACTTCACCGGCGGCCGCACCGAGAAGGCGGCCGCGTGGGGGGTGGGCGCCCACGACCTCGACACGGGCCAGCGCCTCCTCTACATGCACCAGGACCAGGTGACGCTCGTGCCCGCCGATGGACGCGTGATCGCCAGCACCGACCACTGCCCCAACGCCGTCATCGCCATCGGGTCGAGCACGCTCGGGATGCAGGCGCACCCGGAGTTCCCCGGGGAGTACCTCGAGGCGCTCCTGCGCGCCCGCGAGGAGCGCATCGGCCGCGAGGAGGTCGCCGCCGCCCTGGCCTCGCTCGACGCCCCTCGCCACGAGGACGTCGCCGCCGCCTGGATGCTGAAGACCCTCGCCGGCTGACCGAGGTCTGCGCGCCCGGACGACCCGCCCCGGGGGTGCGGGCGGGTCGTCCGGGCGCGCAGACCTCGGTCAGCCGGCGAGGGTCTTCAGCATCCA
>DATLFP010000147.1:0-4460 GCA_035540955.1 Acidimicrobiales bacterium
CGTGTCGGACTCCAGGATGCGCGGGTAGCCGTTCGCGTCGCCGCACCAGGCGTTGTAGTTGGGTCCGTCGCGCTCCCACATCGGCGCCAGGTGGTCGGGCCACTGGATGTAGTGCCGCTGGCAGTCGGGGTACTCCACCCAACCGGCCTTCTCCTCGGGCTTGGGCGAGGTGAAGTCGGGCCGCCACCGCCACTCGACGGCATCGACGATGAACCCGTACTTGCCTTCGCCGGCGCCGACGAGCGCCGGGCGGGGATCGGAGGTGGGACCGTCACCGCCGTACCGCGTGGTCGGGTAGTTCTGCAGGCCGGCCGAGACCGTCTGGGGTCGCAGGTCGGGGCCGGCGAACAGGATGCCGCCGATCGACGGGAGCATCGTGTAGTACCAGGTCACGAGCGCGCCCGGCGCCTTGCAGTACTGCTCGTCGTGGCTCATGCCCTCGTCGCTGGTCGGATCGCACGGACGGCCGCTGTTCGGCGAGACCTTGTGGTACTCGTGGTACATCCAGAACGGGTCGCCGGCGCCGAAGCCGAAGCCGCCGGGGATGCCGAGGTTGCTGGTCCCGATGCTCCCCTTGGTCTGGTCCTGGTCGTACAGGCGCTGGACGGTGTTCGAGTCGGTGTAGCCGAAGCTCGACCAGATCCACTCGGGGAAGTAGTTCTGCTGCTTGGCGATCGCCAGCTGGAACAGCGGCTGGATCGGGTCGGTGAGCATCAGCACCGAGGTCACGCCGGCAACCTGGAGCTGCACGATGACGTTCGGGTTGTCCTGCTGCGCCTTGCCGAAGTCAGTGCCCTCGTAGGTGATCTCCTTGGGCTCGAGCCCGCAGTACTGCTTCAGGTAGCCCTTCAGCTCGTTGGCGAGGCGCACGTCCTGCTCGAGGTTGGTGTGCACGAGGCCGAACACCCGCTTCTTCGGATCGGACACCGTCGGTGCCCGGGCCGGGACCTCGCCGGTCGCCACCCGGGAGCAGACCCAGCTGGCGTACTGGCGGACGATCGTGCTGCCGGTGGCGAACTGGGTCCAGGCGTACGGCGCGAACCGGTCGTAGTCCTGATCGGAGAGCCACAGCGTGCCGAAGTGCATCGGCCGCCGGTTGGCGGGCTGCGCGTTCAGCGCGGCGGCCATGTTGTACTGCGCGCCGTCGTAGTTGTTGTAGACGATGAAGGCGTTCTTCTCGATCGCCTCCTTGGCGGCGGCGGTCGTCTTCTCGGGGCACTGGTTCGAGCCGCCGTCGACGATCTCATGGGCGAGCTGTCGCCCGTAGAAGGGCTTGCCGGGGGTGTTGTACCGCTCCATCACAGCCGCGATGTTCGGGAAGTACTCGACCGCGTCCATGGCGTTGTCGTTCCAGTACTTCACCATGAGGTCGATCGCCTCGCGCGACTCGGCGCGGACGTCGTTCTGGGCGGTGGGCGCCGCCCGGTAGAAGCGGCTCGTCGTGGGCAGCGCGCCGCCGGCGGCGGTGAGGGCGTTCACGACGTTGACGCCGCAGCTGGTGGCGTCGGTGGAGAAGACGAGCTTGATGCTGTCGTCGGTCACGCCCGCGTAGTACGGCTGGACCCGATCGCTCGACTGGGGGTGGACCTGCGCGCCGACGGCGTGGGCCTGGGATTCGTCGACCTGTCGCGGTGACGGGGCATCGGCGGTGCCCGGCGCGCCGGCCGCCTGGGGCTGTGAGCCGTCACCCGCGGGCACGGTGCCGTCGGCCGGTGCCGCTGCATCGTCGGTCGGGATGGTGCCGCCGGCGATGACCGGCGCGTCGACATCGGGGACCCCGCTCGCCGTCCCGGCGGCGACGTTCGAGCCGCCCCCGCTCTCGGGCTTCGAGCAGGCGCTCGCCAGCAGGACGAGCGCGATGACCACCGCGACGGTTTGGCGGACGTTCCGCATCAGCTGACCCCCAGATCTGACATGACTGTCGGTTTCCTGTTCGACGTGCCCTCCCTGCGCTCCTTGTCGGAGATTCACCGCTCGTCTCGGAAGGTCGGTGGTCGAGGGCGTCGAATGACCTGAGGCACGCATCAGATCTCTGGGGGTCAAGTGGCAGCGGTGGCAGACGTACTTCGAGGCAAGGCGGGCGGCGCGCTCGTGTTCCTGGCCGGGTTCGCGTCGATCGTCCTTCTCGGCAAGGGGGTCGGTGGCTACCTGCTGATCGGGATGAACTCCTACGTGCCGAACGGGATCTTCCTGCAGGGTCTGGTGCTGGGCGCCCTCAACGGGCTGCTGGCGATGGGCCTGGTCCTCGTCTACCGGTCGAACCGGATCATCAACTTCGCCCAGGGCTCCCTGGGCGCCTTCGCGGCGACGCTGGCGGCCTGGCTCGTGCAGGTGCAGGGCTGGCCGTTCTACCTGGCCGTGGTGGTCGGCCTCCTCGCCGCCGTCGTGTCGAGCGCCCTCGTCGAGGTGCTGATCATCCGGCGCTTCTCCAAGGCTCCCCGCCTGATCCTCACCGTCGCCACGATCGCCGTCGCCCAGCTCCTGAGCGCCGGTGAGCTGATCCTTGCTGCCCTCAACTCCGACCAGTCGATCGACCGGGCCTTCACCACGCCGCTGAGCTGGTCGTTCACCTTCGGTCAGGTCGTCTTCCGTGGCGACCACGTCTTCGTGCTCATCGTGACCCCCATCGTCCTCGGGGCCCTCGTGTGGTTCATGCAGGGCACCGGCTACGGGCTCGCAGCCCGGGCGGCCGCCGAGGACAGCGACCGCGCCCGCCTGCTCGGGGTCAAGGTCACCCGCGTCTCGATGATCGTCTGGATGGTCGCCGGCTTCCTGTCGGCGGTGACCGCCATCCTCCGGGCGCCCGTGGTCGGCTTCCAGTTCGGCTCCCTCAGCGGCTTCACCCTGCTGATGGTCGCCCTCGCCGCCGCCGTGATCGGCCGGATGGAGAACCTGCCGACCACCTTCGGGGCTGCGGTGCTGCTCACGATGGGCCAGCAGGTGATCTTCTTCGGCACGAGCCGGTCGGGGCCCGACACCGGGCTGCTCCTGGCGGCGATCCTCGTGGCGCTCCTCGTGCAGCGGCGGCGGATCGGCCGGCTCGAGGGCGGGACCTCGACGTGGCAGGCCGTGCAGGAGGTGCGGGCGGTGCCCCGGGAGCTCTCGAAGCTGCCCGAGGTCCGCTGGGCCCGCTTCGGTCTCGTCGCCGTCGGGCTCGCGGTCTTCACCTGGCTGCCCTTCGCCGTCCCCGGCAGCCGGGCGAGCCTGATCTCGGTGATCATGCTCTACGGGATCATCGGCATCTCGCTGGTCATCCTCACCGGCTGGAGCGGCAACCTGTCGCTCGGCCACTGGGCCGTCGTCGGCGTCGGCGCCCTGCTCGGGCAGCGGTGGGCCACCTGGACCGAGCCGATGGACTTCTTCCTCATCCTGCTGCTCGCCGGCCTCGCCGGGGCGGCGGTGGCGGTCGTCGTGGGCCTGCCCGCCCTCCGCATCCGCGGGATGTTCCTCGGCGTCACGACCCTGGCGTTCGCGCTCACCGCCGGCAGCTGGTTCTTCACCTGGGAGATCTTCCGGTCGGCCAGCGCCGTGCGCCGCCCGGTGCTGTTCGGGATCTGGGACGTGACGCCGGAGCGCAACTTCTACTTCGTGTGCTTCGCGGCGCTGATCCTCGCCCTCCTCGTCGGGCGCAACCTCCGGGCCGCTCGCTTCGGCCGGGTGCTCATCGCCCAGCGGGAGAACGAGAAGGGCGCCCAGGCGCTCGGCGTGCGCATCGTCTACGCCAAGCTGGGCGCGTTCGCGGCCTCGGGCTTCATGGCGGCCGTGGCCGGCGCGCTGTACGCCTACCACCAGCAGCAGCTGCGGGCCGACCGGTTCCCGGCAGAGATCTCACTGCTGATCTTCTCGATGGTGGTGATCGGGGGGATGGGCTCGCTCAGCGGTGCCGTGCTGGGGGCGGCCTACGTGCGCGGCACCCAGTACTTCCTGCCCGCCGAGTTCCAGCTCCTGGTGACCGGCATCGGCATGATCGTGCTCCTCCTGCTGTTCCCCGGCGGCCTCGGCCAGATCACCTTCGGCATCCGCGACCGGTACCTGCGGTGGGTCTCGGACCGGCGGGGGATCCTCGTGCCGAGCCTGGTGGCCGACAAGCGGGTGGTGGACGACCTGCCACCACCGACGCTCGACGAGCAGCCGGCCGGTGATCGTGACGACGAGCTCGTGGGGGTGACGCCGTGAACCGGGTCAAGGAGTACTTCGCCAAGGCGACCGGCGGTGATCCCACCTTCCCGCTCGCCATCCTGTTCTTCAACTACTTCTTCGACGAGTTCGACACCGCCGCGTTCGGCACGCTCGCTCCCGAGATCCAGGAGCACTTCGGCCTGAGCGACGCCAGCTTCGGCATGGTCGTCATCCTCAACCTGTCGGTGATCCTGCTCCTGGCGGTGCCGGTCGGCTACTACGGCGACCGGCTGCCGCGGCGGAAGCTGGTGGTGGCGGGCGGCATCGTCTCGGCCATCTTC